>ONKY01000131.1 GCA_900318585.1 uncultured Prevotellaceae bacterium
AAGGGTGGTCTTGATGCCACGAACATGAAACTGAAGGGTGATGTGTTTGATACGTCCAACCGCATGGGTTGGTTTATTGGCCCGACGGTCAGGGCGTCTGTTCCTTTTGTGGGCATTGACGTGTCATTGCTCTATAATCAGCGAGAGACGAAACTGTCGGTTGACAAGATTGACAACAGTCGCATCCAGACAACCACGGAAACAGTGAAGACACAGCACGTTATCCTACCCGTCAACGCCCGTTTCAGCTTTGGCATGAGTGACAGGGCCGGCCTCTACGTTTTTGCCGGTCCGCAGTTAGCCTTCAATATCGGCGACAGTGACGAGAAGCTCTTTGACCAGGTGTCAGAATGGTCCGTCAATAGCTCTAACTTAAGTGCCAACATCGGTGCAGGCATTCAGTTCGGCAACGTCCAGATTTCCGTCAACTACAATTTCGCCCTCGGTAATACCGGCGAGGTGAAGAGTAAGACCTTCAGCGAAAACTATCAGGAGACCGTTGATACTTGGAGTAGCAAATATCACGCCTGGCAGATGGCACTTGCTTACTATTTTTAAGGAGTTGATGAGTTAAAGGAGTTGGAAATTGCGCTTTGCCGATGTCATACTGCCGCTGCCGCTTGACGGCCTCTTCACCTACTCTATCCCCCAACCGTTAGAGGGAGAGGTGAAGTTCGGCGTTCGTGTGCGAGTACCCTTTGGAAAGAGCAAACACTACGTGGGCATCGTTGCCCGAACGCATGACGAGCAGCCGCAGGGCTATGCGGTGAAGGACATCCAGCAGGTATTGGACTTACAGCCGATATTGCTCCCTGAGCAGTATCGGCTGTGGTCGTGGATAGCCGACTATTATATGTCGCCTATCGGTGAGGTCTACAAGGCTGCGCTGCCTTCGGGCCTGAAGGCTGAGGACGGCTATCGCCCCAAGACGGAGACCTTTATCCGCCTCGCTCCCAAGTTCCAGAACGAGCAAGCGTTCCACATCGCCCTTGACATGTTGGCAAAAGCGCCGAAGCAGCTGGATGCCTTCCGTTTTTTTGGTGAAGAGAACACTCTTCGTTCTTCACTTTCAAAAGACGAGCTGATGAATGTCAGTCACGCCACTTCCGAAACCATCAACCAACTCGTGCGACGTGGATTCCTTGAAACATACGAGGTGGAGGTAGGACGGCTGAACCACGGTGGCGAGCCACACCCAGAGAATATGAAGAAACTTTCTGCCGCACAGCAGGAGGCCTACAACCAGATTCTCTTTTCCATGCTCAAGAAGCCCGTCACACTGCTTCACGGTGTCACCTCGTCGGGCAAGACGGAAATCTACATCCATCTCATACAGCGCGAGATAGAACAGCACCGTCAGGTGCTCTACCTGCTGCCCGAGATTGCCCTGACAGTACAGATGATGGATCGTCTGCGACGCGTCTTCGGCGACCGCCTCGGCATCTACCATTCCAAGTACAGCGATGCCGAGCGCGTAGAGATCTGGCAGAAGCAGCTCTCCGATGCTCCCTATGATGTTATCCTCGGTGCTCGCTCTGCTGTATTCCTGCCTTTCCAGCGCCTCGGCCTCGTCATTGTCGACGAGGAACATGAGATGAGCTACAAACAGCAGGAGCCTGCCCCCCGTTACCATGCAAGGAATGTAGCGATAATGATGGCAAAAGTCCTCGAAGCCCCCCATTTGGTCTCCGCGGGGGCTACTATAGACTCAGCCGAAAATACTAATGAAGCTCCCTCGGGGGCAGTAAGGGGGGCTCTCGTCCTCCTCGGTTCCGCCACCCCCTCTTTGGAGTCCTACCACAACGCGAAGACGGGGAAGTATGGGTTGGTGGAGCTGAACGTGCGCCATCAGGATATAGAACTGCCCGAGGTACAAGTGGTGGACATACAGGACCTTCAGCGGCGGAAAATGATGAACGGTCCGTTCTCACCTCTTTTATTAGCGCGTGTACGCGAGGCCTTGGAGCGTGGCGAGCAGGCCATCCTCTTCCAGAACCGCCGTGGCTACGCTCCCATGCTGGAGTGTAAGCAGTGCGGATGGGTACCACGCTGTCAGAACTGTGATGTGTCTCTCACCTACCACCGTAACACGAACCAACTGACCTGCCACTATTGCGGCGCTACTTACGGTGTTCCTACCGAGTGCCCTGCTTGCGGCAGCCATAGCCTTTGGGCAAAGGGCTACGGTACGGAGAAGATAGAGGCGGAGATACAGGATATTCTGCCCGAGGCACGCGTGGCACGTATGGACCTCGACACCACCCGCTCACGCCACGCCTACGAGCGGCTCATCAGCGACTTTGCCGCTGGTCGCACGAACCTGCTCATTGGCACACAGATGATCTCTAAGGGCCTTGACTTCGACCACGTCAGCGTCGTCGGCATCCTCAATGCTGATGCGATGCTCAACCAGCCTGACTTCCGTGCCTACGAACATGCCTATATGATGATGGCACAGGTGAGTGGACGAGCCGGACGTAAGGGGCGTCGGGGGTTGGTCGTCCTGCAGACGCGCCAGCCACAGTTGCCTGTCATCCAGCAAGTTGCCCATAACGACTATCAGGGACTCTTTCATAATATGCTCGACGAACGGTTGGCTTTCAGGTATCCGCCGTTCTTTCGGTTGTTCTACGTCTACCTGAAGCACCGCAACGACCAGCTCGTTGACACGGCGGCTCACGAGTTGGGAACGCGCTTGCGTCATTGGTTCACTAACCGCGTGCTCGGTCCCGACAAACCACCCGTTGCCCGCGTGAAAATGCTGGCCATTCGCAAACTTGTGCTCAAGATTGAGCCGCAGCTGAACCTGGCCGATGTACGCCGCTACCTGAACCTGACCTGTCAGCAGATGCTGGAAGACAAGCGCTACACCTCCCTCCAGATTTATTTCGACGTTGATCCCCTGTAGGAACTCCTTCTTTTCGCACTTTTTCCTCCGAAAGCTAACAATATTCCAAAACTTTTTGTATCTTTGCAGCGCAATTCGCATGAAATAGTAGAAAAAGACGAATGCAGACAAGAGAACAAGTCATCAATTGCCTCCTTGCGCTCATTGCGGCAGGGCTTCTTGCCATTTGTGTGCTGAGTATAGTGAAGGGGTGAGAAGAGGGAGTATTGATATGGAAGAGAATATGATAAAACAGCGCCTGACTATCCGTATAGGTAACAGGACTATGTCGTTTTCGGCAATCGACGTGACGGCTCCGGCCGCAGTGATAGCAACACTGGAGGATACCACTGCTCCTGTCATACGCTACGAACCGTATGTAGTGAAAAGTGGCGTGTCGATGGCGGCTAACCTGCGTGAGGCACTTCGTCAGGCAGAACTGCCGCAATTACCGATAGGTAAGGTGCGGGTGATGATGGACTCGCCTGTATTGATGGTGCCGGTGGAGCTGTTTGAGGAAGATAAGGTGGAGGTGATGTACCACCACTCTTTCATGGAGAGTGAGCAGGATCTGGTGCTCTTCAACGTGTTGCCCGACCTGAATGCCGTGGCCGTGTTCTCGATGAACAAAGACTTGAAGCTGGTGGTGGACGACAATTTCCCTAATGCCAATATCATTGCGGCCATCTCGCCTGTCTGGCGACACCTTCACCAGCGCAGCTTCACGGGGGTGCGACAGAAGCTCTACGGCTATTTTCATGAGGGGCGCGTGGACGTCTGCTGCTTCCAGCAACACCGCTTCAAGTTCTGTAACCAGTACAGCGTGAAGCACGGTCATGACGCGGCCTACTTCCTTCTCTACGTATGGAACCAGCTGGCGCTGAATCCAGACCACGACGAGCTCCACATTGTGGGCGACTTGCCTGACGGAGAGTGGCTGTTGGAGGAGTTGCGGAAATATGTGACGAAGGTGTATATCGTCAATCCCCAGGTGGACTTCAGCGAGGCGCCTGCTTCGCTCATCAAGGGGATGCCCTACGACCTGATGACGCTGTACGTGAAGGGCAGGTAACACTTCGCGAATTAAGAATTAAGAGCGATTGCTGCGCAATTAAGAAATACGAATCAAGAGGTACGAGGTGAGGGTTATCACGGGCATATACAAAGGACGGAGGTTTGAGGTTCCACGCACATTCAAGGCGAGGCCAACGACGGACTTCGCCAAGGAGAACATTTTCAACGTGCTGACTGCATACGTGGACTTCGAAGATGCTACCGCACTCGACCTGTTCTCCGGTACGGGCAGCATCTCCTTGGAACTGGTGTCAAGAGGCTGCCAGCGGGTGGTGAGCGTAGAGATGGACCGTGACCACCACCGCTTTATCCAGCAGTGTGCGCAGAAGCTTGGCCTGACGACAGGCACTCTGCAATGCATCCGCGGCGACGTATTCCGCTTCATCAAGAGCTGCAACCAGCAGTTTAATTTTATCTTCGCCGATCCGCCATACGCGCTGAAGGAACTGCCGACGATTCCTGACCTGATACTGGAGAAGGATATGCTGAAGCCGGGTGGCGTGTTGGTGTTCGAGCATGGTAAGGATAATGACTTCTCCCATCACCCCAGATTCCTGGAGCATCGTAGCTATGGCAGCGTGAACTTCAGCCTGTTTGGAGATGGAGAGAATCAGTAAATGAGAGAATGACAGAATTATCAACTATTAATAGTATATGTTTTCAGCTTTATTTTCAGTAGTATTAGTCATCAACGAGCTGATGGCTTCAAACGCAGGCGAGGTCATGAGTCCCGCCATTAACTTCGACAGTTGGATAGAATTTTATAACCCAGATGATCAGCCTGTCAACTTAGGCGGTATGTACCTGAGTTATGACGCAAACAATTTGAAGATGTGGCAGATGCCCAACAATATTGGCTCAGTTCCCGCTAAGGGCTACAAAGTAATTTGGCTCGGCTCCAACGAGATTAAGTCTAATCAGGCAACGTTCCATCTTGACTGCGACGGCGGCGTCATCTATCTCAGCGACAAGAGCGGACAACTCGTCCTCAGTCAGGAATATCCGGAAGCCTTGAGCCGTACGGCCTGGGCACGCAAGACCGACGGCGGCGACGAGTGGGGATGGACAGCCACGTCAACACCTGGTGCCACGAACGCCACGGCCACCTTTGCCGAAAAGCGGGTGGATGCACCGGTGGTGGACAAAGGTAGCCAGCTGTTCAAGAACTCACTCAGCATCAAGGTCAACATTCCCGAGGGTACCACGCTGATGTATACTACTGACGGCAGCCTGCCAAGGATTGAGTCCCCCTGGAAGGAAATGCTTACCAATGGCACTTGCGAAGGCACAGACGCCACCTGCTTCGTGAGTCGCGACGGTGATGGTAATGGCGATGCAAACCGCATTGTCGATGGCGTGGGCTACAACGGCTCACGCGGCATCAAAGTTCACTCTGTTGCCAATGCCCCTAACGACTGGACAACGCAGTTTTTCGTTTATACTCCCCAGCACACATGGAAAACCGGAGAGAAATACCGCTTCCACATGAGAGTGAAAGCCGACAAGGCCTGTAAGATTGGCGTTCAAGCCCACCGCAAACCAGGCGACTATATCACCGATGGCCTGCTGGGTGGTTCCGTTGAAGTCACCACCGAGTGGAAAGAATTCACCTATGAAGGAACAGTCACAAAGCAGCAGGCTGACGAGCAAACCACAGGCGGCGGAGGCGGATGGTGGGGAGGATGGCAACCAACCGTTACTACTTATGCCCTGCAGGCTATCGCCTTCAACCTGAATTCCATCAAGGATGCTGAAAACAATTTCTACTTTGATGACATCTCATGGGAGACTTACGAGGAAATATCCAGTAAGGAGAGCAAAGACGGCAAGTTCAGCATCTCGAACACTACGAACTATGTGTTCCGACTTTTCAAGGACGGCTTCCTCCCAAGCGTGCCTGTCACCTGTAGCTACATCAAGACCAGCAATCAGTATACCATGCCTATCATCAGCATTGTGGGTGACAAGAAATACTTTACCGACCCGAAGACAGGCATCGACTGCGATGGCGACGGCACCAATGGCAAGACAGGTAACGGTCAGAATCAACCGAAAAACTACAACATGGACTGGGATCGCCCTGTAAACTTCTCATATCTCAGCCCTGACGGACAGATGCTCTTCAATCAGGATGTCAATATCGCTGTATCCGGCGGCTGGACCCGCTCGCAGCGCTTCCGTTCGTTCAAGCTGAAGAGCAACAAGATATTCGACGGTCAGAACCGCTTCGATTTCTCATTCTTTCCCCAGAAACCATATATCCGCAACAAGGTAATACTCGTCCGTAATGGAGGCAACGACGTATGGTCCTATAATGCCCGCTTCACAGACCCGGCTTTAGAGACCATCATTCAGCGTTCGGGCATTGACATCGACGTACAGTCGTACGTACCTGTTATAGAATACGTGAACGGTGAGCTGCGTGGCGTGTTAAACCTTCGCGAGCCTAACAACGACAAGTTTGCATATGCCAACTGGGGATATGATGACGAGGAACTGGACGCCTTCGAGAACCTTCTGATGAAGAACGGCGACGACAAGGTGATTAACCGTATCTTTGAGCTGGGCAAACAGATCAACGAAGAGGGAGTCTACGACGAGCTGTGTACCCTGCTTGACATTGACGAGTTCACCAACTACATGGCTGCCACATTCTTCCTCTTCAACGATGACTGGCCCAACAACAACATTAAGGGCTACCGAAGCCAGAAGGACGGTCGCTACCGCTTCGTGAGCTTCGACCTTGACTATGCCTTTGGCAAGTGCAACGGCAACAATGGCAGCAGCCCATTTACCTGGTTCAATAGGTTCACGTACGACAATGAACTGAACCACGAGCTTGTCAACTTCTTCCTCGACCTTCTGAAGCACGACGGATACCGCCGCAAGTTCATCGACACCTTCTGCATCATCGGTGGCAGCGTGTTTGAGCCGACGCGCGCAGGCAAGATTGTGGACGAGCTGTTGGCTGTTGTGACCCCCATGACCGACTTGATGAAGAAAAATCCTAATAATATCAGCGATGGTCACGACCCAAAGCGCGCTGCCGACGAGATTAAGAACAACCTGAAGGATCGCAGCGAGAAGATGACCAACTTCATGAAACAGTACAAGCCCATGAATCTCAGCAGTACTACCCGCCAGAGTGTCACGCTGAAAGCCGATGCAGAGGGGGCCAAGCTGTTTATCAATGGCATCAATGTGCCCTACGCCGACTTCAAGGGTCACCTCTTTGCTCCTGTCACCCTGCGTGCCGAAGCGCCTGCCGGCTATCGCTTCAGCGGATGGAAAAAGGGTAGTTCCGTCGTGAGCGAGGAGGCCGAGATGAGCCTGCCTTCTGGTACCGTCAACCTCACCGCCACCTTCACCAAGCTCTCTGACAGTGAGCTGGCCGCCCAGGGCATCACTCCCGTCCGCATCAACGAGGTGAGCGCTGACGATGGGATCTATGTCAATGAGTACTTCAAACGCAAGGACTGGGTGGAGCTTTACAACACCACTGATGAGCCCTACGACGTGGAGGGAATGTACCTGACTGACAATCCTGAAAAACCCAAGAAATACCAGATTACCAAGGGCGAGACACAGGCCAACACCATGATCCCCGCCCATGGACACCTCGTTATCTGGTGTGATAAGGAGAGTCCCCTTTCGCAGCTCCACGCCTCATTCAAGATTGACGCTGACGGCGACGAACTACAACTCATGGCTGCCGACGAGTCGTGGACCGACCGCCTCGTCTATCCTGCCCACAAATCCGACCAGACCGTGGGCCGTTATCCTGACGGCAGCAATGAGGTCTATGTCATGAATGTGCCAACGATTGCCAAGGCCAACATCTTCTCGTCCTACTCCGTTAGCGTAGAACAGCCTGTGCCCGTCGGTATTACCGACCTTGCAGCCAATGGCACGCTCAGCCTCCGTTATATGGATGACAATCTCGTCATGAGCAGCAGTGCGGACAACACAAGCGACCTACGCGTCAGCATCATTAATATGGCTGGCCAGACGGTGGACTCCCATGATGTAACTCTTAGTTCTGGAACGACAAGCATAAGTATGGCTCACCTGCCCGCAGGTGTCTATATTGCCACTGCAGCTGACAGCAACCGCCGCCAAGCTACTTGCAAGTTCGTAGTGAAGAAGTAAAGACTATAAAAGAAGCATTATGGATGGAATCAGGATTGTGGTGGGCGACATCACAAAGCTAAAGGTCGATGCGATAGTGAATGCAGCGAACAGGACGCTGTTGGGCGGTGGAGGCGTGGATGGCGCTATTCATCGGGCAGCAGGAAGACAGTTGTTGGAGGAGTGCATGACGCTGGGCGGCTGCGAGACGGGGCAGAGCAAGATGACTGACGGCTATCTGCTGCCCTGCAAGAAGGTAATTCACACGGTCGGGCCGATATGGTATGGCGGCAACAACCATGAGCGGGAACTGCTGGCTTCTTGCTACGAGACGGCTATGCAGATAGCCGAGGAGAATGGCTTAGAGAGCATTGCTTTCTCCTGCATCAGTACTGGAGTCTACGGATTCCCCAAGGATGAGGCTGCCCGCATTGCTAAGCGCGTGCTGACGGAACACCGGCAAAAGGGTTATAAGGGCGACATCATCGTCTGCTGCTTTACGGAGGATGATGCTAAATACTATCAGTAGTCACATGAGCGGTGCGAGTAGGCGAATGATACTCTCGCACAAGCGGATATGGAATTTCGGATGAATGCGCTTGGGCAGGTCGCTGAGCAATACGGATTGTGACTCGTCGGCAAGGAAGGTCTCCTTTAAGCGGAGCGTCACGTCAGTACTGTAGATGAAGGCATTTGCCTCGAAGTTGTTCTCGAACGAGCGGAAGTCTACGTTCGTGGAACCGCAGGTGCAGATGCTGTCATCACAAAGCATGAGTTTGGAATGGAGGAACCCGCTGGTATAGAGACTGACGCGGATGCCTGCCTTAACAGCTTCACGCAGATAAGAGCGTGAAGCCCAGTCGGCAAACCAGGCATCGCTACCACCAGGAACGAGCAACCGTACGTCAATGCCTGCCGCTGCCGCCGTCTTCAGGGCGAAGAGCACCGGTTCAGTGGGTAGAAAGTAGGGCGTCTCGATATAGACATAGTAGCGTGCGCCGAGGATAGCGTGGACGTAGCCCTGCATAATCTCTGGGTATGGGGTGACGGGACCGCTGGTAACGGTCTGGAATAGAGCCCCCTCTAAACTTCCCCCCGTAGGGGAGGCTTCCAGCGCAGCAGTTCTCCCCCTCGGGGGAGATAGAGAGGGGCTCGGATAATACTTGCGGTCGGAGAGTAGTGTACGGTCTACGAAGTACCAGTCGATGAGGAATGCGCGCTGAAGGGAATAAACACCGCCGCCCGTCACGCGGAGCATGGTGTCGCGCCATGGCAAGATGCAGTCTTGTTTCTTCTTCTTCACGCCCTTTACATACCTCAGGGCGATGTTCATGCCGCCAATGAAGCCTACAAGTCCGTCAATAATAATCAGCTTGCGGTGGTTACGATAATTCACCTTTGACGTGAATGAGGGGAAGCGGACGGGTAGGAACGGCACTACCTCGATGCCCTCTTCTCTCATCCTTTCAAAGAAACGGTGGCTGACGTTCCAGCAGCCCACATCGTCGAAAATGACTCTCACCTCCACTCCTTCGCGGGCTTTCTGGATGAGGGCGTCGCTGATGAGCATACCCAGGGCATCATCCTCAAAGATATACATGTCGATGTGGATGTGGCTATGGGCGTTGGCAATCTCACGCAGCAAAACGGGGAAGAACTGGTAGCCGTCAGTATAGACGTCAATAGAGCCTACCTTGAAAGGTAGCGAGAAGTTTTCGTTGATGAAAAGGTCGATGAGAGGCTTGTGCTGTTCGGGCAGCCGCAGGTTCTGTTGTTCTACAAACTGTAGCATAGATCGTTTCGACAACTGGTCAAGCGAACGTTGGCTCACTAATCGTTCCTTACGGGTGTTAATACCGAAGAACAGGTAGAATACGATGCCCACCACCGGGATAAACAAGATGACCAATGCCCATGCCATCGTCTTTGCCGGCTGGCGATTATCCATCACGACG
The DNA here is from genome assembly GCA_900318585.1 of uncultured Prevotellaceae bacterium. Classification (GTDB taxonomy): domain Bacteria; phylum Bacteroidota; class Bacteroidia; order Bacteroidales; family Bacteroidaceae; genus Prevotella. The sequence goes on from ONKY01000131.1 coordinate 10,045, forward strand.
TGGATAATCATCACCACAGCAATAATTACGTAGACGATAAACAGTCCTATGATCAATCCGTGCATCTCTAACCCTTCAACTCTCTATTTCTCGATTTCTCTTTGCCTCAATCTCTCAACTCACCACGTCTCTACCCAGCCGTTTGGCCAATGCATCGCGCAACTCCTGTGTTTCCTTGTATTCCTTCATCAGTTGCATCACGTGTTCCATATCGTTGGAGGCTTGCCGTATGGCTGTCTGTATCTCCTTCAGACGCTGGCTCATAAGTTCCATCCGATAGTCCATCATCAGGTGAACCACGCGCTGGCGCAGACTCCCTTCACTGGGTTGCATCATGAAGCGCCCGCCTAACTGGTGACGGTCAACAGCCAAACTTGTAGCCAAGCGGCTCACTTCAATGTCAGGATGATTGGTGAAATATTGTTCCGCCTTGAAACCCTGTTCGCCGCAGTGGGCAGTGGCCTCTGCCAGTATCTGGTTGTAGAGCGGCTCACTGAACAACAGGTTGTCCTGCCCCATGTCGAACTCTATGTATTGTGCCACGCTGAGGCTGATAGCCTGTCCGTCGTTAGTCTCAATGTTGTTGTAGATAATCTCCTCGCCATGACGGATGACTTCGCGGATGAGTAAGGTCTCGAGAACTGAAAACTGAGCGCTCAAACTTGTTTGCTTTCTTGCGCTCTGTGGGTGTTCAGGCGACATTCCCGCTGGTGCGCTTACCTGTGGCCTTTCGTGGAGGTCTTGTAAAGAACTTAAAGGTGAGGACGTAGAATTGAGTGTTCGAACTTGTTCGTTCTCACCTCTCACCTCTCCGTTCTCCATTCTCTCCGCCGCTTGCTCCCTCTCTTTCTCCTTCCGCTTCTCCTCAATGTTCTTACGGATAAACTGATTCATAGTGTTGAGCAGCGTCTGCTCCTTCATGCCGAGGCGCATGGAGAGGTCACTCAGGTAGGTGGAGCGCAGGATGGGGTTGGGAATGACAGAGATGCTTTGTACGATGGCACTGATGCCTTCGCTTCGTTTCACGGGGTCGCTCACGCCTTCCACCGTTTGTTTTGTCATGAACGAGATGAAGTCCTGCTGTTCCGTCTCAATATAGCGTTTCAGTTCCTCCGTGCTGTGCTTGCGGGCGAAGGAGTCAGGGTCATCACCGTCGGGCAGTAGTAGCACCTTCAGGTTCATACCCTCCTCCAGTATCATGTTCGTGCCACGCATAGCGGCGTGGATGCCTGCGTCGTCGCCGTCGTAGAGGAAGGTGATGTTCTGCGTGAAGCGTCGCAGCAGCTTGATTTGGTGTATGGTGAGCGCTGTTCCAGAGTTGGCCACCACGTTCTCAATGCCGGCTTGGTGCATGGCGATGACGTCGGTATAGCCTTCCACCATGAATACGCGGTCTTCCTTGACGATGGCTTTCTTGGCTTGGTAGATGCCGTAAAGCTCCCGCTCCTTGTGGTAGATCTCCGAGTCAGGGGAGTTGACATATTTCTGGGCCACACCCTTCGTCCTTGAGTCAAGTACACGTCCGCCGAAGGCCACCACCTTGCCGCTGACGTTCAGCCACGGGAAAATGGCGCGTCCTGAATAGCGGTCATACATGCCCCGCTCATTCTCTATGCACAGCCCCGTCTTCACCAAATACTCCGCCTTGTAGCCAGCTCTCTGCGCTGCCGTAGCAAGGGCATCACGCTTCTGCGGTGCGTAGCCTAATTGGAACTTCTCGATAATGTCATCACGGATGCCTCGGCTGCGAAAATACTGCTTGCCGATGGCTTGGCCGTCAGGATCGTTCTTTAAGATATCATGGAACCAGTCGCGTGCCCATTCGTTGACGATGAACAGCGACTCCCGTTCGTTCTGCTGGGCACGCTCCTCGTCGGTCAGCTCCTTTTCTACGATTTCTATGTTGTATTTTTTCGCCAGCCAGCGAAGGGCTTCGGGATAGGTCATCTGCTCATGCTCCATCAGGAAGCCTGCCGGCGTGCCGCCCTTGCCGCATACGAAACAGTGGCAGATGTTCTTCGCTGGCGACACCATGAACGACGGGTTCCTGTCATCGTGAAACGGACACAGACCCTTGTAGTTCATACCGCTCTTGCGGAGTGTCACGAACTCACTCACCACGTCAACAATCTGCGCGGCATCCAGTATCTTGTCTACTGTCGCTCTGTCTATCATTTCGCTGCAAAGTTACGAAAAGTCGAGCACAAAACAAAGAAAAAGCGTGATTTTCTTTTCATTCAGAAAAATAATGCTTACCTTTGCCAAATCAATTATAAACTATATGCTAAAGCTACTCATTAAACTCTGGGCCGACCAGAAGCGCAGGAACTTCAAGTGGGGGCGTTTCTTCGGCCAAGCTTATTTCTTTGCGCTGTTTATGATAATCAGTGTGATTATCACTTTTGCGACGTATGAGGATATTGGAGCCGAAGGGGCAGAAAGCATAGTGCCCTTCATGGCTGCCTGCATCATCATTCCGGACTTTCTGCACAAGCTGCTGATGAAGCACGACGAGACGGTCATGGATCACTATTTGAAGAGCAAGCCTATTCCTGAGCGTATATGGAACCGTTTCCTGCTTGTCACTAACCTTGTGAATTTCTGGAACTGGGTCATTCCCATTCTCCTGCTGCCTTTCTGTCTGGTGTTTCTGAAGTGGACCGCCATACTGCCGTCGTTCCTGCTGTTGTTGACAGTATCGATGGTGGGCGGTGTGGCTATTACGGCACTGCGCAGAGCAAAAGGCTGGACAAACAAATGGCCTGTACTGGTGGCAATGGCTGTATGGGCACTTTTTGCCTTCGTGTATTCACTCCTTGCCTTCATTCTGCCGTGGGGCGTCCATATCGTGGGATTCTTCCTGCTCGGCTTTGGAGCGGTAGCCGTATTCTACAACTATCTGTGCGAGTTGCACCGTTATGACGAGTCACAGGCTAAGGTAGACAGGCTGTTCCTGACAGGCTCCACGTCGCTGTTCTCGATGGAGTATATAGGCGTGATGCGCTCCAAACGGCTGCGTGTAGGTGTGCTCGTCCTGCCTCTCATTTTTGTGTTCAACAGCTATACACAGGTTAACTTGGAGCAGAACTTTACGTTCTACATGATGCTGATGTTTGCCATCTTTGCCCCCTCTATGATGTTAGGTCAGTGGGTGTTCGGCATCGAAGGCAATTATTTCGACGGTCTGTGGACAAAGCCCGTGGACATCCGTACCATTCTGAAGAACAAGTTCTGGTTTTTCTCCCTGCTCAATATCCTCCCCACCCTGCTGGTGCTGCCACTCGTATGGATTGCCGACCTGTCGCCTTGGCTGCTGCCTGTCACCTGGCTGTTCACGGCGGGATTGGCAAACCTGACACTGATGCCCACCGCTCTGATATCATCGAGGATAGAGATGTTCCAGTCAGCTTTTTTCAACTATCAGGGAGCGTCGCTGGCCATCAACCTCTATGGCTTAGCGGTCATTATTCCGCTGGCCGCCTATTGCGCTTGTCTGAGTCTGCTGCCCCTGACCACTGCCCTGATTGTGCTGGCTGCAGCGGGCATTTTGGGCTTTGCCCTGCATCATGTGGTCATCGGCTGGATAACCCGGAAGTATGAACAGAACAGATATAAGAACTTTGAAAGGTACAGACAGTAAATGAATGGATAATTGATAATTATTATGGAAATCAAGATACAAAACCTCGTTAAGCAGTACGGCAAGAACACCGTACTCGATATTCCTGAATTGACCATCGGCTCGGGTGAGTTGGTAGGATTGGTAGGCAACAACGGTGCTGGCAAGACCACGCTGATGCGCCTTATACTGGACCTCATAGAGGCTACAGAAGGCTATGTTGAGACCGACGGCAAGCGCGTAAACGAAGATGCGACTTGGAAGGAATTCACGGGCTCGTTTATCGATGGCCGTTTCCTCATCGACTTTTATACGCCAGAGGAGTATTTCGGCTTCATTGCCCGTGTCTATGGCATTGAAAAAGACACGCTCGACAGTCGGTTGGAGCATTATCAGGCACTGATGCACGACGAGATACTGGGAACGAAGAAATACCTGCGCCAGTTCTCCGAGGGTAATCGCCAGAAGACGGGCATCATCGGAGCCATGATTGTCAATCCCAAGGTGCTGATACTTGACGAGCCGTTCAACTACCTCGACCCCTCGTCACAGATTACCGTAGCAAAGCTCATCCGTCAGATGAACGAACAGCTTGGCACCACCGTCATCATCTCCAGCCATAACCTGAGTTTTGTCTCAGAGATTTCTTCGCGCATCCTGCTGTTAGAGAAAGGACACATCATCAAGGATCTGCCCAACCATGACGGTAGTGCCACAAAAGAACTGGAAGAATACTTCAATATGGCGGAATAGAATCCTAAAGCGCCGCAATAGAATCGTAAAACGGTGGTTTTGCGATTCTATTTCTTTTTCAGGTATTTGGCCAGTTCACTCTTTGCCTGCTTCAGCCCGCGAGCGAAGTTCTGGGCATTCATCTGTGCACCGAGCTTCGAGGAGTGGGTGTGATCCTGTTTGAAGTATTTGCCCGCCTTTTTCTTCAGCTCGCCTATCTTTGCTTTTGCCTTCTCCTTGTCGGCAGGCAGGCTCTTCACGGCGAACTTCTTGTCAAGGAAGTCGGCGGAAAGGTTGTGCAGGTCAATAAATTCCACTCCTGTCTCTTCCACTACTTCGCGGAACCACTTTCCGTAACTGTCATCGCGTCGCTCGATCTTGCCGCCGGGCCACTCATTGCGTGGCGTCAGCGAAACGAGGATAGGCGTGGCACCCTTCTCGCGCACATCATCAATCATCTTCTTCAGGTACCAACCGAAGCTGTAGACCACCTGATAGCTGCCGTCGTCCATCTGATAGACGTGGCAGGTGTCCCTCGCACCGGGTATCACGCCGCGTGCCTTCTGGTCGGTAATCGGGCAGATGTCGTTGTGTCCGAACTCAATGGTAACAAAATCGCCGGGTTGCAGTGAGTTGTAGACGGCCTCCCACTTTCCCTCGTTAATGAAGGTACGCGTGGAGCGTCCGGCGTGGGCAGCGTTGACAAGGTTGATTTTCGTCTCGTCGAACACCGTCTGAGCCTGCGATGCCCATCCCCACATACCGTCCTCGTCGCGGTCCTTGTTGCGCACGGTGGAGTCGCCGGTAAAGAATACGACGGGTTTGCCGTTGCTGCGGTCAACCTTCCAGCTGTGAGGCGTCACGTTCTGCATCATCGCCTTCAGTGGCTCTAACTGCGGGTTCTGGCTGTAGAATATTCCCTCGGCTGCGCTGCGCGCGTTCATTTCGGCGCCGAATTTCGAGGTGTGGATATGGTCGCCAAAGAAGTGGTATTTCTCTTTCCACGGGCTCATGCGGTCGAGTTTCTGCCCGCTGATTTCGTTCAAGTCAACGAAGGGTACTCCATCGACGGCGGCAATGTAGGCAGCCCATTCCGTCTGGGGCTTGCGCACAATTCTTCCTTTCTCATCGTAGGCGTCGCGCGGAGTCAGCGACATGAGGATCGGATTGGCACCGGCAGCACGAATATCCTTGATGTAGCAACGCAGGTAGTGACCGTAACTGTAGACGGTGTCCTGCCGCTGCGTGCGCTGGTTGAAGCCGATGTAGCAGGTGTCCATGTCAACGCCGGGGATGACGGCACGAGCCCGACGCTGGTCGAAGAACTCGCCGTTGTCATTATGGCCGATGCTGACGACAACCCAATCGCCCTTCTTCAGAGCCTGACGGATGGTGGGCCAGAGGTCGGTATAAAAGGTACGTGTAGACATACCGCCCAAGGCTTGGTTTTCGACAGAAATCATGTTTGCGTCGAAATACTGCTGGAAGAAATATCCCCATCCCCACTGGCCGTTGTTGCCGTTGCCTAACGTGCCGTTGCGCATGGTGGAGTTGCCCACGAGGAAGAGCACGGGGCTGTACCCCCCTCCCGCTTCCCCCGAGTTGGGGAGAGCTCTGCGGGTAGAGCCTGGTGCAGGGCGTGCCGTCAGCGCCTTGGCTATGGAGTCGGGAGTATTGTCCACTACCTTGTTCACGTCCTCTATAGGGTCAGGCAAGTTGTCGAACCCCTGTGCATCTACTACAGTGGCCGCTGCGAACAGCATGATTGTCAAATAAAGATTCTTTATCATCGTATTTTGCTTTTTCTGCTGCAAAGTTACAAAAAAACGAGTTAAATGCAAAAGGAAAGAAAACTTTTCTTTTGCATTTCCGAGTGCAAAGGACTCGAAACAAGTTTCGAGCGACGAAAAAAGGTTGTAAAGAGCAACGGATTTTGGAAATTCTTTGCAAGCAGAGCGTCCTTTTAGGCCGAGCGAACGCAATTCGGCCTGAAATAAAGGCAAGACGGGGAGGAACGAGGAAGTTCAATTTGGATCAAAAAGCAAATTAGGGAAGAATGGTG
>ONKY01000044.1 GCA_900318585.1 uncultured Prevotellaceae bacterium
CTCGCCTGAGGACGGCAGTGTGCTGCTCGACGTTCCTGCCTATTCGCTGAACATCGTCAGAATAACAGAATCAGACCATTAAGAAGCAGAATGGCTTTTTGCAAATAGTAAGGGCTGGCGCTCCGCAGTGGAGGCCAGCCCTTATACTTTAGTTCTGCTTTATGCTCACTTAATCACGACCTTGAGCTTTGCTCGAGCTCGTTTACGTTCGATAAAGCATGAACAAGTTCTGCTTTATTCTCACTTAATCACGACCTTTTTCCCACGTATGATGTAGATGCCCTTGCGGGTGGGCTTGCCTTCGTGGCGGCGACCGTCGATGCCGTACCAGACGGGAGCAGCGACAGAAGTACTGACAGTGGAGATGCCAGTGGTGCCGGCAGCGGCGTCACCGATACGAAGGGCATAGGACAGACGGGCCTTGGTGGGCTGGTTGTCCGGCTTCGGCTCGGGGATGGTGAGATAGATGCCACCCTCGGCAATGGTGCAGGTCTGAGAGAAGTAGAACACGTCGTTGTAGAGCAGATAGACCTCACCGACTTTCACTTCCTTGCCGCCCTCGGGGGCTACCTTCAGCAAGTTCTGAGTGGGAACATTCTCCTTGGATTTGGCTGCGGCAGGAGCCGGGGCCAGGGAAGTACGGAAGTCGTCGCCCTTCTGCTCCTTGCTGAGCAGCAGCACGGCCTCGCCAGCAGGGATGATACCGTCCTTCACCTTTTCGACAACGAGGGTGTTGTTATCAATATCGGTAACAAGAAGGGCATTCAGCACGGAAGGCACCTTCACGGCAACGGCACTGGCATAGGTGTCGTAGTTGTTTGCGGTTCCAAACTCCACGCCAGTCATCAGGACTGCGTTCTTGCTGTCGATGGTCAGTGTTTTCCAGCCCTCGGTCACCTTATACTCGTTGTAGAGATTTCCAGGCACGTCGATGGTTACGGTCTGGCCTTCATTGGCAGGAATAGCGCCCTCGCCCAATGCAATGACCTGCTCGTCGTTCTGAATCTCAATGCTCTTCAGGCTGGCGAAGTCCTTGAACAGGTTGGCACCGATGGCCGTGATGCCCTTGCCAATGACGACGTTAGTCACCTTTGCTTTCAGCATCTCCCAGGGAGCAGAAGCGCCCTCGGCAATGGCGGGGATGGCTGCGGCACCATCGAAGGTCAGCGTCAGCACGTCAACTGTCTGTGCTTCTTCGCCCTCGCCCACGGTAACGCTTGACCGAGTGAATTCCCAGTTCACGCTTTCCTCTTTCTCACCGATGGTTCCCGAGGTGACGACAGGATGGAAGTTGGCCTTGTAGACCAGTGCGCCAAAGCCCTGGGGAACGGTAAAGGTGTAGGTGCGAACTGCGGTGAGGTCTTCAGGGTCGTCGCCCGTGAGCACCAAAGGCTCTGCAATCTTCGGGTTTTCAACATTCTCATTGGCCTTACGGACTCCTGCCCTTGTCAGCACGACAACCACATCGCCCTTGGCGATATAATAGTCCGTGGCTGGCTTTACGGTAATGGTGACATTCACATCGTCGCTTTCAGCCCCCGGGGTCTGCGACGAAACGTCAACAGTTCCGCCTACGAATTGATTGACATCGACTGTCACTGTACTACTCTGAGCGGTCGGCTCATCATCAGCATAGGCACCTAAGCTGACCATGGTCAGCAGGGCGATGCCTAACAGTTTTTTCATTGTCTTTTCCATAATCGTCTATTTTTTATTGATTCTTATTATATACTTATTATATTTACTCATTATTTCTCACTTCTCACCTCTCACTATCTCACTGAAAGTTTCTTCGTGTACTGTCCGTCAGCAGAATGGACGATGTAGACACCACTGTTGTTGACACGGGTCTCGACGCTCTCGCCCGACTCGAGGGTGAACGTGTTGACGGTGATGCCGGCAGTGTTGACGATGCGCACCTCGACGGGCAGGTGGAGGCTGGACTCCACCACAATCTTATGCTTCTTGGCGTATGCCCTCAGACCGCCGTTGAGCTCACCCTGCGACGGGTCGCCATGCTCCTCCACGCCGAACTGGTTGTTCGACTGACTGAACACAATCTGCTCCACGCCACGTGTCTGGCGGGCGGGGTTCGTTCCCGTCGGAGCCGTGAAGTACGGACGGAAGGCGGTGATCTTCACATCGGCGGCAGCCGTCTTCTTGAAGCTGGCACCCTCGGCGTCGAGCAGGTACACATCCGTGCCAGCTGCCACCTCAGGATCGTTCAGATAGGTGGGCGTGAAGGTGTAATTGCTCTTGGCCACGCCCTGTAGCTCACCGTCGCTCATACCGATGGCGACGCCCGGTGCCGAGGCGAAGGTGATGGCCTGCTTGCCCTTACTCTCTATCTCACCGTTCTGGTAGCGGTTCTTCGGTTCCCACGTGCCGCTGAGGTCGAACTCATAATAGGTAGCACCTGGGAAGCCTACGATATAGGGGCTGCCAACCAGCGGATACGGATAGTCAGAAACAGGATACTTTCTACGCAGATAATCCTCGCTGTAATACTGTTGCTGATACTGGTCGGTGTTCTTGTCCTGATAGCTGTCCTTACTGTAGTAATAGTCCCAGAGGAAGGTGTTGGTGTATTCCTTCCTGTTCATACCGGCGGCCAGCGGGTTGAAGTCGGCAGTATAGACACCTTCCACGGGTTGGCTGTTGGCATCCTTCTTCTGCTGCAAGTTACCATTGAACTCACGCAGCCAGTACTCGTGGCCGGTGGTGCTGCCCTGATAGAAGTGGGTCAGCTCACCCTTGTCGGGCGTGGTGACGACCTCGGCCTGGAACGGCAGGCTGATGGCCTCCCAGCCCTTTGTCCGGTCTACATACCTCATATCGCGCGGGTCACGCTGGTACCACATACGCTTGTCGCTGCTGAAGGTATAAAGTATCGGGCAGTTGAAGTCCTCCTTGTCCACCAGGAAGTGGTCGCGCTGAGCCATGTATCCAGCATCTGTGAGCTGTACCCAGTGCCCCTTCACGTTTTTGGTCCAAGGATCATCCGACTGGTCAACGGTGTGGTAGGTGGCGTCCGTCTCCTGATAAGCAAGGTCGGCCAATGCAGTACTTGCACTCACCACGTCGTCGGTCTTTGTGCCAGCCTTGGTGTATACCAGCAGGTTGCGGGTCAGCTCGTGGTTCTGGAAATCGGTGATTCCGTCATCGTCGAGCAACGGCAGGAAGAAGTGTTCAATATCATTTCCTTCATTATTTACATTATAAGTTTCCTTGGCCCAGCCTTCCTTATAGTCGTCAGCACTACCAGTCACGTCACCATTGCCACCCGTAAAGTCGATGGCCGTCATGCCCTTATACGCTATGATAGAAGGATCATCATGATGGGCATCTGCAAAGACGGCATACGGGTTGAAGTGGGCCACATCCATGTGCTTCGAGCGGAAGTAGGCCGGTGCACGGTAGACGCGGTTGCCATCCTGCGAAGTCTGGATGCGCTCGTTGCTCTTGTTGATGTGCGACGGATAATTCTGATGCACACGGTTGCCGACGTGACCGTATGTCAGAGCCTGACCGAAGAAGATATAGTCATCAGGCCAGATGGGCGCGTAGAAGATGTCGGTCTTCTCCACAGCGGATTCGCCTGTACCCTCGGTGGTGGTGACTGTTCTCATGCGGATGTCAGAACTCTCAGGGATGCTGCCGCCGGCATAGCGGTAGTCGCCGTCGTAGAAGCGGTTCTCCACGTAACCCATATAGGGCACCGTCTCTCCTTCAGCCACTTTGATGTCAGGCTGATAGAGGGCATAATTTTGGGGATAAGAGCCTGTGGCCATATCATCGGGTAACGAACCATCTGCGTTGGGCTGCAGGAACTTATACTCAGTGGGTGAACCACTGAGCACTGTGTGGTCATAGTAACGCTTGTGCAGGTAGAAGCCGTTCAGGTTGTAGGCCACCTCACCGTTGTAGAAGTCCTTGTCGGGCATCTGGCGGGCCGCGCCGTGCGTATAGCCCGTGGCAGGCGGCGTCTGGTAGTCATTGCTCTGAGGATAGTAGCAGTTCTCCACCTGAATGGGTCCTCTTTCGTCACCTGCTCCTCTACTTGGATTAGCAAACACGGCATAGTGCGGCGTTCCTACACTCTTGTCGGGTGTTCCAGTGGTTTTAATCCAGCAGTTCTCAACATAACCGGAACCCTCCTCAGCGATACCTGCACCGGTGAACGAGCCGGTGACGCCGAGGTTATAGACCTCGCCGCAAAGGTGGCCAAACAGTGAGTTGCTGAGTCCGCTGATGGAATAGCCGTCGCCGTGGAGCGTGCCTTCGAAGCATGAGCTGGTGTCGCCGATGGGCGTCCATCCAGTTCCAGTGGGTGAACCACTGGACACCGTGTAGGCCTTCGGACTGACATTGCTGCTGAGGAAGAACTCCAGGTTGCGGCCGGCCCGGACATGGCTGCCGAGCAGCGAGTGACCAGCGAGCGTAGTGCCCACAGCGGGCGAACTGCTGAGCACGCTCAGGTCGAAGAAATCCTTCAGCAGGTCGAGCTCGCTCTTCGTTTCGTCAGACTTGCACTCACGGTCGTCGATATAGATTTTACAGTCGCGATCCACGTCGGAACGATCCACATACATGTGGTGCTCCTTGTCCTGCATAATCTTGTCGAGGTCGTGGTAGTTGGCCACGGAGAGCGGCACAGAGTTCGAATAGGTCTTACCTAACCAGGTTCTGGAGTAGAAGGCCACCCAGTTCTTCTGGTTCTGATACCAGTAGACCGGCGTGTTGTTGTTCTCAAACGGCACACCGTTGCGATGGTTGGTGGCATCATCAGGCGTAGCGTACAGTTCCCAGCCGCTGTTGAGCACCTCGTAGAGGCCCGGGTTCACATCCGGACGGCTCAGACCGACGGCGTTGCCCGGCAGTACGGTGGGAGGATCCTGGAGATGACCAATGATGGGCGCACCGCTCTCCAACTCCAGGTGGATGTTGATGACGTGGAGCTCGTTGGTCTTCTTCACACTGCCGTCGTCCTCGTCTTCGTTGTAGGTGTACTGATAGACCACGGTGATGATCTTCTCCTTCATCACGTCGTAGGCATTCGACTCACGGCTGACGTAAAGCGTGGTAGTCTCAGTTGGTTCCTTACCCTGAATGATGAAATACTGCTGGTCGTTGGTCAGGCTACCATACGTGCCCTTGTCGATGCAAGTACCTTTCTGACTACCACCATTATAGTTTTCGTAGCAATAATACCACTCACCGGAATTAGCTATTGTTACAGGCTCCACACTACTCTTATTAGCATTGTAGACATCCTCGTCAACCACCTGTCCGATGCCGTATGGAACACCAAGGTAGATAAAGTTACTGTTGGTGATATATACTGTCTCGTCGTTTTGCTTCGTCGTGACATGGGTATAATGTTTTTTGTCGTTACGGATATTTTCGTAATCCGTATTCGAGATGGTAGCATCTTTCGTGAATTGTTTTGTAGTACCATCGTTATAATGAATAGTTTTGGTTTCATCGTCTACATACACAGCCTGATACTCCACCTTCACCTCATCGGTATAGGGTGCACGGTAAGCAGCCACTGTAGTGTTATGGTCTGGCGATGATGTCACATTCGTATTGACTGCCAAATAGTCAGAGTTGACCAGCAGGTCTAAGGCATCATAATTATAATCGAAATGATTGCGGTCATCAGACGACAGGGAGCACCATGCCTCAATGGCACCGTAGTTCGTTCCGACGTCGAATTGTTGTCCACCGTAGGGACCGTTCTCTGTCAGGATGTACGCATCAGTCAGCGCAGCGTCAATTTCGCTCTTGACTTTTGCCTTATCATCGGCAGATCTGGTGTC
>ONKY01000082.1 GCA_900318585.1 uncultured Prevotellaceae bacterium
AAACCACTGGTTTACGATTCCAAACCACTGGTTTACGACGCTAAACCACTGGTTTACGGTGCTAAAGCACTGGTTTATGATGCAAAAGCGATGTTACAGACACGGACACCATAGTCTGAGATCACGATACAACAATTTGTCCGTTTCTCGCGCGTACGCGCGTATTATAGGGAAACACGAAAATATCCCACCCATCCTACACTTCTTACACCCGCTTAGGTGTAGGATGGGTAGGATGGGTGGGATGTTTTTGGATTAATCCATTATTACGCGCGCGCGAAGAAGTTGGGGAGAAGGGGAGGTACTTTCGTTCGGAAATGAAGAAAAACAAGTTTTCCTTTTGCATTTCGCTCACTTTTTCGTACCTTTGCCCCATTGAAATACAACTTTCGCAAGTTGTGGAAGATAATAATGGGAGTGAAAATGGACGAAAGAATGAAGACGTGGATGATAGCGGTGACTCTGTTGTTGCCGGCGGTATGCAGCGCACAACAGCTGAGGGTGAAGAGCTTAGAGATAGCGAACGAGATCATTGTGAGCAGCGACCGGAAGACCGACTGGGATAATGAGCTGTGCGCCATTGTGAAGATTCAGGGTGCAGAGCTCGACAGCATCTCCGGCGCCTTCGACGTGACACGGCGCGGAGCGGAGCTGTGGGCTTACGCCACGCAGGGCACCCGGCGCCTCACGCTCTACAAGCGCGGCTACGACCCGCTGGTCATCGACTTCAGACAGTACGGGCTCACCGAGGGTACGAAGAGCAACCGCGTGTACCGTCTGACGGTACATGAGCCCCAGGCGTCGAACCGTGGCAACACGCAACGCGTGTCGGTGAGCCATGCCATGACTACGGCCTCCATCGACGTGGGGTCGAACAAGCCATGGACGGTCACCACCTCCGTTCCCTGGATCTCTGCAGAGCCCGCATCGGGCGACGGCGACGGTGCCTTCACCGCCACCATTCAGAAGAACACCGGCAAGGAGGAGCGAACGGGCGACATCGTCATCAAGACGGAGACCATGACCCGCACCATCATCGTCATTCAGTCGCCGCCGCCACAGGACCCGACGGAGACTGAGGAGAAGAAAACGGAGGAAAAATTGGGAAACGAATTGCCGTAATTGCCCCCAAAATATAATGAGGAATTACGGGAATTCGTTTCCCAAATCCGTTGTCGTTCAACGTTCAACGTTTATTGGTAAAGGTATCGCTTGATACTCTTCTTCGGTGTCTTCTCAAACTCCTGATGACGTATTTCGATTTCCGTGATTTTCTCGTAGGCAGGCAGCACCTGGTTCAGGCCGTTACGGTTCTGTTCCATAATGCCCTTGAGGTCGGCCTCTGAGAACTTCATGTTCTTGGCCTCCTCGAGGTCGGGATAGACGAGAGCGACGAGCTTGTTGTCGCGCTGCACGACGATGCTCTCTACAACCATCGTCATGGAGTTGAGCTTGTCCTCTATCTCCTCGGGATAGATGTTCTGTCCGCTGGGGCCGAGTAGCATGTTCTTGATGCGTCCGTTGATGAAGACATTGCCGCGTGCGTCCATCGTGCCGAGGTCGCCGGTGTGATACCAGCCATCGCGGTCGATGGTCTTGGCGGTGGATTCCGGGTCCTTGTAGTAGCCCAGCATGACGTTCAGGCCGCGTGTCAGGATCTCGCCGGGCACGTGCTGCGGGTCGGACGAGTCGATCTTCACTTCCATGTGCTTGACGGCACGGCCGCAGGAGCCGGGGGCGAAAGTGTGCCAGTCGCTGTAGCAGATGATGGGTGCGCACTCCGTGGCGCCGTAGCCCACGGTATAGGGGAACTCTATCTTCTTGAGGAAATGCTCCACTTCCTGGTTCAGGGCAGCGCCGCCGATGATGACCTCGTACATCTTGCCGCCGAAAGCCTTCAGCACCTCGTCGCAGACCATCTGGCGCACCTTCTTCGAGATGACAGGCATCTGCATGAGCAGGCGCATACGGTTGTTCTGGATCTTGGGGAACACCTTTTTGCGGATAATCTTCTCGATGATGAGCGGCACGGCGATGACGATGACGGGCCGTATCTCAGCCAGCGCCTTCGCGATGATGGCTGGCGAGGGCACACGGTTCAGGTAGAACACGTGACAGCCGTGGAGGAACTCGAATATGAACTCAAAGGCCATGCCGTACATGTGGGCCATGGGAAGCATGGAGATGATGGAGTCGCCTACCTTGATGGTTTCGCCAAGCACGTGGCAGGCGAAGTCGTAGTTCGACCACAGGGCGCGGTAGGGCAGCATGACACCCTTGGAGAAGCCGGTAGTGCCACTGGTATAGTTGATGAGCGCCAGCTCGTCGGGCGACTGCTCCTTGTAGTAGCTGACGTGCTCCTTGCGGAAGTACTTGGGGAAGCGCTTGCCGTAGAGCTCGTTGAGGTGCTCGCGGGCGTAGGTGAGCTTGTCGGTGCGCGAGACCATGAGCGAGTAGTCAGGATTGTTGATGATACCCTCCAAGCCCGGCATCTTCAGCGGGTCGATGAGGGTGGCCACATGGTCGCCCACGAAGAGGAGCTTGGCCTCGGAGTGGTTGACGATGTTATGGATCTGCTCGGCATTGAACTCATGGAGGATGGGCACGGCAATAGCTCCGTATGTAAGGGTGGCGAGGAAAGCCACCGCCCACTGCGAGGAGTTGCGGCCGCAGAGCGCTATCTTGTCACCCCGCGTGACGCCGCTGTTCTCGAAGAGGATATGCACCTTCTCTATCTTTCGGGCCACGTCATGATACTGCAACGTCTGACCCTGGAAATCTGTGAGCGCGTCACGGTCCCAGTTGTCAAGGATGGTTTTCTCTATGAGTGCGTTGAAGCTTGGTATCTGTTGCATATTGGAAGGAAAGAATTAATAGTTTTGGTAGAGGTATCGCTTGATGCTTTTCTTAGGCGTCTTCTGAAACTCCTCGTCGTGCAGCTCAATGCCGGCAAGGCGGCTATAGGCAGGTAGCAGCTGGTTCAGCTCTATACGGTTCTGCTCCATAATCTCCACCAGCTCGTCGCGGCTGAAGCTGACCACCTCGTCCTTGTCGGGATGGACAAGGGCGATGAGCTTGTCGCCACGCTGGATGACGACGCTCTCGGAGACCATGGCCATGGAGTTGAGCTTGTCCTCTATCTCCTCGGGATAGACATTCTGCCCGTTGGAGCCGAGGAGCATATTCTTCATGCGCCCGCGGATAAAGATATGGTTACTGGACGACATGGTGCCGAGGTCGCCGGTGTGGTACCAGCCGTCGGCGTCAAGAACCTCGCGGGTGGCCTCGTCGTTCTTGTAGTAGCCCAGCATGACATTGGTGCCACGGGTGACAATCTCGCCGGGCACGTGCTCCGGGTCGGCAGAGAGGATGCGCACCTCCATGCGGTCAACGGGCTTGCCGCAGCAGCCCCCCACAAACTCCTTGTGGTCGCAATAGGAGATGAGGGGTGCACACTCAGTGGTGCCGTAGCCCACGGTGACAGGGAAGCCGATGCCGAGGAGGAACTGCTCCACCTCCTTCGACAGGGCAGCGCCGCCGACGATGACCTCGTAGGCACGGCCGCCGAAGGCCTGATAGACCTCCGAGCATATTTTCTCCTTCACCTTCTTCGACACTACCGGCATGGCCAGCAGCAGGCGGACACGGTTGTTCTGGATCTTGGGGAACACCCTTTTGCGGATAATCTTCTCGATGATGAGAGGCACGGTGACGATGAGGGCGGGCTTGACCTCGGCAAAAGCCTTCGCAATGATGGCAGGCGACGGCAGACGCGTGAGGAAGAACAGGTGACAGCCGTTGCAGAAGCCAAAAAGGAATTCCACGGCCATGCCGTACATGTGGGCCATGGGGAGGATGCTCAGCAGGTTGTCGCCGGCCTTCACCTTGCTGCCCAAGCGGCTGATGATGAACTCCACATTGCCCCACAGCGCCCGGTAGGGCAGCATGACGCCCTTGGAGAAGCCGGTGGTGCCACTGGTGTAGTTGATGAGTGCCAGCTCCTCGGGCTGGTCCTGATAGTAAGAGACGTCCTCCTGGCGGAAGGCCCTGGGAAACTTGCTGCCGAACATCAGATTCAAATGCTCGCGCGCATACGTGAGCTGCTCCGAACGGGAGACGAACAACGAGAAGTCAGGCAGGTTAATGATACCCTCCAACTGGGGCATGGTCTCCGCCTGGATGGTCTTCACGGCGTAGTCGCCGACAAAGAGCAGCTTGGCGCCGGAGTGGTTGACAATGTTCTGAATCTGCTCGCCATTGAACTCATGGAGGATGGGAACAGCCACCGCCCCGTAAGTGAGTGTAGCCAGAAAGGCCACCGCCCAGTGGGACGAGTTGCGTCCGCAGACGGCAATCTTGTCACCCCGGCTGACGCCACTGTGTTCAAAGAGTATATGCAGCTTCTCTATTTTCCGGGCTACGTCGTGATACTGGAGTGTGACACCTTGATAGTCGGTCAGCGCATCGCTGTTCCAGTTGTTGACGATAGTCCTCTGTATATATGCGTTAAAACTACAGTTAGCTTCCATTAAACTTGCACAGAAAATGAAAATTTGTGCAAAGGTAAACTATTTTCTGCACACTGGCAAATTTTTTGTGCAGTTTTTTACTCGTAACGCATAGATTTTGCAGGATGAATATGAGAAATAAAGAAAGTGGGGATAATTAGAACAGAAATTGAGACAAAAAGAGTAACCACGTTCAGCAACAGGACAATAGGCAGACTCAGTTCCATGGGTGCCTCGCTGACATAATAGGTCTGCGGGTCAAGGGTGATGATGCCGGTATACTGCTGCAGGAGGATGATGCCAATACCGATGATGTCGCCGATGAGCATACCCTGCGAGATGATGAACGCCGCGAACCAGAGGAAGGTGTGGCGGATGGTCTTGTTACGGGCACCGATGGCCTTCAGCGTACCAATCATCGACGTGCGCTCCAGGATGATGATGAGCAGGCCGGTGGTCATGGTGATGATGGCTAAGCAGACCATCAGCCCCAGGATGATCCACACGTTGACGTCGAGCAGTTCCAACCAGGTGAACACCTGCGGATAGGCATCGTGGATGGTCTGCGAAGTAAAGGTCTGGTGATAGTTGTCCTGCGTACGGTTCACCCGCGTGACGACCTCCATCTCCACGTCGTCCAAGCGGTCGAAGTCGTTGACCAACAGTTCGGCGCCGGTACACTGACCTTTGAACCACCCGTTGAGCTTGTTGGCCACAAAGAGGTCGGTGAAGCAGAGCTGGGAGTCGAAGCGGGTCATGTTGGTCTGATAGATGCCGCTGACGGTGAACTTACGGGTGCGCACACCGTCGCCGTCGATGAAGTAGGCGAAGATGCGATCGCCCGTCTTCAGCTGCAGCTTGTCGGCAATCATGCGGGAGACAATCATGTTGTATTTCGTCGTGGAATCGCTGAACACGGGCATCGTGCCCTCCACGAGGCTCTGCTCGAGGAACGAGCGGTCGAACTCCTGCCCCACCCCCTTGAAGATGACGCCGAGGAAGTCGTCGTCGGTCTTGAGGATGCCCTGCGCAAAGGCGTAGCGCTGCACATGGCGCACGCCGGGCACGTCGTTGAGCACGCGCATCATGCTGTCGTCGATACAGATGGGATAGGGCTCGGCGGTATTCATGGCCAGGATGTTCTGCACCTGGATATGGCTGCCGAAGCCCACCACCTTGTCGCGGATGGTATGCTTGAAGCCCATAACCACGGCCACGGTGACAATCATCACCGCCAGCCCCACGGCCACGCCGGCCGTGGCGATACGGATGGCGGGACGGCTCACCTTGCGGCGGTCGCCCTGATCACTATAGATTCGCTTGGCTATGAATAACGGAAGGTTCAAATGAATTACGAATTACGAATTACGAATTACGAATGATGAATTACGAATTACGAATGATGAATTACGAATTACGAATGATGAATTACGAACATTGTGCATTATGCATTGTGCATTGTGCATTATGCATTGTGCATTGTGCATTGTGCATTGGCATCATGCATTATCATTCCTTCCTGGATAGGCTTCCAACGCCTTGCGGAGCACGAAGAGAGCACGCTCCAGGTCCTCCTTCTTCAGCACGTAGGCTATACGCACCTGGTCGATGCCGGCACCGGGCGTGGTGTAGAATCCGGCGGCGGGAGCCATCATCACCGTCTCGCCCTCATAGTTGAACTCTGCCAAGCACCAGCGGCAGAACTTCTCGGCATCGTCCACCGGCAGCTTCGCCACCGTGTAGAAAGCACCCATGGGGATGGGGGAATAGACGCCGGGAATGCGGTTCAGCCCGTCGATGAGGCACTTGCGGCGCTCCACATACTCGTCGTACACCTCACGCATGTAGTCCTCGGACACGTCTAACGAGGCCTCGGCCACAATCTGACCGATGAGCGGCGGCGACAGGCGTGCCTGACAGAACTTCAGCACCGTCTGCCTTACCTTCTCGTTCTTTGTGATGAGCGCGCCGATACGAATGCCGCACTCGGAGTAGCGCTTCGACACGGAGTCGATGAGGATGACATTCTGCTCAATACCCTCCAAGTGGCAGGCGGAGATATAGGGAGAGCCAGTATAGATATACTCGCGGTAGACCTCATCGGAGAAGAGATACAGGTCGTACTTCTTCACCAGGTCGCGTATCTGGTTCATCTCGCGGCGGGTATAGAGATAGCCCGTGGGATTGTTGGGGTTGCAGATCATAATGGCACGCGTGCGCTCATTGATGAGCTCCTCGAATTTCTCCACCTTCGGCAAAGAGAAGCCCTCCTCAATAGTGGTGGCAATGGTGCGGATCTTCGCGCCGGCGCTGATGGCAAAGGCCATGTAGTTGGCATAGGCCGGCTCCGGCACGATAATCTCGTCGCCGGGATTCAGGCAGCTGAGGAAGGCGAAGAGCACGGCCTCTGAGCCGCCCGAGGTGATGATGATGTCGTCGGCAGTCACCTGGATGTTGTACTTCGCATAGTATCCTACCAGCTTCTCGCGGTAGCTCTGATAGCCTTGCGACGGCGAGTACTCCAATATCTCACGGTCTACATGCTTCAGCGCGTCTAATCCCACCTGCGGCGTAGGCAGGTCGGGCTGTCCAATGTTCAGATGGTAAACCTTAGTACCGCGCTTCTTGGCTGCGGCGGCCAAGGGTGCGAGCTTTCTGATAGGCGACTCCGGCATTTCCAAGCCGCGAACGGATATTTCAGGCATTTCTAATAATGTATTTACGTAAATCGGCTGCAAAGGTACGAATAAGTGAGAACAATACAAAACAAAATGCCATTTTTTTGTTTTAAATGTCGAACGAAAGTACTTTCGAGCGAAGCTCAAAGGTACGAATAAGTGAGAACAACACAAAACAAAATGCCATTTTTTTGTTTCAAATGTCGAACGAAAGTACTTTCGAGCGAAGCTCAAAGGTACGAATAAGTGAGAACAATACAAAACAAAATGCCATTTTTTTGTTTCAAATGTCGAACGAAAGTACTTTCGAGCAAAGCTCAAAGGTACGAAAAAAGTGAAAAGTGAAGAGCGAATAGTGAAAAATTTGCTGCAGTCGAAAAAAATTATGAATTATGAATTATGAATTATGAATTAAAATGCGTACCTTTGCACCATCTTAGAAAACAAAAGTAGAGACATGAACTTCGAAGAACTACTTGACTCACGCAACGGGTCGGCCATGCGGAAGGAGCAGATGCCCTTCGGTATGCTATATAAAAAGGTAAAGGACAACAAGTACGAGAACGTCCTAACACTCCGCCACGAACTGACGGAGAACCTCGTATTCTGCTACGCACTGGAGCAGGAGGCAGAGCAGAGGCAGGCACCTGCCTGCTCGCACGAGGTGCCCTTCACCATCTCCCGCGACAGCGCGGGCATCTCCAGCGTCATCATCAACAAGGGCAGCTACCGCACCTTCAAGCACCTGATGGAAGAGACGCCCGCAGTGGTGGCGAAGAAGAACTTCATCAACAACACCATCGACATCCTGTTCGACACCACCGAACGGATGCACCGCCAGGAGATCTACCACCTGTGCTTCGCACCCGACAACATACTGGCACGACGCAGCGACAACGAGCCGATGCTCCTGTTCCACGGTAGCAACTACCATCGCGTGGGCAACTACTCGCTACTCTTCCCCGGCTGCGAGGATTTCATTGCGCCGGAGATATTAGAGGACGGTAAGCCCTCGGCTACTGCCGACATCTACTCCTTGGGGCGCTTCATGGAGTACCTCTGCCGGGAGACGGGAAAGACGCCCGAGCTGGCCCACGTGATCAAAAAGGCTACCAAGACCAACCCTGACAAGCGCTACCAGAGCGTGGCCGACATGCGCCGTTCGCTGAACATCATCCGCAAGATACGCAAGATTATCGTTTGGACGGTGGCAGCCGTCGTCCTGGCGCTCATCGGATGGGCAGGATGGAGTTCCATGCAGCCACAGTCGGCCCACATAGAATACGTGCCGGAGCACAAGGAGGCAGAGAAAGACTACCTCGACCCCACCACCACCGAGGAGGAAGAGTACGGACTATTCGAAGGATACACCAGGCAAGACTCCCTCAAGCTCAGCCCCGAGGAGATACAGCAGCGTGAGGCCGAGCAGAAGGAGCACGACGCCAAGGCCGAGGAGATATTCCGCAAGTATTTCACCCGCGACGCCGAGCGTATCCTCTCCCTACTCTACTCCCCCGACAACATGGCGGCATCGGAAACCAAGTATATGGCGGCCACGCAGAAAGCCATGGCCGAGCTGGTGAGGGCACAGACGGAGATAGCAGAGCGCGCAGGACTGAGCGAGAGCCGCGCACAGCTCATTGCCTCGCAGATCATAGAGCAGGTTACAGCCCGCAAGAAGACACAGCAAGCCATGCGGCAGCAGACCATCATCCCCTCCACCAAGTCCTCGTCGTCCGATGACGACTCCTACATGCCCAGCTCCTCACAGAGCCAGAGCCTTGGCGGAACGAACGGAGCCACGTCGGGATCAGCAGGCACCACAACGACAAAGCCCTCCAACGGCAGCATCCTGCGCCACGACCCCACACCTTCAGAGCAGCGCGGCATGAGCGGCCGGGAGCGTAACATGAACCAGGAAAAACGCGAAATGATTAAGAGATAACAGTAATATGAGAAGCAGAACAGACACATGGTTTGAATGCAAGATCCGTTACGAAAAGGTCATGGAAGACGGACTGCAGAAGAAAGTGACCGAACAATACGTAGTAGACGCACTCAGCTTCACCGAGGCCGAGCAGCGGATCACCGAGGAGATGTCAGCCTACATCAGCGGTACCTTCGAGGTGACCGATATCAAGAAAGCCGTCTATAAAGAGATATTCTTCTCCGATGATGAGCTGGCCGACCGTTGGTACAAGGCCAAGCTACAGTTTATCACCATCGACGAAAAGACAGAGAAGGAGAAACGCGCCAACGTGTCCTACCTCGTACAGGCCGGTTCCTTCAACGGTGCCGTAAAGAACATTGACGAGGTGATGGGCGGCACCATGATCGACTATGTCATCGCCACCGTAGCCGAGACCCAGATACTGGACGTCTACGAGTACGGGAAGACGGTTGAGCGAAAAATAGTGATAAGTAAATAATTTGCTGCCGCCCGTATGTACGATGTAAAAGGGAACCTGCACCTGGTGCAGGAACAGCTGCCGGAGGGCGTTCAGCTCGTGGCTATCAGCAAGTACCATCCCGCTGAGTATATCATGGCCGCCTACGAAGAGGGCCACCGCGTGTTCGGCGAGAGCCACGAGCAGGAGCTGCGCCAGAAACATGAGCAGCTGCCGAAGGACATTGAATGGCACTTCATCGGCCACCTACAGACCAACAAGGTGAAGTATGTAGCGCCCTATGTCAGCATGATAGAGTCTGTGGACTCCATGCGACTGCTGCGCGAAGTCAACAAGCAGGCCGTCAAGTGCGGACGCGTCATCGACGTGCTCCTTGAACTGCATATCGCTACTGAAGAGACAAAATACGGATTCTCTCCCGACGACTGCCGCCAGATGCTGGCCGAAGGCGAGTGGCGACAGATGGAGGGCATACGCATCTGTGGCCTGATGATGATGGCCACCTTCACCGACGACACTGACCAGATACGCCGCGAAATGCTACTGGCAGCCGACCTTTTCGACGAGCTGAAGCAGCAGTACTTCCCCACCCTCGACTACTTCCGCGAACGCTCCTGGGGCATGAGCCACGACTATCTCATTGCCACCCGCGACTGCCGCTCCACCATGGTGCGCATCGGCACCACCATCTTCGGCCCCCGCGTCTACTAACCCTTTGGACCACAAAACCCGCTACAGCGGTTTTCAAATTCTAAGTGCGGAGAGAGATGGGCGCAAGAATTATACGATGGCTTATTTAGGCGAACTGATATCTATAGGTGTGGCGTTCTCGTGGACGGCAACGGCGTTGCTGAGCGAGTTTGGCTCGAAGCGGTTAGGCAACCTGACGCTGAATGTGCTGCGAATGGCGTTAGCGCTGCTGTTCTCGTTGGTACTGTTCGGCGTGATGACAGGTAATCCTCTGCCCGCAGGGGCATCGGCAGAGGCTGCCGGCTGGATGCTGCTGTCAGGTCTCGTGGGCTACGTCATTGGCGATTTCTGCCTCTTCCAGTGCTATATCATAATAGGTTCGCGCTATGGGCAGCTCTTTATGACGCTCGCCCCGTTGTCGGCGGCACTGATGGCGTGGGTGACGCTGGGGCAGCAGATGGCGGCAATGAGCATTGTGGCTATGCTGGTGACACTATTCGGCATTGGAATCTCTGTGTTGGGACGAGGTGAGCATCATAAGGTGTCGCTGCGACTGCCTCTCAATGGGGTACTCTTTGCCATAGGAGCGGCCGTATGCCAAGGCGTGGGGTTGGTGCTGAGCAAGATAGGGATGGATCATTACGAAGTGTCGGCGGCAATGCCAGATTGGCTGGTGCCTTTCAGTGCTAACTTCTACCGTTGTGTTGCAGGCATCATCGGCTTTCTGTTATTGCTCTACTTTCGCGAAGGAACCGGCCCTTTACGTGAGGCTATGCACGATAAAAAGGGACTTTCCGTAGCTACAGCCACCACCATCTTCGGACCTTTTGTGGGTGTAGGATTCTCGCTGATGGCAGTACAATATACGGCAGCCGGCATTGCCTCCACGTTGATGGCAATGACACCTATCATTATCATCTTACCATCTTATTGGCTTTTCCATGAGAAGATAACGTGGCGAACAGTGATTGGTGCCTTTATCTCTGTGATTGGCGTCAGTTTGTTTTTTCTTGGGTAACGTGTTTGCCGAAGCCAAATGATATACCGCTTAATCCCCTCTACAAGGCATGCAAAAGAAAGAGGATGAGCCGTTGGCACATCCTCTTGTGGGGTTTTCTTGATGAGAGCCGATATTATTCCTTGCCGGAAATACCGGTGCGCTTCTCCTTAATGCGGGCAGCCTTACCCGTGAGCTTACGCAGATAGTAGAGCTTGGCGCGACGCACCTTACCTACCTTGTTAACCTCGATAGACTCAATGTTCGGCGACTCAATGGGGAAGATACGCTCTACACCCACGGTACCCGACATCTTGCGAACGGTGAAACGCTTCTTCTGACCGTGACCGTTGATCTTGATGACGACGCCACGATAGAGCTGGATACGCTCCTTCGAACCCTCAATAATCTTGTAAGCAACCGTAATGGTGTCACCAGCCTTGAACTTGGGGAACTCCTTGCCAGTTGCAAATGCTTCTTCAGCAACTTTGATTAAATCCATTTTTACTTTTCCGAATTATAATTTATAATATGATTCAACGCAACATAACAGGCAACTCGATACTTCCTGCCATCGGTTACGCCGAAAAGCGGGTGCAAAGGTACGAAGAATAGTTGAGAGTTAAGAGTTATGAGTAAAGAGAATGACAAGGTTTAACATCTTTTATGAATTAAACGCCGGCTGTGCGTTGTGAAATATGAAATAATTGTGTATTTTTGCAGTCGCAAACCTAAAATGATTATGAAGAAACAAGTCATTATTCCCTTTTTGATGGCGCTGGCGGTGGTGTCCTGCCGGTCGCACTATGAACTGAAAAGTATTGAGCGCTCGCGCATCGTTGTCGACGCCCGTTACGACACACAGCCCGACCAAGAGGCGTGTCAGTTCCTTGCGCCATACAAGCATCAGGTGGACAGCGTGATGGGACCGAAGATGGGACGCTCGGCGCGATACATGACGGCGCAGCGGCCCGAGGGTACGCTGTCGAACCTGCTGGCCGACATCCTGGTGTGGGCAGCGAAGGACTACAACGAGACGCCCGACTTCGGCATCTATAACATGGGCGGCGTGAGGGCCGACCTGCCCAAGGGCGACGTGACCTACGGCGACGTGCTCGACGTGGCACCGTTCGAGAACAAGATTGCTTTTGTAACGCTCAGCGGCGCCGACCTGCTGGAGTTGTTCGGGCAGATGGCCGACACGGGCGGCGAGGGCGTGAGCCACGGCGTGAGACTGGTCATCACCAAAGACGGGAAACTCGTGAGCGCCCAGGTGAACGGCCTGCCGGTGGATACCTCCAAGGACTACCGCATCACGACAATTGACTACCTGCTGGGTGGTACGGACAAGATGACGGCCTTCAAGAAAGGACGCAATGTGAACTCGCCGCAGGAGAAACGGAACAACACCCGCTTCATCATCATGAACTATTTCAAGGACCAGATGAAGCAGGGCAAGGAGGTGGACTCCCAGATTGAGGGCCGCATTACGTTGAACGTTGAACATTGAACGTTGAACGTAACGTCCTTCGCAAGCGGAGCGTCTCCTGACTCGCCGAGCGGACCATTGAACTAATCATTTATTATATTTAAGGTATATGAAGACAAGATATTTCCTCTTTGTATTGGTGGCCATGCTTGCCCTTTCGGCACAGGCCAAGAAGCACAAGCAGCTGACCGTGCTGCATACGAACGATACGCACAGCACCATCCTGCCCGTCACCGTCCAGTTGCCCGATACGTCGCTGGCCGGACGTGGCGGCTTCCTGCGCCGCATCGTCATGCTGAAGGAAGAACGCAAGAAGGATCCTGACCTGCTGCTCTTCGACAGTGGTGACTTCTCGCAGGGTTCCGCCTACTACACGATGTTCAAGGGTGACGTGGAGATAGGGCTGATGAACCGTATGGGCTATGACGCCGCCACCATCGGCAACCATGAGTTTGACTTCGGTCTCGACAACATGGCACGTATCTTCCGAATGGCCAACTTCCCCATCATCTGTACGAACTACGACTTCACGGGCACACCCTGCGAGGGGTTGGTGAAGCCCTACGTCATCCTGAAGCGCAAAGGCCTGAAGATCGGTGTCTTTGCCTTGGCTCCGAAGATGGAGGGACTGGTGTCGCTGAAGAACTGTCCGGGCGTGAAATATTTGGATCCGGGACAGGTGGCAGCGGAGACGGCTACGATGCTCAAGCAGCAGGAGAAGTGCGACGTGGTGATCTGCCTTTCGCACTTGGGGTGGGAGAGTAACCGCGGCGAGGATGACCTCTACATGATTCCACGCTCGCGCAACGTGGACCTGGTCTTGGGCGGACATACGCATTCCTACTTCACAGAACTGAAATACCTGAACGACTTGGACGGCAAACCAGTGCCCGTCGACCAGAACGGTAAGCACGCTGCCTTCGTGGGGAAGATGGTGATGAACTTCGAGTAGTGGGAGACGAGAGCGGAGGATAGTTTCTTATTTTTAATTATAATATACTACTTAAGTTAATTATCTGCAATTTGGTGCAGATAATTAACTTAAATTGTTTGTGGTTTTAAGATTTTCGTTACCTTTGCAACCAGAAAGGAAATTAGACACGATGAAAAAGAGTACGATTTGGTTGATAGCAGCAGTGATGGGCTTCTCGTTCTTGGGGCTCCTCTTTCTCCAGATCTCCTATATTGAGGAGATGGCGAAGATGAAGAAGGAACAGTTTGACGAGTCGGTGAGCCGTAGCCTCTATCAGGCCTCACACAACCTGGAGATGAACGAGACACTGCGCTACTTGGAGAAAGACGTCAACGAGACGGAGCGCCGCGCCTTCCGCCAGGACTCTGTCATGGCTCGCTCGGGACTGTTGAACGACGTCGTCCAGCACACCCACCAGTATTCTGTGTCAGGGAAGGACGGCACCATCTACTCCTCGTTTGAGTTGAAGACCATCACTACCAAGCCCTCCACCATACCCAAGGCCATGATCCTGAGGTCGGACAAGAGCACGATAGACGCTGCGTCGAAGTCGTTGCAGGAAATAGTGAGAAACAGGTATGTCTACCAGAAGGCGCTGTTGGACGAGGTGGTCTATAACATCCTCTATACCGCCAGTGACAAACCGCTGAAGGAGCGCGTGAACTTCAAACTGCTGGACAAGGAGATCCACACAGAGCTGCTGAACAACGGCATCAACATCCCCTACCATCTGACCGTGTCGACGACGGACGGCAGAGAGGTGTACCGCTGCCCTGACTATACAGACGAGGGTCTCCAGTACAGCTATACGCAAGTGCTGTTTCGCAACGACCCGTCGTCGAAGATGGGCGTGGTGAAGATTCACTTCCCCGACATGAGCTCTTATATCTTCTCCTCGGTGAGGTTCATGATTCCTGCCATCGTGTTTACGGTGGTGCTGCTCCTGACGTTTATCTTCACCATTGTGGTGATCTTCCGCCAGAAGCGCTACTCGGAGATTAAGAACGACTTCATCAACAATATGACACACGAGTTGAAGACGCCTATCAGCAGCATCTCGTTAGCAGCACAGATGCTGAACGACGACTCCGTCACGAAGAGCCCGCAGATGCAGAAACACCTGGGCGGCGTCATCAACGACGAGTCGAAACGCCTGCGATTCCTCGTGGAGAAAGTGCTGCAGATGTCGATGTTCGACCGCAAGACGGCGTCGTTCAAGAAGAAGGAGCTTGACCTGAACGAGCTATTGGAGAGCATCGCCTCTACCTTCTCACTCCGCGTGGAGCATACAGGCGGTAAGATCTATACAGAGATAGAAGCGGTGGACTCAGCTATTTACGTGGACGAGGTACACTTCCAGAATGCCATTACCAACCTGATGGACAATGCCGTAAAGTACCGCAAGCCCGACCAGCCGCTCGACCTCTATATCCGCACGTGGAACGACAAGGACCGCCTCTGCTTCAGCATCCGCGACACGGGCGTGGGCATCAAGAAAGAGAATGTCAGGAAAATCTTCGACAAGTTCTACCGCGTCCACACCGGCAACGTACACGACGTGAAGGGCTTCGGCCTCGGCCTGGCCTACGTGAAGAAGATCATCAACCTCCACGAGGGTGAGATCAAGTGTGAGAGTGACATCGGCAAGGGTACCACCTTCACTGTATCGCTACCCATATTTGAGGTGAGTAGTGAGAGATGAGAGTTCAGAAACAACATAGTATTAACATTTTAAATAAAGACGATTATGGACGACAAGTTGAAAATCCTTCTTTGTGAAGACGATGAGAACCTCGGTATGCTGCTCCGTGAGTATCTGGCAGCAAAGGGTTATGAAGCAGAGCTCTGCTCTGACGGTGAGGCAGGCTTCAAAGCTTTCCTCAAGACCAAGTTCGATATTTGCGTGCTGGATGTGATGATGCCCAAGAAAGACGGCTTCACGCTGGCACAGGAAATCCGCCAGGCCAATGCCGACATGCCTATTATCTTCCTGACGGCCAAGACGCTGAAGGAGGATATTCTGGAAGGCTTCAAGATTGGCGCTGACGACTACATCACCAAGCCTTTCTCTATGGAAGAGCTCGTGTTCCGTATTGAGGCTATCCTGCGTCGCGTGCGTGGTAAGAAGAACAAGGAGTCTACACTCTACCATATCGGCCAGTTCACCTTCGACACCCAGAAGCAACTGCTTTCCATCGGTCAGGAGCAGACCAAGCTTACGACGAAGGAAAACGAGCTGCTGGCCCTGCTCTGCAGCCATGCCAACGAAATCCTGCAGCGTGACTTCGCACTGAAGACCATCTGGATTGACGACAACTATTTCAACGCCCGTTCGATGGATGTCTACATCACCAAGCTGCGCAAGCATCTGAAGGCAGACCCGCAGATAGAGATTATCAACATCCACGGCAAGGGCTACAAGCTCATTACGCCGGAAGAGGAGTAGTGCGTGGAAAATGTTGAGAAGTGAATGAAAAAGAATGATTCCATAAGCTTTGGAGGGGTGGCGCTGATACTCATCGGCGCCATCCTTTTGGCAACGAGCTATTTTACCGGGCTGTCACATCTGAACATCGTGCTTTGGACGGGGCTGCTGTTCGTTACTTTGGGCATCGTTTTACATGTCTGGCTGCTAAAGCGGCGCGAAAAATATTAAATACTGTTAAAGTTTTGCAAACTCTCAACTCTCAACTCTCAACTCTCAACTATTATTTGTACCTTTGCACCCGCTTTTTAGCAAAGTAACTTTTTTTAATTATTTATCAGAAGTATGAATCAATACGAAACCGTTTTCATTTTGACTCCCGTTTTGTCTGATGAGCAGACAAAGGAAACGGCCGAAAAGTTCAAGAAG
>ONKY01000020.1 GCA_900318585.1 uncultured Prevotellaceae bacterium
AGGGTTGCAATAAATAGTTCTTGCCATGCAAGCGACCAGAGGTCGAGCGGTCCTTGTTGTTTATGTTGTCGTTAAAATAAAATACGTGAAACAATTGTAATAGATTGAATTCTCGAGAGAATTGGATGCTAAACCAGTGGTTTATGATTCCAAACCACCGATTTACGAGTCTAAACCAGTGGTTTACGACGCTAAAGTACTGGTTTAGAATTATTCCACAGGCTGGAATATTTTGTTTCAAGGCATTCTGATTACTGAAACAGTACTTTACATCCTTAGAGTGTTGAAAGAAATTTACGTGCGGGACGTGCGACACGTGCGGGTGTTTTTCCTAAATTCGTTGATAAAAGAAAGAAGTCGCAATGTCTCATGCGACAATAGGACTGCATGGCTCGTGCCAAGACAGATCATGGGGGCGGCACTCCTGATCAATCCAATTCACAGACATTATTAATTGGGAGAAATCAGTCGCACCACCCCCACGATTTACTTCTTCACGTACTTCTTGCCGCCCCGCACATAGATTCCCTTTCTCGGCTCGCCGTTCAGGCGCCGGCCTTGCAGGTCATAGATTGCATCGGAGACAGGCTTTGCTGTAGTGTCCTGCACTGGCTCAATGCCCGTCGTGCCTGCACGGGAGTAGAGTAGCTTGTCCTGAATAAAGCATTCTTCCAATTCATATTTACACGACGATTCCATGATAAATGACCAAGGTGAAAGCGGATAGTTGTTCTCGACACCGATTCCTTCTATCCAGTAAATAGTGTCTGGCAGCTTTCTTGTTCTTTTTCCGTGGTCAAACTCCTGCCTATACAAATCAAGGTGGTATCGGCGTAGCTGTAAACCCTCACCGTTTTGGATGGTCTCTATTTTCGCCAGCTTCATGAAAGAGGCGTATTCTATATTGTTTTCGTCAATGGCGTGAACTCCTGGCGGGTCGCATATAAAGGAGAACGTCTTGCTGTCAAAGGAACCCATCAACAAGCAGAATACCGAATCCCCTACTTGCATATTGAAGTCGAACATCAGTCCTGCATCATAGTTTCGTGGTTGGATACCATATACTTTTCCGTTTTCTTCGTAGAGGGCACCCATATAACGGGAAGTAGCACCCAAGCGTTCAGAGTTGTAATAGCACTTCAAATACTTTTTCCCTTGAAGGAGCGTGTCGCCGTCAATGTAGTAGTCGCATTGATAGCGCTTGCCCGTGTCATCAGTCTCATAGCCTTTCCAGATTTTCCCGTCCACCACCATCGGGCGGTAGCCGTCAGGAGCTATGCGGCCAAAAATACGCCAGCTGCCCTGGATGAAATCAACGCCGTAAGCCACGTCGAGCGTGGTGGGTAGCGTTACTTCGGTGGCATTTTCGGGGATGTCAACGGTGCAGACGAGCTTATTGACGTTGTCGGTGATGTAGAGGACGTATGCGGGATGGTCGTCTTCAAAATATAACACGTTGCCCTCCACATATACTGCCGGCGCACGTGGCGGCATCTTGGGTACAGGAGGCATACCCACCGTGGGGTCGATCTTCTCTACGTTGAAGTGAATCTCCTTGCGGTTGTTGCTAAAGGCGCTAAGGGCTCCAGCCCAGAGCAGCAACGTAGCCGCCATGAATAAAACAAGTCGTTCTTTTCTCATAATCTTTTTGTTTTTTAGTTCGTTTTTAATCTGTGAGTTTGAGAATTCTCGGCTGCAAAGTTAGGCGTAATTGCCGGATTGTGCAAGCGATTTCCCGACGGGGAATTGAAAGAAAATTGACAGCTCAGGGATGGCTCTGGGAATCAGCGGGTTCATCGGAACTGTCGGAGAGTTGACACCCCTGGTTCCAGCAGAGGGCCAGCAGTAGGCCGTCCAGTTCCTTACTCCGCTGCCCGTTGAAGAGCTTGCGGACGATGGCTGTGCGCATCTTCGATATATAGGTGTCGTCGACGCCGAGCAAGTAGCTGATCTGCTTGGGGCGGATGAACAGGCAGGTGAGCAGGCATATCTGCCGCTCGTAGGCGGAGAGCAGGTGGCTCTTGACGTCAAGGAAGTGACAGAAGTCAGGTGCCTGCTGCTCCATCAGCTGCTCCACCTGCTCCCAGTCCTTGCCGGTGAGCTGCTGGCCGCCGGCTGCCTTGACGCTGAGCTGCCGAAAAGATGGCTCGGTGGCCAGCCGGTCGCGCCAGTCACTCTGCTGTTTGTCAAGCATCTGCTCCTTTTGCTGGTAGAGGATGATGGCTTGCTGCAACGACTGGGCGAGCTGCTCCTTCTCCGAAATGAGTTTGTTCAGCTCCTCCTCATGGTGACGTGACTCGCGCAGCTCCTCGCCGATGCGACGGAGGCGCTGGATTTCGGATAGCAGCTGGTGATGGGACTCTAAGAGCTGACGGTAGCGGGCTGCGCTCCGCTGCTGGCGTGAGTACTGCCAGCGCCAGACCAGCAGGCCGCAGACGAGTAGCACAATGGCCACCACCACCAGAATCCATATAACGGCGCGGCTGTGTTCGGCCTGCTGGCGCGAGCGACGCGCCTCCTCCTGATGGCGCGTGTAGTCGTACATACTCTTCGCCTGCTCAACGGCCTCCGTAGCCTGAAGAGCATAGACGGAGTCGTTCATCTCGTAGGCATAGAGGGCGTACTTGGCAGCGGAGTCGGGACGGTGGGTAAGGCGGAAGAGACGGGCCAACCCGTAGGCCCCGCAGTTCTGATGGTTGAAATCACGGCCCCGCGCCAGCACCTGACGGAAGCTGTGCTCGGCGGCATCGTAGCGCTGGATGGCCATATTGTACAGCCCTTTCCAGTAATGATAAATCTCGCGCCCTTGCACGGCTTGGCCCTGCTCGTTGACGAAGCCCGACTCCTGCTCGTAGATACGCAGGTAGTTGGCAGCTTCAGCCACCTCGCCTCTGTCGATCAGCTTTTCGGCAATGCCACCGGTGAAGCCTGCCGCCACTTGGGAATAGCCGCAGGCACGCAGCCGATGGTAGGCGTCCCTGTAGACGAAGAGGGCGGAATCGGGTAGCTGTAGCTGGTCGTAGGCCGACGCCTGGTGGGCGTGGAACAGCAGGGCGGCCAGCGTGTCGGATGCCAGCCAAGCATAGTGCTCGGCCAAGGCGAGGTGGGCCAGCTGGTGGCGATAGAGGTTCTGATGGTAGAAGATGGTGGCGGCCTGGCCGTGGACACGACTCAGTTGAGCGAGGTCACAGTCGGGGGAGGCAGGATCGGCGCGACCGATAGCCTCCAAGTAATAGTGGAGCGCCAAAGGTGCTTCATGGGTGTCGGCGTAGGCTCGGCCCAGCAGGTAGTAGGCCAGCATTTGCTCGTCAGCGGTACCGCGACGGTCGAAGTAGCTGGCCAAGAACTGCGTCTCGGCGGTGGTGGTGAACAGGGAGTCGGAGCGATTGAACGCGTTCAACCGCTGGAGACGCTGGCGCATCTCCTGGTCGTCGCCCGGCCCCATGCAGGCGAGAAGCGAACCGATTCCGATGAGGATGGAAAGAAATACTGTTTTTCGCATAACGGATGCAAAATTAAGTATTTCCCACGGAACTTGCAAGGATTCCGGCGATGGAAAATTGACAAATAATTGAATTGTCGGTTGGGCGGCCTACTGAAAGGGAACACGGTAAGTGCAGCCCTCGCGCCAACGAGAGCAGCCGAAGGGGTACGGGTACATCGGGGACGGGTGAATGACACCTCTTCTATAGAATCTGAAATCGACAGTTTCGCTTATCAGCTCTATGGTATGACGGAAGAAAAAGTTAAAATTGTGGAAGGGGAAGAATAAAAAAGATGGTTCAAAATTTGATTTTATCGAATTTCGTCGCGACTCAGCAGAGGAAATGAGATATTCTTTGCATTTGCTGCTCCAAAATTTGGAGGTAATAAAATAATTACCTATCTTTGCAGCAGAATTGATATGATTGAGTGATATGCCAACAGTATTTACGCTATTAGGTTTAGATTTTGGTTCTATGGGAACGACCATACACCTATTCATATTCACGTGAAGAAAGGTGGAGCGGTGGCGAAAAAGGAGGAGATATGCAACCAAAGAACAACGAGCCAACTACGAGGCTGATGAGTACGGAATTCATTGGGAAGACATTGATGAGGACCTGAGTTTTGAGGGCTTCTTTGACAAGCGTGAAACGACATTACTTTATAAAGTGTTCATGGCACATCCTGAGTTAAACGTCTCTGCTATAGCACGCCGTCTGGGTATCTCCCAAAGTCTGATGGCTCAGTACATCAGTGGTAAGAAGAATGCCAGCGATGCAAGAGTGACATTGATTCTGGACACCGTTCGTGAGATAGGTCAGGAATTAATAGCGGTATGAGGAGTAGAGTATTAGAGGAGAGACTTCGATAGTCGAAGAACGGCATCTGAACAATTTTTTCCCCTTTTAAAGTTTGATAATTCACAGATTATGTGTATCTTTGCACCCAAAACGGAGTTTTGTGACTCTGCCAGCTGCTTTGTAGACATCATAATTTTATTACCAACCATAAAAGAGTAAAGAATGAAACAGTTATTCAAAATTGCAATGGGGCTGGTGCTGCTGTTGGCACCGATGGCCATGCAGGCACAAAGTGCCCAGGAGGCCCGTAAGGTCTTGAAACAGTATTGTGAGGCTAAGAATCAGGATGTTCCCATCAAAGATGGTGACGACGATGCCTATTACATCTTCTTCGGTTTTGAGGATGATCAGATGAACATTGTGTACGGCGTTGACACAGATATGTTCGCCTTGATGTGTAAGAACAAGGAAAAGGCTTTGGAAGCTGTGGTGGAAACGCTGGCTACTGACGAGGAGCTGCTGGGCGTAGTTGCCTATCTGACCATTTTCGATGGATCGCTTGCCTTTGTCATGTGTGATTACAATGGCGACATCAAAGACGAGAAGAACCGGCTGCTGATGGCCTTTGACGAAGATGATTTGAAAGCCATCATCAAGAAGGCTGCTGAATGAGACATCATAGTATCAAGTTCTTGTCGCTCTTGCTGTTATTGGTCTCGCTCCCCGCTATAGGGAGTTGGGCCAGTACGGTGAAACGTCTTGATATTAGGACGGTCCTGCATGCTAATGGTACTGCCTCGGTGACGGAGCATTGGCTCATCAGTTTGGATGATAGTGATGCTAAGACAGAGTGGTACGTATCTCATAAGGGGCTGGGTGACATGCGAATTGAGAACCTGACGGTGGAGGGTTTCGTGCCAGGACAAGAGGATCTCGTGACATTTGAGACCCTCGACGACTGGGACGTCGATGCCAGCCGTGCGGAGAAGACTGGCAAGTGCGGACTGGCAAATAATGGTCAGGAGGTTTGCTGGGGCTTCGGCGACTGGGGCGAGCACGAGTACATAGTGAGTTACGAGCTCACAAACCTGGTGAAGGGCTATGACACGAACGATGGCTTCAACCACGTATTCGTGGACATGAACTGCACGGTGGAGAAGGCTGTGGTGGTCATTACCGGCGACGACGGCATTGTGCTCTCTGAAGAGAATACCCGGCGCTGGGCTTTTGGCTATCAGGGACTCATAGAATTTGATGGTAATGACATCGTAGCCACCCCTGAGGAGACCATTGGCAACGGTAAACGCATGATTATCATGCTGGAGTTCGACAAGGGCGTCTTCCAGCCCGCAACCACCGCCAGTGAGCCTTGGGCCGACAGGAAACAGCGTGCCCTGGACGGAAGCGACTATGCTAAGGATAGCAGTAGCGATGACGAGGACTGGGGCTTCTGGGACTGGATACTAATGATAGGAGTGATAATTGGCGGACTTTTGGTTTATTTCTCTGCCGATTTGTTTGCTACCCTTGTGGTATCGCTGGCCTGGATGCTGCTGTGTGCTGCTTGGTGGATTCTGACACTCTCGCCATTGCGTAAGTGGCGTCGACGCAAGAAACTCGGCATAGTGAAGGGCAACTATTTCCGTGATGTAAAGAAAGAGTGGACGCTGGTGAAAAACAAGATGGTGGTAGACGATCTGTCCTACATCTATGGCATGAGCGATAAGAACATCATCGGCGCCCTGCTGCTGAGACTCATGTCCAAGGGTGACGTCACCATTGTACGTGAGAAGTACAAGAACAAGGACAGCGATATGCTGAAGATTGTGCATCCCAGGAAAGAGGTGGACAAGGAAGCGAAAGGCGACGACAGGTTGGCTAGCCATGTGCTGAAACTGCTGACATTAGCCTCGGGCGAGGACCTGGTGCTTCAGCCTAATGAGTTTGAGAAGTGGTGTAAGAGTAAGAGCAATGAGACCGACATCAAGAACTTCATGAATACGCTTGAAGTAAAGAAGGACAAGGAATATATCGAACAGAACGCTGCCGACCTTTTCGGCTTGAAAGCATTCCTGAGCGACTTCTCACTGCTCAACGAGCGCGGCATGATGGAGGTTGGGCTTTGGGACCAGTATCTGATCTACGCCGAGTTCTTCGGACTGGCTGATCAGGTAAGGAAGGAAATGGCTAAGGTCTGGCCGGAATATATGCAGATGTCAAACATCACGAAGAGCCTTGATGTGGCTACTGAAGATAGCATTGTCTATATGTTCAGTGACTCCATCTATACGGCAACCTCCAATACCATCGAGCGTATTGCCGACCGTTCTTCGTCATCATCAGGCTTCTCCAGCTATTCGTCGAGTGGCGGTGGCGGCGGTTCCTCCGGTGGCGGTGGCGGCGGCGGAAGATAGGACTGCGTAAGAGAAAATGAGATAAGAAAAAAAAGAGATTGCCGAAACGCTTGGAAGGGAGTAGGCAAAACAACTAAATATTTAAACAAAATGAAAAAGTTATTCTATGTGTTCGTTGCTGCTGCAACGATGGTAATGGTTTCCTGTGGCGGTTCAAGCAATCAGCCTGCAGCAAACAGTGAGAACAGCGAAGCTACTGAGGCTGAGGCCACGCTCGACTCGAACGAGGAGGCTGCTGCGGCTTTGCTTGGCGCTTATGACGGTGTAGCCGATGTGTTGGCAGAATCTAAGAGCAAGGATGACGTGGTGGCTACCTGCCAGGCTCTTGGTGAGACGCTTCAGGAGTTGGAAAAGGAGTATCCCAACTTCGAGCCCGATGAGGAGACTGCGAAAATTGTCAGTGAACTCAGCGAGAAGGTAGGCGAGGCTATCGGCACTGTGGGTCTTTCTCTGGGCATGAGCCAGGAAGAAATGCAGGAGTGCCTGAAGTATATCTCTGCAGAATGAGATATTCAGTAAATCTGTAAAACAATCACTTTCGACTGCGGGATATCGGTCCCGCAGCTATTTCACTAAAAGACAGTTATGAGACAGTATAGACAATGGATGGTTTCTGTCATCCTCTTGGTTTGTGGTATCGTTGCCCATGCCCAGGCAGTTATTGCCTATCCAGAGCCATTCCTGACAGACGAGACACGCCCAGACGGCTTGTTGTTCTTGCCTCAACCCTTGGAAGTCACTGACCCTGCGTTTTGCAATGACTTCTACTATTACCAGTGGGGAAAGCAGCAGCGTGATACGCCTTTTGGACAGCAGGCAAAAAAAGACGGTCCAATGGAACTTTATGAGGCTTTTTCGGAAGCCTTCGGAATGACCATCAGCCCAGGATTAACACCCGAGATTGACAATCTGGCTGGTGGTGCAGGCAGTGATGCCCATAATGCCAACAGGCGCGTGAAAAACTATTATCAGCGCAAGCGTCCGTTTGTGCAGTTTGCAGAACCTTCGCTTGTACCGGAGACTGAAGAGGAAGAGGCTAAGGACTATAGCTATCCTTCGGGCCATGCCACCCGTGGGTATGTCTATGCCATGGCACTGGCAATGATTGAGCCTGACTCTACCAATGTGCTCATGAAGCGTGCCTATGAGTATGCTCTCGGACGCGTTGTCGCAGGCTACCACTACAAGAGTGACATTGATGCCTCATGTATTCTTGCCACCTCCATCATAGGAGCTCTGGCTGTCAATGACAGATTTAAGAAGCAGCTGGAGAAAGCACGTCAGGAATATGCTCGCCTGAAAGGAAAGACGAAGAAATAAAGACGAGAGAAACAAGGATTAATAAATCGTATAAACCAAAAGAAAATGACAATATTATTTATCATCGGAGGAATTGTGGTGTTACTGTTCCTCTATTTCATTTCTACCCAGCGTTCGCTGGTCAATCTCGACGAGCTGTGTAAGAATGCCTTGAGCCAGATTGAGGTTCAGCTGAATTCTCGTTTTGATGCTGTTGTTGCACTGGCAAAGACGGCTGCGCAGTATGCCAAACATGAGTCGGAAACGATCATCCAAACTGTGCAGGCCCGTGGTGGCAACACAGGAAACGCTAACACACCTGCCGCCATTAACGAGCAGTCGGACTTGTTAGGTCAGATGCTTGGACGTCTGAATGTGGTGTTCGAGCGCTACCCTGAGTTGAAGGCCAGCGACCTCTATATGGAAGCCCAGCAGGGTCAGAAGGAGTATGAAGAAAAGGTCAGACTTTCTCGTATGGTCTATAATGACACGGCTACCAAGATGAACCGCATGGTTAGGCAGTGGCCTTCAAGTATCGTGGCATCAATGCTACACTTTGGGGAGAAGGATTACTTGAAGGTTGACGATGCCAAGAAAACGGCATATCCCGACCTTGACGACGCATTTAAGAAGTAACACGTCAATAGTTTCAGTGGAGTATCGCATGATAGAATCTGTTCACTGGCGATATCTCACATAAAGAAAGCCGAGATCTACGAGGATCGCGGCTTTCTTGTTTTTTCGTATTGCTTTACGTTATCAGTCTGCTCAACGGGGTAGGGGGTGCGCGGCCTACTGGAAAGGCACGCGGTAGGTGCAGCCCTCGCGCCAACGGGAGCAGCCGAAGGCGGTCTTGCCACGGATGATGCGCCCCTGGCCGCAGAGCGGGCAGACGGCACCCTCTGTGGGGGGAGTCGTGAGTGGTGAGCTTGAGGGAGTGGCTGCCTTTTTCTTGCGCGGCTTCTTTGGCGCGGCAGCTGCAGCAGATGGAGCGGTGGTGGCGGTTTTGTTTGCGGCGTTCCGTTGTTTGGGCTGATTCTCTGCGGTGACGGTGACATGGCGGTTGGTCGTGTCGCCCATCACCTGATGGACGATGTCGGTGACCTGCTGCTTCAGACCGTCGATGAACGCCTGTGCCTGCTCGTGGTAGTGAGCCTTGTCGCGCTCAATGTCGCGTAGCTTCTTCTCCCAGATGCCTGTCAGTTCGGCACTCTTCAGCAGGTCCTCGTGGATGAGGTCGATGAGTTCGATGCCTGTGGGCGTGGCGACAAGACGCTTGCGCTCTCGGCGGATGTAGTGGCGCTTGAAGAGGGTTTCGATGATGGCAGCGCGGGTGGAGGGGCGGCCGATGCCGTTCTCCTTCAAGGCGGCGCGCAGCTCCTCGTCGTCGACGAGTTTGCCGGCGGTCTCCATGGCTCGGAGCAGGGAGGCTTCGGTGTAGTAGGGTGGTGGGGTGGTCTGTTTCTCGCTGAGCGTGGGCTCGTGGGGCCCGCTCTCGCCCTTGGTGAAGGCGGGGAGGGTGCGCTCCTGGGTGTCCTGACTTTCGGCTGCTTCCGGGGCGTCTGGCTTTTCCGATGATTCCGGGGAGCTCGCCTTGGCATAAACGGCACGCCAGCCCGGATCGAGGATTTCCTTGCCGGTGACTTTGAACTCTATGGCGTCGGGGAAACCGACGCCCACGGAACTGTTGGCAGGGGAGCTGTCAGAAGGGGAAGCTGCAGGGGAAACGGCATGGGAAGCATCTGGGGAAACAGTTGGGGAAATGGCAGGGGAAGTGGAGGCTACTGAACCGAGGACGGTGGTGGTAGAGAATTTACAGTCGGGGTAGAATACGGCGATGAAACGGCGGGCTACGAGGTCATATACATGGCGCTGGGCGTCGCTGAGGTTTTGGGGGATGATGCCGGTGGGGATAATGGCGTGATGGTCGGTGACCTTTGAGGAGTCGAATACTTTCTTCGACTTTGGCAACGGTTTTCCGCCAAGCGGCTTGATGAGCTCGGCGTAGGGGGCCTGTCCGTTGAAGCGCGTCTGGAAGAGACCGTTCATCGTCTGAGGACACTTGGCATAGACATCATCAGAAAGGAAAGTGGTGTCTACGCGGGGGTAGGTGGTGAGCTTCTGCTCGTAGAGGCTCTGAATGACGTTCAGGGTCATCTCTGCCGAGAAACCGTACTTGCGGTTGCAGTCTACCTGCAGCGAGGTGAGGTCGTAGAGCGATGGCGGTGTCTCGCGGCCGTTTTTCTTTTCGACGCTGGTCACCTCGAAGGGCTTGCCGGCAATGGTGGCAAAAGCCTTCTCGCCCTCTTCCTTCGACGTAAACTTTCCCCTTGTAGCGGTGAAGGTGGTGTCGCGGTAGACGGTGGCAAGCACCCAGTAGGGCTCGGGCTTGAAGTTGTCAATCTCTTTCTGGCGGCTGACGATGAGGGCGAGGGTAGGAGTCTGCACGCGCCCGATGGAGAGTATTTGTCGGTTCTGTCCGTACTTGATGGTATAGAGGCGGGTTGCGTTGATGCCGAGGAGCCAGTCGCCGATTGCGCGTGAGAGACCGGCAATGTAGAGCGACTGGTATTCCTGCTGGTCCTTGAGTGTGGCGAAACCCTCGCGGATGGCTTCGTCGGTCATCGACGAGATCCACAGGCGGCGCACAGGGCAGGTGGCCTGGGCCTTCTGCATGACCCACCGCTGGATGAGCTCGCCCTCCTGGCCGGCGTCACCACAGTTGATGATACTGTCGGCCTGCTGCATGAGCCTCTCAATGACGGCAAACTGCTTCTTCACTCCCTCGTCCTCCTTCAGGCGAATGCCGAAGCGCGGAGGTATCATGGGCAGAGCCGACAGACTCCACGACCGCCACATCGGCGTGTAGTCTTCCGGCATCTTCAACTCGCACAGGTGGCCGAAGGTCCATGTCACTTGGTAGCCGTTGCCTTCCATGTAACCGTCGCGTGAACTGTTTGCCCCTAAGATTCGTGCGATGTCTCTTGCCACGCTGGGCTTCTCTGCTATACAAACTGTCATTTCTCAGACCTGGCTTTCACCTTCAATGTACTGGGAGACGAAGAGGTGGACGCCGTCGTAGACAATGTAGGAGAATTGGGTGATCCAGTCGCCGAGGATAATCATGCGTGCCTTCTTGGTGAGCTGGAGGTCTACCTCTATGTGGCGATGACCGTAGATGAAGTAGTCTACGTTGGAATGATACTGGATGTATTTCTTTGTGAAGAGTACCAGGTGCTCGCGGTTCTCGCCCATGTAGGGCGGTTCCTCGCCGCCGGGCCGTTTCAGGCGGCTGTGCTTGGCCCAGTGGAGACCGAACCATATACCCCAGCGGGGATGGAGGGCGGAGAAGGCCCATTGACAGGCGCGATTATGGAAAATGGCGCGGATGAACTTGAACGACTTCTTTGGGTCGCCCAGCCCGTCGCCGTGTGCCAGGAAGAAAATCTTTCCGTAGATCTCGGTGGTCAGCGGCTTCTTGTGGAGTATGACACCGCACTCCTTCTCTAAGTAGTCGTAGGCCCAGATGTCGTGGTTGCCCGTGAAGTAGTGTACCTCTACGCCCATGTCGGTGAGCTCGGAAAGTTTGCCGAGGAAGCGGGTGAAACCCTTGGGCACCACATAGCGGTACTCGTACCAGAAGTCGAACATATCGCCCAGGAGATAGACGGCAGCCGCCTTCTCCTTGATGCTGTCAAGGAACCGCACCAGCCGCCGCTCCTGCATACGGCGATGCGGAATGGCCAATGACCCAAGGTGGGCATCCGATAGGAAATAGATATTCTTCATAACTGAGAACTGAGAGGTGAGAACTGAGAGATTAGTCAAAACCAAGCTCGACGCGGGCTTCCTCTGACATCATCGACTGATCCCAGGCGGGCTCGAATACCAGATTGACGTTGGCAGCACGAATGCCCTCGACACTTTCTACCTTCGTGCGTACATCTTCTAATATGTAGTCGGCGGCGGGACAGTTGGGCGCCGTGAAGGTCATGTCGATTTCTACGGAGTCATCGTCCTGCACATCAATCTTGTAGATCATCCCCAGGTCATAGATGTTGACGGGAATCTCCGGGTCGTAGACTGTCTTCAGCACGTCAACGATCCGTTCTTCTATGAGGGTCTTTTCTTCTTGTGTCATGCTTGTTGCCTGTTGTCAGTTTTTCTTGACGACCAGCGTGCGGCCGTCCGTCAGGACAAAGATAACGTATTGGTCGGTCTGGGTGATGCTGGCGAAGATGCTGTCCTCCTTTCCGTTTTTTCCGTCTTTTCCATCAACGCCGTCCTTTCCATCCTTGCCGTCCTTACCATCGACACCGTCCTTTCCGTCCTTTCCGTCAACGCCGTCCTTTCCGTCCTTGCCGACAGCTACGACATTGGTTGACTGCCAGGTTACGCCTTTGTCGTAGGAAATTTCCCAGTATCCTTCGTCGGAGACGCGCACCTGCGGCATGATGACGCTGCCGGGGATGTAGACGGCATCCTGACCGTTCTTTCCGTCAACGCCGTCCTTGCCATCCTTTCCGTCGGTACCGTTCTTACCATCCTTGCCGTCAACGCCGTCCTTTCCGTCCTTGCCGTCGACGCCGTTCTTGCCATCCTTTCCGTCAGCGCCGTCTTTTCCGTCAACGCCGTCCTTTCCATCCTTGCCGTCGATGGCTCCCACGAGAATCTTGTTGCCTTCGGGCGTTAGCATCCAAGTGCCGTTGAAGGTCCAGTAGTAATTGCCGTCGTCTGCCTGGCCTACGCCAATCAGCACCTCACCCGTCTTACCGTCTTTGCCGTTCTTTCCGTCCTTGCCGTTGAGTCCGTTGCGGAGGGTGATGGGCTCGCTGTCGTTACTAAAGCTGATGGTGGTGGAACCGTCGGCGTTGGTGACGAGTTGGGTGATGTAGCCGTCGGTATTCATGACGGTGACAATCCGTTTCAGTGCTTCCAACTCATCGGTGAACTTGAGGGTCTTGTTCTCCAACGCCTCAACGCGCAGCCCCAGCTCCCGCAGGTCATCGCCTGTCTGGTCGCAGGAGACGCAGAGGGGAATGATGACCGCCAGGCCCAATATCGACAGACCATTTGCCAGCCTGCCGGCTTTGAAGAATTCCTTTGCTTTCATGTAGTACTCCTTCATGATCGTTCGTTTAACATGGTGCTCAGCCTAATGTGGAGAGGGGCAGGGCTATCTGTACGCCGTTGCTCAGTGTGAAAATGACGATGGGGTTGGACTCTACGTCGACGCTGATGGAGATGTTCTTGATGAGGTAGGGAGCGTCGACACCGTCCTTTCCGTCTTTTCCGTCAACGCCATCCTTTCCGTCTTTACCGTCCTTGCCATCAGTGCCGTCCTTTCCGTCCTTTCCGTCCTTTCCGTCCTTTCCGTCCTTGGCGGCAGCGAGGATGTT
This sequence comes from uncultured Prevotellaceae bacterium, assembly GCA_900318585.1. Taxonomy (GTDB): domain Bacteria; phylum Bacteroidota; class Bacteroidia; order Bacteroidales; family Bacteroidaceae; genus Prevotella. Next base: position 13,399 of record ONKY01000020.1, read on the forward strand.
GGGGAATATCCTTGTCCAGGTGACACCGTTGTCGATGGAGATGGTCCAGAATCCGTCAGAGTCGATGGCCAGCTGAGGCGTCACGTTAATGCCGTCAACGCCATCCTTTCCATCCTTTCCGTCAACGCCGTCTTTTCCGTCGGTGCCGTCCTTGCCGTCTTTTCCGTCAACGCCGTCCTTACCATCCTTTCCGTCAACGCCGTCTTTGCCGTCAACACCGTCCTTGCCGTCTTTTCCGTCAACGCCGTCCTTGCCGTCCTTACCGTTGGCGCGGATGGGCGTGCCGTCGGGGGTTGTGAGCAGCTGGCCGTTGACGGTCCAGTAGTAGTTGCCGTCCTCAGTATTGAGCTGAAGGCTGATGTCGGGCATGGTGGCATCGATGCCGTCGAGTCCGTCGGTACCGTCAAGTCCGTTGTAGACAGTGACGGTCTTCTTCTCCGTACTGCCGGCGATAGGCAGTCCTGTCTCCAGGTCATACTGTGTGCGCTGGAAGTTGATGAGATAGCCGTCGCCCGCAGGCAGCTCGGCCATTCCCGTGACCGTCCAACCGCCCATCATGGCGTTGACCATCGTCTGCAGGGCCTCAATGTTGCTGTTGGCCTTGTTGACCAGGCTCTCCAGGATGGTGACGCGGCGGTCTAAGGAGTCAATCTCGTCCTGATAGTCAGTACACGATGTAAAGGTAGCTCCTGCCAGCACCGTCAGCAGGGCAATTGCCATAGTTCTCAATTTTTTCATATCGTCAGCTTTTTTTTGATGTTGCAAATCGGTTATTCTTCCTCGGTTATCTCCTTCTTCAGGCCTTCCTCAATGACAATACAGATGGTGGCTCGGTTGTCCTCGTTCACCTCGAACGGCTGTACGCGGTCGCCCTTCGCATACTTGCTGATGCGTGAGCGGTCGATGCCGCGATCGATGAGGAACTGCGAGACGGCCTGGGCGCGCTCTACAGAGAGACGCTGGTTGATGTCGGCATTTCCTGTCAGCTTGTCGGCGAAGCCCGTCAACTCAACGTGGCTCTCCGGATGACTGTTCAGGTATTGTGCCACGCGGATGATCTTGTCATATTCGCTGCTACGGATGATGCTCTTGTTCAGTTCAAACTGTACCACTTCCATCAGGGCTATGGCATCGTCATCCTGGAACAGCCGACGCTTTTCCACCACGGGCGTCACCACCTGTACCTCGCGGTACACTGGCTCGGTGATGCCGTAGCGCGGGCCAAGGCAGATCTTCACACCCACCAAGGCGTTGAAGTGCCAGTCGCGGTTGTCCTTCTTGCCGCGTTTCGAGTTGAAGTGGTCGGGCATCATGTTGGCGTTGGCCTCAAAGCCCAGCGCTATTTTGTCGGTCAGCCAGTAGTCGGCGTTCAGACCGCCGCGGACAGCAGGACTCCAGCGACTGTCGCGCCACAGTTTCTGGAAGTCTATGCCGAAGCGCTGGTCGGCCTTCTCTGCGTCGTCGTTGTTGAACTCGTAGGCAACGCCAGCTCCGAGGAAGGCGTTGACGTCAAAGGGACGGTCGGGGTTCCAACCCATGATGAGATTGGTCAGGTTGAGCTGCACGTCGACGGCCGGCTGCACGAAGTTCCACTGGTACTTGGCCTCGGGGTAGGCATAGCGGTTCCTTGCCCACAGGCCGCTCAGCCCGAAACGGGCACCTAACAGGGGCGTGAACTGGTAGCCCACGGTAGCCTGAAGGGCAGGCGACAGCAGGTCGGCAAACTTGGCTTCGCCGATGTCGTAGGCTCCTCCTGCCTGCACGCCTACATAGAAGTGGGGCATGAAGAACGGTGTTGCCGGAGTCACAAGCTCACGCTGGGCGGTGGAAGTCTGCGCTTGTGCCATAAAAGCACACAGCATAAATAGGGTTGCGGTTAACGTTTTGCGCCTGAAAGCGGCAGTGGTACGGTTAAAAAATCCTTTCATGTTCTTCCATTTGTGTTTTCACTTGCAAAGATAATAAAAAAATGTGCAAGAGAGTGTTTCGCTTGCACAAAATATGTTAAATCAGAAAAAAAAGATACGGAGAGGTTGCTTGACAGGCTGCTCCTATAGTCTTCCCTGCTCGTGATACGAGAAATAGCAGCCGTCAGCCACGATGACGTGATCGAGGAAATGGATGCGCATCACGTCACATGCCCTCTTCAGCGAGAGTGTCAGCTGGTCGTCGTTCTTGCTGGGGGCGATGCTGCCCGAGGGGTGGTTGTGGCATGCTGCGAGGATGGTGGTATTGGACAGGACTGCCTCGCGCATGATGATACGGATGTCCACCGTGACCTCTGAGATACCGCCGTGGGCGATGCAGACCTTCTTGATTAGCCGATAGCTCTGGTTCATGAGCAGCACCCAGAACTCCTCTACGTCCTTGTCCTGCAGCAGGGGGTGCATGTGGTTGTAGATGCGGGTGGCCGTGCCTAAGTCGGGGCGCTCCTCGGGCTTCTCCTGCTGGCGGCGCTTCCCCAGCTCGCAGGCCGCGAGGATAGTGATGGCCTTTGCTTCGCCGATTCCCTTGTATTGGCACAGGTCGTGGATGGTCAACTTTCCCAAAGTGTTGAGGTTGTTGCCGCAGTCAGTTAGAATACGTTTCATCAAGCTCACAGCATCCTCCTGTGGCGAGCCGGAGCCTACGAGAATAGCCAGCAATTCGGCATTGCTCAGAGCCTGTGGGCCCAATCGCTCGAGCTTCTCACGTGGTCTGTCTTCTTCTGACCAATCTGCAATTGTTAGTTTAGAGTTTAGAGTGTAGAGTGTAGAGTTTGCTGCCGCCATACCTTCTGTGTTGGGTACATTACTGCTATCGTTATTCTTCTTTATCTTCATTTTTCTTCATTGTCTTAATTGACTATACAAGCATCTTGATAAGTTCTTCGTTGTCATCTTTCAATGAGGAGAATCCACGTTCGTCTATATAATTACCCTCATAAAGGTTTTTCATCCAAAATTCCGTTTCGTTAGCTTCTTTAAGTGCAATACTGAGTTTGCTGATGAAGTCAGCACTACTCTGGGCATTAGTACTCTCTGCTATATTCGCTCCGATGCTTGTGCCGCTTCTGTATATCTGTTTTGAAATAACCGTCTCCTTCTTCTTGACAAGATACTTGAATAGTTTGATAACCCGATAAGAAAAATCCTCGGATTTTGTTCGTAAAATACTCTCTTTTCGTGGCATAGTGGAAATGATGAAGGAGTGTCATGGAATTATCGTATCAGAGGAAGGGACGGCGGCAGCAAACTCTACACTCTAAACTCTACACTCTACACTAAGAATAGAAATTCTTTTCAAAGGCGGTGAACTCGTCCTGTTTCAAGACGCAGCGCTTCCACCAGGACTTGATGAAGCCCAGACCGTAGCCCATGAGCTGCACGAAAGCAGCGGGAATGGAAAGCAGACCGACCCAGAGACTGCGGTTCTTGATGCTGGAGTCAATGAAGATGAGGAGGGAATAGAATAGCAGGGGCAGTAGTGCCAGAATACAGAACATGAAGCCCACGCCCTGGTGCATATTATCGGTGGGACGGAGGCCGTTAGCGTCGAGCCATTCGCCTTCCAAATAGAGTCCGGCTCCCAGCATGAAGAGCAGCAGACAGCCGATGACACCGAGGGTGAAGACCGTAGGCAGCAGGTGGACGAGCTTCAGGGTTCCAGGATGGCGCTTCTCTAAGTTGATGCGGGCGATGCCGCTGTTGAAGACCTGTCGGAAAAACTTGCGGAAGTCCGTGCGCCGCTTGTGCCACACCCATGCCTCCGGAATGAGTCTCGGACTGTAGCCGGCTTCTACGATGCGGTAGGAGAAGTCGATGTCCTCGCCGAAACGCATCTTCGAGAATCCGCCCAGCTCCAGATAGACGTCGCGGCGGATGCCCATGTTGAACGAACGTGGATAGAACTTGTCGAGAGCCCCCCTCGTTCCCCCCGACTTGGAAGAAGAACCACGTATGCCACCTGTGGTAAAGAACGAGGTCATGGAGTAACTGATGGCTTTCTGCACAGGCGTGAAGTCAGGATGGGCCGTGTCAGGACCGCCCCAGGCTGCAAGTCCGGAGTTGTGCTCTACAAAGCAGTCAACGGCAGTCAGATAGCCTTCGGGCAGCACGACGTCCGAGTCGAGCACGATGAGCCACTCGCCGTTAGCCCGCTCAGCTCCGTAGTTGCGGCTCTGCCCGGGACCGCTGTTCTCCTTGAAGTGATAATGTAAAGGAAGGATGCCTGCGAACCGGTCGCAGACATCCTTGCATGTCTTAGTTGAACCGTCTTCCACAATGATTACCTCGAAATCCTTGAGCGTCTGTCCTGACAGGCTTTCGAGCAATTCACCAACCTCGTCGGGGCGGTTGAAGACGGGGACGATAATTGAATACTTCAATTGTCAGTTGTCAATTGTCAATCGAGGATTACTCCTTCGCGCGCTGCAGGTAGGAACCGTCGCGAGTGTCCACCTGAATGAGGTCGCCCTCGTTGATGAACAGGGGAACGCGAACCTCGGCACCCGTCTCCAGTGTTGCGGGCTTCAGGGTGTTCGTAGCGGTGTCGCCCTTGATGCCGGGCTCGGAGTGGGTGACGCGCAAAATGGTCTTCACAGGCATCTCGGCGTAGAGAATGGTGCCGTCAGTTGTATCGCTGACCACTTCCACGATGTCGCTCTCCTTCATGTACTCGTGACCAATCACCAGCTCGTTGTCGATGGGAATCTGCTCGAAAGTCTCCTGGTTCATGAAGATGCGGCCCGACTGGTCCTCGTAGAGGTACTGGTAGGGGCGGCGCTCAATGACAACGTCCTCCAGCTTCTCGCCGATGTTGTAGCGGCGCTCCAGCACACGACCGTCGCTGACGTTCTTCAACTTAATGTTCATGATGGTGTTGCCCTTGCCCGGCTTGCGGTGCTGGAAATCGATGCATACCCAAATACCACCGTCCATGCGGATGGCTGTTCCTTTCTTAATGTCTTGTGAGTTAATCATACTTGTTTAATAATGTATTTGTTGGAATTTGGGTGCAAAGGTACGAATAAGTGAGCAAAATACAAAAGAAAAACACGATTTTCTTTGTATTTTTGAGCGAAAGTGCCTTCGACCGAAGGTCAAAGGTACGAGATATTTATGAATTATGAATGATGAAAGACGAATTTTTCCTAAAAAACTTGCGTAATTCAAAAGAAAGCAGTAATTTTGCAGCCCAAATCGATAAAATCATAGTAATAAACAAAGAATAAAGCAATGAAAAGAACATTCCAGCCCCACAATCGCCGTCGCGTGAACAAGCACGGCTTCCGTGAGAGAATGGCCACGAAGAATGGACGCCGCGTGTTGGCTTCACGCCGCGCAAAGGGCCGCAAGAAGTTGACCGTCTCTGACGAGCACCACGGAAAGTAACCATCGTTCCAAGAGGAAAAAATTTTGGTTAAAACAGAAAGAAGTAGGGAGAATCTTTGCTTCTTTCTGTTTTTTTGTATAACTTTGCAGCAAAATAAGTAAAACGGAGGACTACGGATGAAGACGAAAGATTTTTTCGGTAAGTTCTTGAGCGGCTACCTGTGGGGAAACCTGCTGGCAATGGCTGTCGTGGTGGCAGCCCTGTGCTTTGGCGTGAAATACGGACTTGAGCTCTATACTCATCACGGTGAGGGCGTGAAAGTGCCCGACCTCAGCAAGATGCGTTTCCGCGAGGCGGAGCTGTTGCTCGAGAGTGACGGGCTGTTCATCATGGTCAGCGACTCGGGCTATAACAAACGGTTGCCCGCCGACTGCATCCTCACACAGACGCCAGGCGCTGGTACATACGTCAAGAAGGGGCATGTCATCTATGTGTCTGTCAATTCTCCCTCCTCGCCGTCATTCGCTATGCCCGACATTGTGGACAACTGCAGCTACCGTGAGGCGGAGGCGAAACTCTCCGCATTGGGATTCAAACTGCTGGAGCCTAAATACGTCAACGGTGAGCAGGACTGGGTATACGGAATATTGAGCAGAGGACGCAACATCTCGACGGGCGACGTGGTCTCTGTGGAGCATCCGCTGACGCTGATTGTGGGCAACGGTATGTACGACAACGAGTCGGATGACATAGAACGTGTAGAGCCGGAGTATCGCTCAGAATATAGTCAGGAAGAGATAGACGAGTTCGAGGAGATTCCTGAACTGAAGGGATTGTACTAAAGCGGACGCAGCAAGACGGAGAACATGAATGAGGAACCTTTGACATACGAAGCCGAACTGGATGAAGAGGGGCAGGAGCTCTATGAGCACTTCCGCATAGAGGTGGATAGTGGGCAGGAACCGCTGCGCATCGACAAGTTCCTCACCGAGCACATGCAGCACGCCACTCGTAACCGCATCCAGCAGGCGGCTGAGGCGGGATTCATACATGTGAACGGCAAACCCGTCAAGAGTAATTATAAGGTACGCGCGAAAGATGTCGTTACCCTCATGCTCGACCGCCCGCACTACGATACGACGATTGAGCCGGAGGAGATTCCTCTGGACGTGGTCTACGAGGACAATCAGGTACTGGTTATCAACAAACCTGCCGGTATGGTTGTCCATCCAGGCGTCGGCAACTTTCACGGCACGCTGGTGAATGCGATTGCCTGGCATCTGAGGAACCTGCCCTCCTACGATCCCAATGACCCGCAGGTGGGGCTGGTTCACCGCATAGACAAGGACACCAGCGGCCTGCTCGTCGTAGCTAAGACGCCGGAGGCCAAAAGCAACCTGGGCAGGCAGTTCTTCGACCACGATACCCACCGCAGCTACAACGCGCTGGTATGGGGGCACTTCGTGGAGGACGAGGGCCGCATAGAGGGCAACATAGGGCGTGACCCGCGCGACCGCCAGCGGATGGCGGTTTTCCCGCCGTCGTCGGAAGTCGGAAAGCCCGCAGTCACCCATTGGCACGTGATGGAGCGCTTCGGCTATACTACGCTGGTGGAATGCCGCTTAGAGACCGGACGCACCCATCAGATACGAGCCCACATGAAGCACATCGGGCATCCGCTGTTCTGCGACGAGCGCTACGGAGGTACCGAGATCCTGCGAGGTGAGCGCTCCTCTACCTATAAGGCGTTCATACAGAACTGCTTCAAGCTCTGCCCCCGGCAGGTGTTGCACGCCCGCACGCTTGGCTTCGTCCATCCAGCTACTGGCCAGCAGATGGACTTCACGTCGGACTGGCCGGAAGATATGGCCGCTGTTATTGGGAAGTGGCGGAAATATGTCCATTTATCGTAATATGTCGTAACAACGAAACAACGTAATAACGTATAAAAAATGAATAATTTGAAGAGAACCATTGCCATCGTCTGTGGTGGCGACTCCTCTGAGCACGACGTATCGCTCCGCTCGGCTCAGGGTCTCTATTCCTTTTTCGACAAAGAGCGTTACAATGTCTACATCGTCGACATCAAGGGCCAGGACTGGCACGTTGAGCTGACTGACGGAACGACGGTCAAAATAGACCGAAACGACTTTTCGTTCATCGAGGACGGAAAGGCCCGCGTGTTCGACTATGCCTATATCACCATTCATGGAACGCCGGGAGAAAACGGCTTGCTGCAGGGCTACTTCGACCTGATCGGTCTGCCATATAGCACCAGTGGCGTGCTGGTCGAGGCTATGACGTTCGACAAGTTCGTGCTCAACCAGTACCTGCGCAGCTATGGAGTCAGCGTGGCCGACTCGCTGCTCATCCGACAGGGTTATGAGCAACTGGTCAGCGACGAGGAGATAGAGCAGCGCATCGGTATGCCCTGCTTCGTGAAGCCTGCCGCCGACGGAAGCTCGTTCGGCGTGTCAAAGGTCAAGAATTCCGACCAGCTGGCACCAGCCATTCGCAAGGCCATGATGGAAAGTCCGGAGATTATGGTTGAGGCCTTCCTCGAAGGTACAGAAATCTCTCAGGGATGCTACAAGACCCGCGAAAAGAGTGTTGTGCTGCCGGCCACCGAAGTGGTGACACAGAATGAGTTCTTCGACTACGACGCCAAGTATAACGGACAGGTGCAGGAGATTACGCCCGCCCGCATCTCCGACGAAGTGGCCGCCCGCGTGTCAAAGATTACCAGCCACATCTACGATATCTTGCATTGCAACGGCATCATCCGCATAGACTATATCATCTCCAAGGAAGGGAAAATCTCTATGCTCGAAGTCAACACGACACCAGGCATGACCGCTACCAGCTTCATTCCCCAGCAGGTACGCGCCGCCGGGCTGTCGATGACTGAAATTCTGACGGAAATAGTTGAGAACCAGTTTAAGTAAGAGATGAAGATACCAGAGGAGTTCGACGAAATCAGACCGTACGAGGCAGAGGAGATGCAGCAGGCCTTCGACGATTTGCTGAATGACCGCCAGTTCTCGCTGGTGCTTAAGGGGTTTGCGCCTTGGTTGCCCAAGGGCATCAGGAACGGACTCCTGAAACTTGCCTTCAAGGGCGTGAAGACACCGCTCGACTTCCAGCAGCGCTTCATGAAGCCAATCGTAAAGTTTATCATCCGTCGTCACACGGACGGATGTACGTTTGACGATTCGCTACTACCTGCCGACAAGTCGTTGCGCTACACCTTTGTCTCAAACCATCGCGACATTGTGCTCGACTCAGCCTTCCTCGACGTGTTGCTAATCAAGAACGGCTACCCGACAACCGTAGAGATCGGCATTGGGGACAATCTCCTCATATATCCTTGGATTAAGCGCCTTGTCCGTATGAACAAAGCCTTCACCGTGCGCCGAGGGCTTACGCCCAAAGAGATGTTACGTTCCAGTCAGCTGATGAGCCGCTACATCCACTATGCCGTCAACCAGAAGCATGAGAACGTCTGGATCTCACAGCGCGAAGGTCGTGCGAAGGACAGCGACGACCGCACGCAAGAGTCGGTGCTGAAGATGCTGGCTATGGGCGCTTCCCTCCCCGCTGCTCCCGCTAGTCCCGCGGCCGGCTCTCCCAATAGTCCCGCGGCCGTTGCTCCTGCTAGTCCCGTGGCCGGCTCTCCCAATAGTCCCGCGGCCGTTGCTCCTGCTAGTCCCGTGGTCGGCGGTTTGCCCGCCGACAGTCTCCTCGACTTGAACATCGTTCCCCTTACCATCAGCTACGAGTATGACCCCTGCGACTACCTCAAGGCGCAGGAACTCCAGCAGAAGCGCGACGACTCCACTTTCAAGAAAAGCCGTCAGGACGACCTCGACAACATGCGCATCGGCATCTTCGGCTACAAGGGACGCGTACACTATCACAGCGGTAAGCCCATCAATAGCTGGATACACGAGCTCTCCGGCCTGCCTCGCAACGAGTTTTTCGCCACTCTTGCCCGTCGGATGGACCAGGAGATACACCGCGGCTACCGCCTCTTCCCCTGTAACTATATTGCATTGGACGAACTCGAAGGCGGCACCGCACATACCGACCATTACACCGAAGCTGACAAGAGCCGCTTTGACCAATATCTGAAGGGGCAGATAGCCAAGGTCAACCTGCCCAACAAGGACGAAGGCTTCCTGCGAGCTACCATGCTTGCTATGTATGCCAACCCACTCAAAAACCATCTGGCCGCAACATGAGAAAACTTGTTTTTTGTCTTTTGGCAGTTCTTTTAGCTGCCTGTGAGCAGGATGTCTATGACAAGGGCGAGGGTAAGTACTCGTTCATGCGGGCTGACTTATGTGTAGTCCATACCGATGCATCTAAGACGGTTCACTATGCCGTTATCGACGATGGTGACTCGCTCCAGCTCAGCAAACCCTATACCGCCAAATGGCTATCGACGCCCGACAGCATGTATCGTGCGCTGATCTATTATAATCTGCCAGCTCCAGACGATGAGTCCAAGACAGAAGTGGTCAGCCTCAGCCGTGTGCCCTCTGCCAACATTCATCGCCCCTCTTATTTCAAGAGCGGCGTTAAGACCGACCCCGTGGGCTTCGAGAGCATCTGGACGGACAAGAAGCAGCGTTACCTGAATCTGGGACTGCTCATCATGGTGGGCTCGACAGAAGAAGAGGCTACCCATCGTCTTGGCGTAGTGGGCGACACCATCATGGTGAATCCCGACGGAACCCGCACCTACTACCTCCGTCTTTACCACGACCAGGGCGGTGTGCCCGAATACTACTCCCAGCGCACCTTCTTCAGCATTCCCCTGAAGGGCGTTACTACCGATTCTGTCGCAATGACTGTCAATACCTATAGCGGCATTGTCGAGAAGCGGATAAGTCTATCTTCGCGATAAGCATCCGCACGCCAACCCCATTGCTTCAACAGCACATTTCAGTTCGTCCGTCAGTTCGGGCAAGAACTGCAATCCGGAAGGCGCCATGGTCTATTAAGCGTCACCATCTGCCGCTGCGCCTGGGTATAGTATGAGGCGAACGAGTCAGCAGTATTAGTTTGACGCGGAAGGCAGACGGTGCGCATGATCCATCTATTCGGTTAGCGACGACTCACTCTGCCGTTGATTTCTGGGCGCAAAGGTAATACAAATAAATCAACCGTGCAAGCATTTGGTAGGGGCTGGTGGAAGCCTAAAATATCAACGGGCTGAATTCCAGATAATTGTCTGCGGCGCAACTTGAGACACAAATTGGCACTAATGGGCACTAATTAATTGCCGCCAGTAGAAGACTTATCGCGTACATACGTATATACAAAACGGAAAAATGCCCGCACGTGTCGCACGTCCCACACGTAAAATTATTCTTAAACGACAACATAAACAACAAGGACCACTTTTTTGCCTACGACGGCTACTGCCGTCTACGGGATCCAGCC
>ONKY01000175.1 GCA_900318585.1 uncultured Prevotellaceae bacterium
GAGAGGGATTCGAACCCCCGGTACCTCTCGGTACGGTAGTTTTCAAGACTACTGTAATCGACCACTCTACCATCTCTCCAGTGCTCGTCTGTCTGAAAAGCGTGTGCAAAGGTACGAAAAAAAAGTGAAAGGGGAAAGGGAAAATGGAAAAATTTTCTTCTGTTCTTATATTTTTTGTTAAAATAGACGGTTTAAGCTTGACAATCTGAGTTTTTCTGTGTATCTTTGCGAAAGAAATCCTTTTAATTATTATCTAAAACAAATTCTGTGAGATTATGAAGAAGAAATTTATCTGTGCCGTTTGTGGATATATCTACGAAGGCGACGAAGCTCCCGAGAAATGCCCTATCTGTAAGGCTCCCGCCTCAAAGTTCTCTGAACTGAAAGATGATGCTGACATGACCTATGCTACCGTACACAAAATTGGTGACGGCAAACCTGAGGGTGTGAGCGAGGAGATGATCCAGGATTTGCGCAACCACTTCAACGGTGAGTGCGGCGAGGTTGGTATGTATTTAGCTATGGCCCGTCAGGCTGATCGCGAGGGTTATCCTGAGATTGCCGAGGCTTTCAAGCGCTATGCTTTTGAGGAGGCCGACCATGCCAGCCGCTTCGCCGAGTTGCTGGGAGAGTGCGTATGGGATACGAAGACCAACCTTGAGAAGCGTGCTGCTGCCGAGGCAGGTGCCTGCGAGGACAAGTTCCGCATTGCCAAGAATGCCAAGGCTGCCGGCTTTGACGCCATTCACGACACTGTTCATGAGATGGCCAAGGACGAGGCCCGCCACGGAGCAGGTTTCGCCGGGCTGCTGAAGCGCTATTTCGGCAAATAAAAAGTGCGAGTCAAAGGTAATAAAAAGCTTAAAATTCCGTTTCAAAGATAAATGAGACGGAATTTTTTCCTTATTGTGTTGCTCGCCATCATTTGGGTGGGGTGTGCTGATGATGATTCCTTCACCGTCAGCACCGCAAATCATTTGACTTTCTCCGTGGACACTGTGAAGACCGACACGGTGTTTGCCAATATTGGCTCCAGCACCTATACCTTCTGGGTATTCAACCATTCCGGCGACGGTCTGCGACTGAAGAGCGTAAGATTGAGGCAGGGCAACCAGACGGGTTTCCGTGTGAATGTTGACGGCTGCTATCTTGACAACTCGTTAGGAGCTGTGGTGACCGACTTGGAGGTACGCGACGGCGACAGCATCCGCGTGTTCGTAGAGCTGACACCGCAGGAGACCCATCAGGACAGTCCCCAGCTGGTAGAGGATGACCTGGTATTCAACTTAGAGAGCGGCATGGAACAGCGGGTACGGCTACAGGGTTATTCCTGGGATGCCCTCCTGCTGAAATCCGGCTTGAAAATATCCTGCGACACGGTGATAGAGTCGGCAAAGCCCATCGTCATCTTTGGTGAGGGCATTAGTGTGGACAGCGGGGCTGTGCTCACCGTTCGCAACACGACGCTATACTTCCACGACGGTGCTGGGCTGACGGTTGGAGGGACCCTTCGCTCAGAGAACTGCGTGATGCGTGGCGACCGGCTTGACCGAATGTTCCCCTACTTGCCCTACGACCGGGTGAGCGGCCAGTGGAGAGGAGTAAGGTTCACTCCGTCATCCACTGACAACTGGCTATTAGACACGGAGATACGAAACGCTTACACAGGCATCTCCTTGGAAGGCCCGACAATATACGACCCATCCGAACAGAGATTAACGATGGTACGCTGCGTGGTACACAACCACAAAGGATATGGGGTCATCAGTTTCAACTCCAACATTGGGCTCTATTATTGCCAGCTGTCAAACACCCTCGATGACTGTCTTGCTTTGTTTGGTGGTATCTGCGAGATGGATCACTGTACGCTGGCACAGTTCTACCCCTTCTCTGCCGATCGTGGCGTAGCCCTGCGGTTTGCCGACAGCCAAGATGGGGAAGTGGTTTTTCCCGTATTCCTGCTGATATGCAGCAACACGTTAGTGACTGGCTATGAGGCCGATGTGGTGATGGGCGAGCGAAAAGACGAGAGCAATGAGGATGCCGTGTACGGCTATGAGTTCAGCGACTGCCTTCTTCGCACGCCAGTTGTGGAGGGCGACACGGTGAACTTCAGGAACATTGTTTGGGAGACGCCTGACGATTCCATCCAGGGCAAGCGTCACTTCCGTACCATTGACGAGGAGAATCTGTATTATGACTTCCACTTAGACAGTCTGTCCACGGCCAAAGGAATGGGATGCTATGAGAATGGATAATTGAGAATGGATAATGGATAATGGAGCGATGAAGAATATATGTATAGTAGTGGGTGCAAGGCCCAATTTCGTGAAGGTGGCTCCCCTGCTCAGAGCCATCCAGAGGACAGAGTCTGCCAGCTTCCAGCTGGTATATGCCGGACGGGAAGATGACCCCACGCTGGAGCCGAGCCTCTTTGAGGACTTGCAGATGCCACGTCCCGACTGCTACTTAGGTGCTGACAGCCTTCGGCTGAACGAGGTGACGGCCCAAGTTATGGGTGCCTTTGACAGTTATTTAGATGCCCATGAGGCCGACGTGGTAGTTGTGGTTGACGACTTAGCCTCCACGATGGCCGCCGCCATCACCGCCAAGAAGCGCGGCAGGAGACTGGCACACCTCGTGGCGGGTACTCGCTCGTTTGACATCTCCATGCCGAAGGAGATTAACCGCTTAGTGATTGATGCCCTGTCAGACTATCTCTTCACCGCCGGCGTCCGGAGTAACAGTGTGGCTACCCGTGAGCAGCAGACAGACCTGTCGCAGACCTTTATGGTAGGCAATATCCTGATGGATCAGCTTCGCTTCTGCCGCGACCGTCTGCGCCGTCCAGCGATGGAGGTGAAGGAAGGCGAATACCTGCTGCTGACACTGAACCGCCGTGTGCTGCTCGGCAACGAGACCCGACTTGCTTCCCTGCTACAGGTTCTCAACAAAGAGAATACCGCCGGCATGAAGGTTATTGCCCCACTGCGGGGCGAGGCGAGCAGCGTGGTAAAAGGGTTGGTTGGCGAGGACTCTGCCCTACAGATTGTCAGTCCCCTATCCTACCTGGAATTTGGCTGGCTGTCCGCCCATGCTGCCGGTGTAATCACCGATTCAGGCAATGTGTCGGAAGAGGCGACGTGGAACGGCGTTCCCTGCATCACGCTCAACAGCTATACTGAGCACATCGAGACTGTTTCTGTAGGTACGAATGTGCTGGTAGGCGAAGATCCTGTCCGCCTATCGGAAGAGCTCCGCCGCATGGTTAGTGGGCAGTGGAAAGAGGCGGCCCTTCCTGACCGCTGGGACGGCCGTAGTGCCGAGCGCATCGTGCAGGTGCTGATTGGCAAATAGCAAAAAATACGCAACTGAACGCAATTTGTTGATAGTTCATGCAAGATTCTCCAGTTTTTTGTGTAATTTTGCACCCGATTTAAGACAAAAACTATCTTTATGGTACAAAATATCTTCAGGGGCCTTGGAATTGCCCTGATTACGCCATTCACAGAAAACGGAGCAGTCGACTACGATGCTTTGAAGCGGCTGGTGACCTACCAGTTAGACAATGGAGCCGACTTCTTCTGCATCCTTGCCACCACCGGTGAGACCCCTACCCTTACCAAGGAGGAAAAGCAGAACATCAAGGATTTCATCGTAGAGCTGGTGCAGGCACGTGTGCCCATTCTCATGGGCTGCGGAGGCAACAATACCGCAGCAATCGTTGAGGAGCTCAAGACTGGCGACTTCAAGGGAATAGACGGCGTACTGAGTATCTGTCCTTATTACAACAAGCCTTCCCAGGAAGGGCTCTACCAGCACTTCAAGGCCATTTCTGCAGCCACCGAGCTGCCCATTGTGCTTTACAACGTGCCTGGTCGCACGGGTGTCAACATGAAGGCAGAGACCACCGTCCGCTTAGCACGCGACTGCCACAACATCGTGGCCATCAAGGAGGCCAGCGGCAATTTGGAGCAGGTGGACGAGATCATCAAGAACAAGCCCCGCGACTTCGATGTCATCAGTGGCGATGACGCTCTGACCTTCCCCATGGTGTCCTGTGGTGCCGTCGGTGTCATATCAGTCATTGGCAATGCACTGCCCAAGGAATTCTCGAAGATGATACGCCTACAGATGCGTGGGGAGTATGACCCCGCCCGAAAGATCCACCATCGTTTCACAGACCTCTTCTCCCTTCTCTTTGTCGACGGCAATCCTGCTGGTGTGAAAGCCATGCTCAGCGAGATGGGCTTCATTCAGAATGTGCTGCGACTGCCCTTGGTGCCCATGCGCATTAAGAATATGCAGCGGATGTCAGAAATCCTGAAGGAACTGAAAATCTAAATGGAAGAGTCACGGGTCATTCACGAGATTACACCGTTGATGGGCAAGGATGTGCTTTACATCGCCGACCGTCACAAGAAGGAATTCACCTATCCCATCCACAACCACGAGGTCTATGAACTGAATTTCGTGGAACATGCCAAGGGTGTGCGTCGTATTGTGGGCGACTCCAATGAGATCATTGACGAATATGACCTGGTGCTCATTACCAGCCCCGACCTGGAGCATGTGTGGGAGCAGAACGGCTGTGAGAGTGAGGACATCCACGAGATAACCATCCAGTTCGACCTTGACCTCAGCGAGAGCGGGATGTTCGGGCGCAATCCCTTCAACTCGATGAAGCGCATGATGAATGAGGCACGGAAAGGCCTTGCCTTTCCCATGGCTGCCATCATGAAGGTATACAACATGCTGATCACCCTAAGCCAAGAGAAGGACGGATTCTACGCCTTCCGCCAATTCCTAACCATACTCTACGAACTGTCTCGGCAAGACGGGGCACGCACACTAGCCACCAGCAGCTATGCCAAGGTGGAGGTGGAAAGCGACTCCCGCCGAGTGCTCAAGGTGAAGAACTATATCAGCCAGCACTACATGGATGAGATACGGCTGGCTACCGTGGCCGACATTGCCGGCATGAGCGCCTCCGCCTTCAGCCGTTTCTTCAAGCTCCATACAGGGCGCAACCTGAGTGAGTACATCATTGACATGCGCTTAGGCTATGCTGCCCGCAAGCTGGTAGACTCCACCAACTCCATTGCCGAAATCAGCTATTCCTCCGGCTTCAACAACCTGAGCAATTTCAACCGCATCTTCCGAAAGAAGAAAGGCTGCAGTCCCTCTGAGTTCCGCGAGAACTACCACAAGACCCGCATCATTGTTTAGTCCTCTTTCCCCCCTTTTTATTCCATGAAACAATTGTTCATTCTTTTTTTGACTGTCCTATTGTTGGCTGCCTGCGGCGAGAACTACGAAGAGAAGAAGCGTATCAGCCGTCAGGAGCGGTTGAGACTGCAGCGCGAGGATTCTCTTGCCCTGAAGATTGCCGTTCTGCCCACGCTCGACTGTCTGCCTTTGGCGGTGGCCAAGGAGTACCACTTGTTTGACACGCTTGGTGCGGATGTCCGCTTGAAGCGCTTCAAAGCTCAGATGGACTGCGACACGGCACTGATGAGAGGAAGGGTTGAAGGAAGTGTATCCGACCTCGTGCGCACAGAGCGCATGAAAGACAAAGGACTTGCACTGGACTATGTCACCGCCACGGCAGCCTATTGGCAGCTGATCACCAACCGAACAGCACGTATCAGGGATCTGAAGCAGCTGGACGACAAGATGATGGCCATGACCCGCTACTCTGTAACGGACATGCTCTCCGACTGGGCTATCGACAGTGCGAAGTTAGAAGAGAAGCGGGTGTTTAAAGTGCAGGTGAACGACGTAAGCATCAGGCTGCGTATGCTACAGAACAACGAAATGGATGCAGCATGGCTGACGGAGCCCCAGGCTTTGGAAGCACGGTTGGGAAAGCACAAGGTAGTGGCCGACTCCAGGAAGAAAGACTGGAACATGGGTGTCATCGCGTTCCGCCAGAAGGGGATGAACGACAAGCACCGTCAGAAACAGCTGACGGTGTTCAAGAAAGCCTACAACATGGCTTGCGACTCCATCAAGCGTTACGGCGTGAGGCACTATGCCGATCTGGCCGTCAAGTATTGCGGAGCGCAGGCTGACCGGAAAGACTCTCTGCCCAAGGACATGCAGTTCCCGCATTTGACCCTGCCCAGGGAAAAAGACATCGAGCAGGCGCGCAAGTGGCTGAAGAAATAATGGAGTACGGCAATGGAAGAAATCCTGAACTACATACAGCACAAGGAGCTGGCCAAGGCCCTGTCCATGATGGAGGCCTACGCCTATAGCCATCCGGCAATGCCGGTAGCCGAGCCGGTAGCGGCCATCAGGAACGACTACGAGCTGATGGTGAACTACTGGCGTAACGGCTATAAGGATCCGCAGCGCCAGCAGGTGTACGACCAGCTGCTGAGCCGTTTGCTGGCTGTGGTCATGGATGTGAGGGTAAAGGAGCGCATCAGCCATTCCCCTTTGTTGGACAATCTCTCCCGTAGGGTCAACAACGGCAGGAAGGAATGGACGGCAGACCACATACGGAACAAGCTGGAGACCTACGTTTCTGACGAGGCCATGCTACAGTTGGAGCAGGAACACACCCGTCAGTCCAAGAGCGAGCGGCTTCAGGAAGAGCACAAGCAGTTGGCAGAGGATCTGTTCGACTACGTGCTGACCTGCGGGATGTGGAGCGACAGCGTGGCCGATGCCTTCAGGGAGATTCTCACACTTCCCACCGTAGACTCCATAGACCAGCAGCTCATCGTAAGTGCCGTGACGCTATCGGCGATGAACGCGTTCGACCCCCATAAGTTCCTGGTCCTGGCCGATGTCTACCAGACCTCCACCGACGAACATGTGCGCCAGCGTGCCTTAGTGGGCTGGGCACTGTGCATAGGAGCAGAGCCGCTTGCAGCGAGGCTGTTCCCAGAGGTAGGTAGGGAGACGGAGAAAATGACGTCCACCCCCGAGTGGTGTGAGGAGATGACCGAGTTGCAGCTACAGTTGATGTACTGTATGAACGAAGCGGATGACACCCGCAAGATCCATGACGAGATCATGCCTGAACTGCTCAAGAACAACAGTCTCCGCGTGACGAGAAACGGCATTGAAGAGGTGGAGGACGACCCCATCGAGGACATTCTAAACCCTGACAGTTCAGAGAAGAAGATGGAGAAGTTGGAGGAGAGTATGCAGAAGATGCTGAACATGCAGCGCTCCGGTGCCGACATCTATTTCGGCGGCTTTGCGCAGATGAAGCGTCACCCGTTCTTCTCACAGATCTGCAACTGGTTCATGCCTTTCTATCCTAACCACCCTGTCGTCAGCGGCACGTGGAATGGCGCCCAGGGCAAGCGGTTCCTCCACACGCTGTTGAAGACGGGCACGTTCTGCGACAGTGACAAATACTCTTTTATGCTCGCATACGAGAAAGTTGTGGGGATGATGCCGCAGAACATCATAGAGATGCTCGAGAAAGGAGAGGCTACCATACCCGATGCAGGAATAGAGCCGGAGGAGAAACGCCGGCCCGCCTTCATCAGGCGTATGTACCTGCAGGATCTGTACCGTTTTTTCCGTCTCTACCCTTCCAGGAGCCTGTTCAGGAATCCCTTCAGTGAAGAGCCGGAGGAGCGGCGGCTCAGGCTGTTCTTCTCCAATGAGCTGTGCCGTGGCGCCGGCCTTGGCAGCCACTTCAACGAGGTCGTTGCCTTCCTGTTGAAACGCGGCCATTACGATGAGGCCTCTGCCGTGTTGGCTAACTATGACGAGGAGTTGCGCGACTATCAGTATTATCAGATGTGCGGTTCTGTTCTGATGCACACGAAACAGGGGACGGTGGCCGGAGGACGTACCGCAGCGGAGTGTTTCCGCATGGCGCTACAGCTGAAGCCCGACAGTGAGCGTGCTCTGCAGGGCCTTGCCCGCGCTTCCTTCATGGAAAAGGACTACGAAGGTGCCTTGGAGGCCTACGACCGGCTCTTGCTCATCCACGAAGGTCACAGAAGCTACCTGCTGAACAAGGCCGTCTGCTTGGCCAATCTCTCACGCTTTGACGATGCCCAGAAGATTCTCTACCAGTTAGACTATGAGTACCCTGACGATGACCATGTGAGCCGCGTGCTGGCATGGACGCTGATGAGCAACGGCCGATTGGAGCAGGCCGAGAAGATTTACGACCGGTTGTTGGGAAAAGAGGTTCCTGACACTGACGACTACCTCAATGACGGCCTGCGGCTGTGGATAGAAGGCCAGATCACAAAAGCTGCTGCCCGCTTCAAGGAGACGAAGAGGCTCAGGGATGGTGCCTTCGATGCCGAGAAGGAGTTCTTCGTGGAGGCGGCAGACCTGCTGAAGCGCCATGGTATCTCTGACGTGGAGATACGGCTGATGGTGGAGGAGATTGGTGAAGGGTGATGCTACAGCCAGGGCTGTAACAGGTGTCCGAACCATCCCACAAAGCGTTTCCAGGGTGTACGGAACTCACGCCACGTCTCGTCAGTGAGGCGGAAGCTCTTCTCTTTGTCACGGTTGAACATCTGGTCAAGCTCCTGCGTGGTTTCCCTGTTCAGTATCACCGCATTCTCCTCATAGTCGAAGCGCAGGCTGCGCGCATCCAAGTTCGTGCTGCCGACGGTACAGAAGCGTCCGTCAACCATCATAATCTTGGAATGGTGGAAGCCGGGCTTGTATAGCCACACCTCTGCACCCTGCTTTTGTAACTTGCGTGCGTTACGGAACACCACGTCAGGGGTGAGGGGAATGTCGCTCTTCTCCGACACCATGACCTCTACCCTTACGCCACGCCTGATGGCGCGCTTGAGCGCCTTGCGGACAGAGGGAACCAGCGTAAGATAGGGATTGATCAGCTTGACAGAGTCCTGTGCATCGTCCAAGGCATGGATATAGAACTGCCGCATGATCTTGTTGGAGGTGTGCGGTTCGCGGTTGATGATGCCAACCGTCTTGTTGCCGCCTTTCCCTCCCCGGAAATAAACACTGTCTGTGAGGCGCTCACCCGTGGTCTTTTCCCAGATACGGGCAAAGATGTGCTGCAGGTCGTTGACGGCGCTCCCCTCTATCCGGCAGTGCATGTCACGCCATTCACCCACTTGTTCCGTACCTTTTATATAATAGTCGGCCACATTCATTCCACCCGTGTAGGCCACCTGCCCGTCGATGACCACAATCTTGCGGTGGTCACGAGGCCAGATATGGTTCACCCAAGGGAAACGGATGGGGTCGAACTCATGGATGTCCACACTGTCCTCCCGCAGCGAGCGGATATGATGCTTACGGAGCGGCTGGTTGTTGGAGTCGTTGCCAAAGCCGTCGTACAGTGCCCTCACCTCTACCCCCTCGCGGCGCTTCTCGCGCAGCAGGTCAAAGAGCAAGGAGGCGATGGAGTCATTACGGAAATTGAAATACTCCAAGTGTACGCTGTGGCGTGCCTGCCGTATGACCTGAAACATATCATCGAACTTAGCCTGGCCGGACATGAGCAGATGTACGTCGTTATCCTCCGTAAAACGGACGCCATAACCTTCAAGCTGACGACGTATCAGCGTGTCACTTGTCTGCGCAAAGAGTAATTGAGGAATGAAGGCGAGGATAAACCCTGTTATCCTCGCCCTGTATCTGAGATGTGTCATTTGCTATGCTTCAGACGATATTCCAAAGGTGAGAGTCCGAACTTCTCCTTGAAGCTGGTGATAAAGTTCTCTGCCGTCACGAAGCCCACGTTCGAGGCCAGCTCACTCATATTGATATTCGTTCGCTTCAGCAGCACGCAGGCGTGCTTCAGACGCAGGTCGCGCACCAGCTCGGCCGGTGTCTTGCTGGTGATGCTCCTCACCTTGTGGAAGAAGGGCACGCGTCCCATGCCCATGGCACTGGCCATCTCCTCCAAGCTAATCTGCCCGCGGCTCATGTTCTGCAGCACATACTGCTCAATGTTCTTCAGCAGCTGGCGGTCTATGTTGTCCACCATCGAGAACTCGCTCATCAGGTCCTCGCGCTCCTCATTCTCGCCGCCATCGTCCTGGGTAGCGAGCTGTCCGCCCTGCCTTACAAGCGGGTTACGGTTTCTGATCGTCGTCTCCACCAAGCTCATCTCGTCGTGGGTCAAGGCGGTTCCTGCACCATCCTTCGGCTTATACTCTGCGAGGTTGATGCTCTCCGTTGATGTTGTCATACTGGAGTTATAGCTCTCCAGCATACGTGTCTCAGAGCCTTCTATGAGGTTATTGTCGATGGGCAGTGCGCCAAGTCCGAGCAGCGAGTTGAAGCGCATGATAGCATCCTGCATGTTGAAAGGCTTGGCTAAATAGTCGTCGGCCGACATGGTGATGTTCATGCTCTTCATGTCCTGGGGCGTGAGGATGCCTTCCGTCATCAGCACAAACTTCACCTTGTTGAGCGTCGGGCTCATCTTGATGTCGTTACACAGGTCGCTACCCGTCACGCCTCTCATCTCCTGCTTACAGATGACGATGTCGGCATTCATGGTCTCAAGGTCTTTCTCGGCCTTGCGGGTGTCGTTATAGATATGCAGGTCGTAGACGTCGCGCAGGTGTGAATGGATGAACTTCAGGAAGTCCTCGTTGTCGTCGATGAATACCATGACGCACTGGTTGGTAGGCGCATCCGTGCGGCGCGAGCGGCGGCTCATGGTGTCTTCGCTGGTGAGTGACGGCAGCTCCATCTCGCCCTTTGAGTTCAGGGAGTAACGGCTTCTGACATCCTGCTTTGCCCTTTCCTCGGGATTCTCCAGGCTGGTCTGCATGTCTGACACACGCGTGATGACCTGCAGCATCTGCGAGTGCAATGCATTCAGCTGCTCGCGCTCTTCGAGCGTGCGCTCGCTCTCCGACAGGTTTCCTATGATGCTCGTCATGCGGGCCATGGGCTGGCGCAGGTCGTCGCTGGCAGCCAGGATTTCCTCCTTCTGCCGCTTCAGCTCCTCTATCACAGCCTCCTTCTTCGACTTGATCTCCTTCACCTGGCGGATACCAATCTTCCATACGTAGAGGAGCAGTGCGAACAACACCGCGTATGCCGCAATCATCCACCAGGAGAGCAGCCAGTGCCGCTTGATCTTGATTTCCAGCACACGCTCCTGGTTACTGACGGCACCCTCCGCGCTGACGGCCATAACGTGCAGCTTATAGGTGCCGCTACCCAGGTTGTGGAAGGTGATGCCATGGTTCAGGGCGTCGCCGTTCCTCCAGTCCTGGTCGAGGCCTTCCATCCAGTAGACGAACTGCAGGCGCTCACTCTGGTTATAGTTGCCTGCAGCGAACTTGACAGTGATGTTGTTCTGTCCGTGGTTCAGCACAATGCTCTTCGTCTCGTTGAGCGACTGGTTGAGGATGACGTTGCCGTTATACTCATGGCCGATGAGGATTTCCTCCTCACCCACATAGAACTGGGTGAGCATCACCTTGATCTGGCCCTCGGTGTCGCCCTTGTCGTGGCGTGTCCAGTTGATGCCGTAGAGTCCGCCGAGCAGCACGTCGCCGTCCTCCTTCCTGAGGATGGAGCCCGGGTTGAACTCATTGCTCTGCAGACCGTCGGCCACACTGTAATTATAGAGGCCGTAGGCGAACGAGCCGCCTTCATGGTCACGCTGGATGACCACTCGGCTGACGCCGTTGCTGGTGGTCAGCCAGATGTTGCCGCGCTTGTCCTCGGCTATACCGCAGATGTTGTTGTTACACAGTCCCTGCTTCTCCGTTAAGTAGTCCAGGTCGTCAGTCTCCAAATTGAGGATGTTCACACCCTCGCGCGTACCTACCCATATCAGTCCACGGGAATCCTGGAACACCTGGGTGACATAGTTGTTGGTGAAGGTCTTGAGGTTGGTGGAGTTACCCGTCAGGTGCTGCGTCTCCGTGTTCGACAGGTTGAGGATGGTGAGTCCCTCGCCGGTACCGATGAGCAGGCTGTTGCTCTTCGTATAGGCCAGGCACGTAATGTTGTTGGTATTGATCTTCCTGTTCTCACGGGTATAGGCCGAGAACGTGTTCATGCGTGAGTTGAACACCTGCAGTCCGCCGTTGGTGGCAATCCACAGGTTGCCCACCTTATCTGAACACAGGGCATTCACGTGGTCGTCAATCAGCGTCGCCATGCTGTCCTTCGCCACGGAGTAGACAGTTGATACGCCATCCTTGATGCGGGTCAGTCCGTTCTGCTTGGTACCCACCCACAGGCTACCGTCCTTGGTATACGCCATGGCCGACACCTTCTTGCTGGAGAGGTGCCCGTCGAAGTCCAGCACGCCCTTGTCGCTGGTGCCGTACCATACTCGTCCGTTGGCATCCTGCGTCATGGCAGTGATGTCGCCGTTGATGAGCGACTCAAACCTGTAGATGTGTGCGCCGCTGTAAGCCACGCCCGACTTCTCGGTACCCACCCAGAGCAGGTCGGTATTGTCCACATAGATACTCTGCACGCGGATCAGATCGCTCCGCATCTGGCTCTGGTTGATGTTCTGGGGTTCCACTGACTCTATCTCGCTGTAGTCGTTCACGTTCATCCTGATGAGTCCTGCCCTGTCAGTGCCAATCCAGATGTTGCCGTTCTTGTCGCCGCCCATGCCGTTCACGGCATTGTCGACGCCGATGTCTGTCAGTCCTAACTGGTCGCCGATGGTGGTGTTCCACGTGTCAGCCGTCTTGTTATAGACAAAGAGCGTGCCTTGGCCGTAGAGCCAGATATTGTCCTTCTGGTCGGCGAATGCCTTCAGCGACTTGCTGCGGCGCAGCTTCCTGTCGGCTATCTCCGAGGTCTTCCACACCGTGTGCTGCTGGTGCATCACATCGCAGCAGACAATACGTCCGTCCTCGTAGATGATCAGCGCACCGTCGCGACACTCGCTGATGCTGCACACGTTACCCTGCGGCACGCCGTGCGCATCGTCAGTATAGCCGAACTCATAGTGCTGTTGCTGCTGCATGTTGTAGCAGACGACACCCTTGTTGGGTATGGCACCCCAGATGTTATGGTGGCGGTCAATATAGATGATGCTCGGCACACGGTCGATGCCCATCTTCGCAAACGTCTGCCTCATGTCGCGCTCGAACGACTCTGTCTGCGGGTGGTAGATACAGTAGCCCGACGCCGTGCATATCCACAGCGTGCGGTCCAGCGCCTCCTGGATGGAGATGATATAGCTGTCGGGCAGCGAGGAGCCGTCCTGCGAATCCGTCTGGAACGACTTGAACACATAGCCGTCGAAACGGTATAGTCCGGCTGGTGTGCCGAACCACATGTAGCCATTGTCATCCTTGAGGATGCAGTTCACCTGGCTGCTGGTCAGACCGTCGCGCGCGTCGAGCGTCTTAAACATGTAGAAAGCTGCTGCTGCTATCGGCAGTGCCAGCAGAATTGTCAGCGTCAGTATTTTCCTGTATGTCTTCATCATAATCTTTGTTTTCACTCCTTTTACTCCTTTCATTTCTTTAACTGCTCACCCCAGCATACAGCCGTAATGATCGACGACGCCGAGCAGCCGGTTGTCGTCGCTCACCACGAGCACGCTATGGATCTTATGTCTGTTCATCAATTTCTCAATCTCAGCGATCTTCGTATCGGGCCTCACCGTCTTCGGGTGGCGTGTCATGATGTCGCTCACCGTACGGTCGAAGAACTCGGCCTGCCACCGTTCCATGGCGCGGCGGATGTCACCGTCGGTAATCAGTCCCACGATTCTGCCGTCCTCGGTGGCCACACCCAGTCCGAGCTTTCCGCGGCTCACCCTGATGATGGCCTCGCCCAAGTGCATCTCCGGCGGTATCACCGGCAGGTCCTCCGTCCTCATCACGTCGGCAGCCGTCGTCAGCAGTCGTCTGCCCAGCTCGCCGCCCGGATGGAACAGGGCGAAGTCATGCGGCTGGAAGTTACGCTTGCGCGTCAGCGCGATGGCCAGCGCGTCGCCCATCACTAACTGCGCCGTGGCGCTGCTCGTCGGGGCTAAGTTCATCGGGTCGGCCTCGCGACTCACGCTCACGTTCAGGTGGCACGTGGCATACTTCGCCAACAGCGACTGCGGGTTGCCCGTCATGGCCACGATGGGTATCTGCATCTGCAGCACCAGCGGGATGAACCTCAGCAGCTCGTCCGTCAGTCCGGAGTTCGAGATGGCCAGCACCACGTCGTCGCGCGTCATCACCCCCAGGTCACCGTGGAACACGTCCAAGGGGTTGATGAAGAACGAGGGTGTGCCTGTGCTCGACAGCGTCGCCGCTATCTTGCCGGCTATATGTCCGCTCTTGCCTACACCAGTGACAATCACCTTGCCGTGGCACCGGTACATCAGCTCCACGGCGCGGTCGAAACCCTCATCTATCTTCGGGATCAACTCCGTCAGCGCCTGGGCCTCATCCTTGATGCATTGTATAGCGTATTCTCTTGCGTTCATCTGTCACTAATCAATTGTGCATGATGCATTCCATCACACCCTTTAGCTTATCCAGTTCCAGCATATTGGCGGCATCGCTCAGCCCCTCATCGGGCGTGGGGTGTACCTCGAAGAAGAAACCCGTGGCACCGAAAGCCTTGGCTGCCATCGCCATCATCGGCACAAAGCGGCGGTCGCCGCCTGTCTTGCCGCCCTCGCTCCCCGGCCGTTGCACCGAGTGCGTGCAGTCCATGATGACCGTCTCTGTCAGCTCCAGCATATCCTGGATGTTGCGGAAGTCCACCACAAGGTTCCCGTAGCCCATCATGTTGCCGCGCTCCGTCAGCCACACCTCCGTGGCTCCCGCGTCGCGGGCCTTCTCCACGGGGTAGCGCATGTCGCGTCCGCTGAGGAACTGTGCCTTCTTGATGTTCACCGTGCGCCCCGTCCTGGCCGCCGCCGTCAGCAAGTCTGTCTGTCGGCAGAGGAAGGCAGGAATCTGGATGACGTCGCACACCTCCCCTACCGGCTTTGCCTGCCAACTCTCGTGGATGTCCGTCAGCAGCCTCAGGCCATAACGGCTTTTTACGTCGGCCAGCATCTCCAGCCCTTTCTCCATCCCCGGTCCTCGGAACGAATGGATGGACGTGCGGTTGGCCTTGTCGAACGAGGCCTTGAAGATGATGTCACAGCCCAGTTTCTGGTTGATGCTAACCAGTTCCTTGGCCACCGTGTCGAGCAATTCTGCCGACTCAATGACACACGGGCCTGCCACGAAAATTATCTTTTCCATGTTTCAAAGCGCAAAGATAAAACATTTTTGTCAATCAGCAAAGCTTTTCCCCGAAAAAAAAACAAAAATTAGGGATACAATCCAGCGAATTAGGTCGAGCGGTCGTTAAATAATGGAGACAAGCAGAGAGATATTCAAGTCATCATCATGTCATGCTTACCGTACGCTGACGGGCTGAGCGTACCAGCCACGCTGGCCGCCCATGCAGCCGTGGTGGAAGCGACAGGCCTTGAGCGCCATGGTGAGCACCTTCAAGTTGGGCAGGTCGGTAGCCGAGACGTGTCGGGCCAGTGTCGCTTGTATATCGGTGGCCAGCATGAAATAGTCCTTGTGGCGCGGGGCCGGCATGAACCATGTCGTGAGCAGTTGTTCGGGCGACGTGGCAAGCCGATAGTCAGTGTTGTGCTGGCCGATGATGGTTTCCTCCTCCTTGGTGAAGTAGTAGGGCTGGCCAGCCTTCAGCTCATGCTGTGCCTGCGCATAGAGTTGCGGGTAGTCGATGGGCGTAGTGGTGTCGATGATGCCAGTCACCTCGCAGCAGAGGTAGCGGCGCGAGCCGGTGGGGTCGGTGAGTGGCTGGTAGTCGTTGGTGGTGGCGATGAACGACGCCATGCGTGGCAGCAGGAGGTACTGGTCACTGCGCATCTTGCGTGTCTGCACTTGCTTTTCCGAGAGTATTCGTTTAATCTTGGCCTGCTCGCGTTCGGTCTTGGCGTTATACTCATCAATGCACACAAGCATCATGCGGCCGAGCATCCGTTCCACTTGCTCGGCACTGTCGAGCTTGATATCGTCGATGAAATACTCGCGCAGGCTGGGCGGGAGCATATTCCGGCAGAAGGTGGTCTTGTGCGTGCCCTGCGCTCCGATGAGCATGGGTACGATGGCGTTGCCATAGGTGTCATCGAGCTGCATCCACTGCGCCACCATGGCCAAGAACCAGCGGTGGAAGAAGTCGGGCCACTGCGGAAAGTCCGTGGGCACGCGGCGTGCCAGCGCTCGGATATGGTCGGTGCGTCCGTCCCATGTGCCGCAACGGGATAGGAAATCGAGCACGGGGCTGTAGTCGGGCGTGAGTGCAGAGCGAACGTAGAGCTCCACGTCGATGCTCCATGCTACGCCTACCTGCTCCATCTGCTCAAAGGCTATTCGGCGCAGCTCACGGTCGGTAAGTTGCTGCCACCCATTCTCTTCTTTGTAAACCAGTGGTTTGGCATCGTAAACCAGTGGTTTAGCATCGTAAATCGGTGGTTTAGGATCGTAAACCAGTGGTTTAGCGAGAAGACTCGGTGCTTTCCGCCGACCCTGCTTTTTCCGAGGTCGGAATTCCTCTGTCTGCTTCATCACATTGAAGCGCAACTCGTAGTTCTTTTCGAAGAAGCGTTTTACGCCGCGTGCTATTCTTTTCTTGTTATGACTGCCGATTATTTCAAGCTTTTCCAGTCTTTTTGTTCGTTTCGGTGTCAGGCAGTTCTTCAGCCATTTCCACCAGCGTTTCATAATTTGTCTCATAGTTTTCTATTTGTCTCATTTATATATGATAGGTTAAGTAAAAAACATCCTACCCATCCCACCCATCCTACACCTAATCCCGGGTGTTGGATGGGTGGGATGGGTGGGATGTTTTGGGGTTAAGCTATAAATATGCGCGCGAGAGATGGCGGAGTCGCCATTTGCGCTTGGCACGCACGTCATAGAGCTGGTACTTACACTGACGGCACACCTTGCGGCGCGTGCCAGTGGCATAAAGTTCAAACTGTTCGTCGGGCAGGTCGCGACCGCAATTCTTGCAGATCATACGCGGTAGTTGGGGAATACCTGGTGGCGGTTCTGGCGCTCGTCGAGGAGGCAGGATACGTGAATCCATACGGCGCCCATGCGTTTGTACTCGAAGAGGAGCTGGTCGATGTCGCAGTGCTCCTTGATGAAGCGGAAGTAGGCACGGCCGGTGGCCACGTCGGGGACATGGATGTCGGCAGCCTCGCCGGTGAGGTGCTTTGACCCGCCGACGCCGTGGACGCCGATGTTCACCGTCTCGGAGCGGAAGCCGCTGTTGATGCGGATGGGACCGAACTGGAGGCGCAGGGGCTCCAGCACCTTCTGGCAGAGATGTACGAGCGCCGCTATCTGGAGAGCGTCGGGGGTGTTGTCTACATGATGGCGGTCGGCCCAGGCAGAGTACGTCATCTCGTAGTAGCTAAAGTGCTCGGTGAGCATAAAGTTCTTTCTTTTCATGTTGTCAATCTGTTTTGTTTAAAGGTTCAACATATAGCGCAAAACAGTTGTCCGGACCTCTGCGTTTGCTGAATCGCTGCAAAGGTACGGCGTAGTGGCGTGACCGCCAAGGAATCGTCAGGAAAGGAACGGAAAAGGTCTCGTGGAAAGACTACGGGATGATTCCTGGAAAAGAACTGGGATTTTCGGAGCGACTACGTAGTTTTTTTAAACGACAACAAAGACAACAAAGGACAACATTTTTCGCCTACGACGACAACTGCTGTCTACGGGGGCCAGCCGCAAAGCCCAGAACTGGATGCAACCAAGGCTGCAAATAAAATGTTGCCCTTTGTTGTCTTTGTTGTCTTTGTTGTCGTTTTAAAAAACAAGCAACCAAAGGTCAAGTTGTCGTTTAAATTCAGGTGAGTAGCGGGTAGTATTTCAGGAGAGGTTCGAGGTGACGAGCCACTCGGCGGCAGAGGGCGTAGTGGCGGTTGTTCTCCGGCCATTTGGTATAAAGGCCTTTAGGCAGAGAGTCGCTACAGTACTTGCGCATAGACTCTTCCTTCACGTCCGGCATCACGACGCAGAAGGCACGGGTGACACTGATGTAAGTAGCTTTATCAACAAAAATGCAGTGATCCTCCAGCACCTTGCGAACATGGCTCCAACGGACACGGTTTTCGGAAGGCAGATCCTTCTCGTCATCCATGACCGTACGCAGCAGCCTCACCGTCAGGTTGGTCAGATAGCCACTCTCGCAGATGCTCGTCACGAAAGGATAGCCCAACTGCACAATCTTCTCCTCCTCGGGGAAGGAACGTGCGCCTACTTCCTGTAGCGGCGGCAGGGTGGCAGGAAGCTGATTAGGATTAACAGCAAGGAGTGATCCGTTAAAGGCGGTGCCAACATAACGGATTAATTCTTCAAGGCACATTACCCTGGAATTGAGCTCGTCGATGATTCTGTTTTGAGACGCCACGGTAGCCTCCAGCTGGGCTACCCTCTTATTGAGACTATCAGGCAGGGTAACGGACAGGGGGCTTTCCGCTCCCCTGCCCGGCGGAATATTGCCGGTGTCGCCTTGCCTTGCCATAGGTTCTGAGACTGTCTGTAGATGTGCTTTGTTCCTTTTGTGATCATCGAGAGTAGTGAGCGGAAGCAGACCACCGACGGTGTTCCCGTCAGTTACTTACTTGTGGCTCTTCGTTTTTTTAGTGTTCAAAGAGAAACGAGGGCTTTTACCCTTCCCCCGTAGTTCGCCGGAAAGAGCAAAGGTAAGAATAATTTCTGAAGAAACAATGGATTCACTCCACGATTTAACAAGAATTAGCAAAAGAAACTGTCTATCTAAGGAGTCGCAGAGGACAGGAATTGCTGAATGGCTGAAAGGCGTTGCTCACCCATGGCGCGGCCGATGTCATATATGCGCTGCATTCGCTCAGCGTCGTGGCAGACATGGCCGATGGGGAGCGTCGTCTCCGGCCGGATGACGAGGCAGCGGCCGGCGTGCTCGGCCTCCGACACATAGTCGAGCTGAGCGTTATACATGAGGTGACGGCGATCCATGGCGTCCACTAACTGCGGATATTTCCTTAGCCCGAGGCGCATGAGGGGCATGAGACGGCTGTGCTGCTTCCGGTAGCCTAAGGGCTGGGTAAGGATGACGATGTTGCGGCGGTAGCCCATACGCTCGAACTGCTGAAGGGGTATGCTATCGGCGATGCCACCGTCGAGCAGGCGGTGACCGTCAAGCGCCACGGGACGTGAGAGCAGGGGCATGGAGGCAGAGGCGCGTATCCAGTCGTAGGCGTCGGCATCGCTACGGTCAAGACGCTGGTAAACGGGCAGGCCCGTCTCGATGTCAGTGCAGACAACGACGAACGCCATGGGGTTGGCATTGAAGGCATCATTGTCGAAGATGTCGTAGACGGTGGGCACGGTGTGGTAGGCGAACTCTGCGTTGAAATAGTCACCGGAGGTGAACAGGGAGCGGAGGCCAGAGTAACGCGGGTCGCGCGCGAACCGCTTATTGTAACGTATGGCGCGGCCAGGCTGGCGCGACTTGTAGTTGCAGCCAAAGGCCGCTCCCGCCGACACGCCGATGAGGCCGTCGGGAACGAGCGAGTGCTCCATCATAACGTCGATGATGCCGCAGGTGAAAAGTCCGCGCATGGCACCGCCTTCCAATACCAATCCTGTCTTCATACAGGGTGCAAAGGTACGAAATTTAAGGGAAAAGTGAATAGTGAAAAGTGAAAAATTTGCTGCCGCCGAATAAAAAAAGAAAAGTGAAAGGCAACGGACTAAACGGACTGACACGGACAAAAGAAGAGTCCGAGACAGTCCGTAAAGTCCGATGCAGAATAGAGTGAAAGGCTACGGGTAGGCGAACGA
>ONKY01000067.1 GCA_900318585.1 uncultured Prevotellaceae bacterium
CGTTCCGTCCGCTCCCTCCGTCCCCTCAACTCCTTCTGT
Source organism: uncultured Prevotellaceae bacterium (assembly GCA_900318585.1). Lineage (GTDB taxonomy): Bacteria > Bacteroidota > Bacteroidia > Bacteroidales > Bacteroidaceae > Prevotella. Next base: position 40 of record ONKY01000067.1, read on the forward strand.
TGCGCTCGTTCCGTCCGTTGCTGTACTACAGCAACCAACAGGACTGACGACCCCCAGCCAGCACGCCGACCGCAACCACGGCCTCCTCTTCGCTCCCGGCTACAACGACAAGCTCCTCCTGCGCCAAGGACAGCTCCAGCGATGGCTCCACTATCTTCAAGACAACCCGCGCCGCCTGCTCATGAAGCGTGAGCACCCCCGACCTCTTCCGCGTGCAGCGAGGCCTCACCGTGGGCACTCAGCAGTTCTCGGCCATCGGCAACCGATTCCTACTCGACCGCCCGCTAAAGATTCAGGTACAATGCTCACGCCGCCTTACCACGCAACAGATAGAAGCCGAGACAACCCGACTGCTGGCTCTCGCCCGCAACGGTGCCGTCCTTGTCTCCCCCAGCATCTCACCTGGAGAGAAAAGCATCATGCGCGCCGCATTCAACGAAGGCCTGCCACTCATCATCCTTCAGGAAAACGGCTTCACAGACCTCGCCAAGCCCGGTGGGCAGCGCATGGACGCCTGCGCCCGCGGCCAGCTCCTCCTGCTCGCTCCATGGGAACACCACAACGAACGCCTCACCATCACCCGCAACCAATGCCTCTCCCTCAACGAATCCGCCCGCATGATCTGTGAACAATAAAAATCCCCGCAACTCTCCAAAAGAATTGCGGGGGAACTAATTTCAGGCAGACGAACTTCTTTCTTTATCCCATTCAGATAAGAAATTAAAAAAGACCCAAAGCGTGGAACTTCCAAAATAAGTTCGTAGTCTTGATGATTTCCTAACCCATGTTTTTCTATTCCCACTCAATGGTGCCCGTGGGTTTCGGCGTCAAATCGTACAGCACACGATTCACTCCAGGAACCTCGGTGATAATCCGCTGCGTGATATGGTGGAGCAACTTGTAGGGAATCTCCTCGATGGTAGCAGTCATGGCATCGCGGGTGTTGACGGCACGAATGATTACAGGCCAATCCCAACTGCGCTTGTCGTTCTTCACGCCAGTTGACTTATAGTCGGGCACAATGGTGAAATACTGCCAAACCTTGCCCTCCAGCCCGTTATTAGCAAACTCCTCACGAAGGATAGCGTCGCTCTCACGCAGGGCTTCCAAACGGTCACGCGTGATGGCACCCGTGCAACGTACACCCAAGCCAGGACCAGGGAAAGGCTGACGATAGACCATATTGTCAGGCAGGCCGAGTTCCTTACCTACCACACGCACTTCGTCCTTGAACAACAGCTTGATAGGCTCCACCAATTCAAACTGCATATCCTCAGGCAGTCCACCCACATTATGATGAGACTTGACGGGGCCCGACTCAACGATATCAGGATAGATGGTGCCCTGTGCCAGGAAACTGATTCCCTCCTGCTTGCGAGCCTCCTCCTCAAACACACGGATAAACTCTGCGCCTATGATCTTGCGCTTTTGCTCAGGATCAGCCACACCTGCCAGCTTGTCGAGGAAACGGTCGGTGGCATCCACATACACCAAGTTGGCATTCATCTCGTCGCGGAACACTCGAACCACCTGCTCTGGCTCACCCTTACGCAACAGTCCGTGATTTACATGGACAGACACCAACTGCCTGCCAACTGCCTTGATCAGCAGGGCTGCCACAACCGATGAATCAACACCGCCTGAAAGCGCCAGCAGCACTTTCTTGTCACCAATCTGAGCGCGCAGCTCCTTGATTTGCTCGTCAATGAATTTTTTGGCCAAGGCGGGAGTCGTAATACGCTCCATGTCAGCCGGCCGTACATTACCTGTTGCCATAATCTCAATTATTAATTAGTTATTGTTAATACTACTTATTGGGATGCAAAGTTACAACTTTTTTCTGGTATTATTGCACCTTCCACGCCTTTTTCTTCAAAACCATTCACTAAATTCTATTAAAACAGCGCGCGGAATGAGGGATAATCCAGGAATAATCATTACCTTTGCTCACACTTTAGAATACAACGAGAAAAGAATAAGCTATGAGAATCCAGACATTCATCTCCAGCATGATGTTAGCCGCCATTACTTTGACGGCTAACGCACAGACAGCCCCCTCGCCTACCGATACGAAGGTTGAGAGGAAGAAAGTATACAACGAGGACATCAACACGCTGGAGCAGATTGACCAAGCGGTAGCCAAGGCAAAGGCTGAGGGTAAGTTCGTCATCTGCCAAGTTGGCGGCAACTGGTGCCCCTGGTGCCTGCGCTTTGCCGACTTCATCACGAAAGACAGTACCATCAGCAAGGTGATTGACGACAACTTCGTGTATATCCACGTGAACTACAATCCGCGCAAGACAGAGGGCGAGGAGAAAACCCGGCTGGCCAAGGCCACCATGCAGCGACTGAACAATCCCGCCCGCTTCGGTTTCCCTGTGTTCGTAGTACTTGACGGGGAAGGCAAGGTCATTCACACCCAAGATTCCAGCTTCCTGGAAGAAGGTCAGGGCTACGATCAAAAGAAGGTCCTACGATTCTTCAAGAACTGGACACCGGAAGTGGTGAACAACAACGCTCCCAACTAAGCATCCCTGCAGGCTGCTGACGGAACAGTCTTGCTGAATCAACAGTAAAAGGGGACGACACATTGCCGTCCCCTTTTTTCTATTGTCTCATCTATAAAGGTTATACACCTGCGGCAGTGGCAATCCACTGGTAGACGCAACTGATGATACCAAAGGCAACGATGCCGGCAGTACAGAGGGCAAGGGCCAATCGGGTATTGACATCAGTCCGGAATGCAGGCAGCGGCGTGGTACTCTTCTTGATATACATGGCCTTGACAATGCGCAGATAGTAGTAGAGCGAAGGCACCGTGTTGATCAGGGCCACGAACACTACGAAGTATGCAAGGAACGAACCCTCTTGGGCTGCGGCCATGAACACGAAGAACTTCGAGAACATTCCGGCGAACGGAGGAATACCAGCCAGCGAAAACAAAGCCAACGTCATCAGGAACGACAGCTTGGGGTTAGTCTCATAGAAGCTGTTGTAGGCATCCATATCGGTACGGCCATAACGCTGCTCCACCACATTAATGACAGAGAATACTGCCATGTTAGCTACTACGTAGATAAGCACATAGTAGGTCAGGGCGGTGGCACCCGTTGCCGAGTTGCCCATCACAGCCAGCATGATATAACCTGCCTGCGAGATGGAGCTGAAGGCCATGAATCGCTTCAGTTCCTTCTGTCGCATGGCGAAGAGGTTACCCACGGTGATGGTAAGCACGATGACTGTACCCATCAGCACTTCCCAATACTCCACCAACGGAGCCATCACCTTCGTCAGGATGATGCACAGAGCCAGTGCAGCGGCACCTTTGGAGATCACACTCAGGTAACCGGTGACAGGCGTGGGTGCGCCCTCATAGGTGTCGGCCGTCCAGAAGTGGAAAGGCACCAGCGAGAGCTTGAAGCCCAGACCGCTGAAGAAGAACACAAGGCCCATGATGGCCAAGGCAAGTTTCTCTGTGGCATAGTTAGAGATGTTGCTCAGGGGAACAACCATATCGTCAAAATAAAGCGTGCCCGTAGCTCCATAGAGGAATGAGATGCCGTAGAGCATCACACCCGAGGAGAAGGTGGCAGTAAGGATGTACTTGGCAGCAGCCTCTGCGCTAATCTTCTTTTTCTTGTCGAAAGCCACCAGACAGGCCATAGGCACTGAGGCTGTCTCGAGTCCGAGGAAGAACATCAGGAAGTTGCCGGAAGACACCATGATATACATGCCAAGCAACGTTGAGACAACGAGCTCATAGAACTCACCTGTATATTTGCGGGCCGTGTCGAGCCAGGGCTGAGCCATGATGATGACTATCAGCGTGCCAGCAGTAAGAATGGCCTTCATGGCGTTAGCTAGCGATGAGGTGACATAGAGACCGCCGAAGGCCTCTGTAGGATCAGCCAGCGCACAGGCTGCCAGAGGCACCAGCATCAGAATGCCAGTGAGCAGGCCCAGCATCTTATTCTTCTTCTCTCCGCTCTTGCCCATGAACATATCAGCGAAGAAAACGATCAGCAGCACAGCTACCAGCGCTGCCTCGGGTATCATTTGTAAGAATTGTCCGTAATTCATCTTTTCTCAAATTTATTGTATGTAATAGATGCTGTTCAGAATAGGAACGACGGCGTCATTGATGACGTTGCTGGCCCAAAGTGGGAACGTACCAAGTCCGGCTACGCAGAAGATGAGGCAAGCCACGGAGAGGCGCTCATCCCAGGTAGCATCGGTCAGCTGCAGGTAGTGCGGATCGGACACCTCGCCATAGAGAATCTTGCCCACCAGACGCAGGATGTAGACGGCGGTAACAACGACCGACGTGCAGGCAATAATCGTGCAGACACGGTGGAACGTATCAGGATTCTCAAATGAGCCTACGAAGATGGTCATCTCAGCGATGAAGCCAGAGAAGCCAGGCAGACCAAGGTTGGCCAAACCAGCCAGCACGTAGCCCACGGCAAGGAACGGCATAATCTTCATCAGACCACCGAGCTTACGAACGTCGCGAGTATGGGTACGACCATAAATCATACCGATGAGGGCAAAGAAGAGTGCCGTCATCAGACCGTGAGACAGCATCTGCAGGATGGCACCCGTGGCAGCCGTCTTGGTCATCATCAGCAGGGCGAAGAGCACCAGGCCGCAATGGCTCACCGACGAGTAGGCATTGATATACTTCAGGTCGGTCTGCACACAAGCGGAGAGCGCGCCATAGACCACGGAGATGGTTGTCAGGATAAGGAATATCCATGAAAGCTGCTGGGCAGCCTCAGGCAGGAGATACATAGCCACACGGAAGCAGCCGTAGCCTCCCAGCTTCATCAGCACACCTGCATGGAGCATGGACACAGCCGTCGGCGCCGAAGCATGACCGTCGGGAGACCATGTGTGGAACGGGAACAGGGCACCCAACACACCAAAGCCGATGAAGATGAACGGGAAGAATATCTTCTGGATGTCAACGGGGATATTGTGCATCTGGGCTATCTCGTTGACGTTCATCGTAGTGGCGCCAGAGAAATAGTAGATGCCGAGAATACCTATCACAAGCAGGGCAGAGCCACCCATCAGCATCAGCGTGAGCTTCATGGCTGCATACTCCTTGGCACCACTACCCCACACACCAATGAGCAGGTACATGGGAATCAGCGCTACCTCGTAGAACATGAACATGGTGAACAGGTCCGTGCAGATGAAGAAGCCAAACACACCGGTTGACAGGAGGGTGAACCACAGGAAGTACTCCTTGGTGAGCGGCTTCAGCTGCCACGAGGCAAAGGTGCCTGTGAAGACGATGATACTCGACAGCAACAGCATTACCACGGAGATACCGTCGACGCCAACGCTATAAGCAATGTTCAGCGGCTCGAACCACGGTGTGGAAGCGCTGAGCAACATAATGTCTGTATTGCCGGCGGCACGCTGCTGGATGAAATAGACAGTCAGCCATATTGACAGGACAAGCAATGCGGAAGAGCCTGCCACCATCACACCACGAACCTGATTGAGGTTCTTGGCAAGCCAGAGGCCTGCAAGCATCAGGACGGGGATTAAAACAAATAGACTTAATATATTCATTTTCGTTATTTCGTTATTACGTTATTACGATCTTACAGCGCAAGTAAAATGAGCGTCAAGGCCACTGTACCGGTGAGGAACCAAATGGCATACTGACGCACATCGCCACTCTGCCAGGAACGCAGGCTCTCACCTGCCTCGTTGGTACCCCAGGCGGCAAAGTTGAACGTGCCGTCAATGATGTGGCGGTCGAACCAGGCAATGGGGCGAGACACACATGCGAAGATAATCTTGTGAGTGACAAACTGCCAGATCTCGTCCTGATAGAAACGCTTGTAGGCAGCGCGCCACAGGTTGGGGAACGTCTTGTAGAGACGGTCGGCAATGGGCTGCTGCTCACCCTTATAGATATAGGTAGCCAGACAGATGCTGCAAATAGCAATCACTGTGCTCACGGCGGCCACCGTAGCATCGAAGTGGATAGTATAGTCGTGACCGTCGGCAGAAACGAACGAGCCAAACGAACCGCCCCAGCCCAGGAAGCCGGCCAGCGTGGTATAGATACCCACACCCACGGTAATCACGGAAAGAACAATCAGGGGAACGGTCATCGTCAGCGGAGCCTCGTGCGGTGTGTGGTGCTCGTGGGCCTCCTTGTTTTCAGTACCCCAGAAGATACCGTAGTACAGACGGAACATATAGAAAGCGGTCATGGCTGCAATACCCGTCATGATCCAGCCTACCACAGGACTGTAGTTCATGCAGGCCGAGATGATTTCATCCTTCGAGCTGAAGCCCGAGAAGAAAGGAATACCAGCAATGGCCAAGCAGGAGATGAGGAACGTCCAGTGGGTCACAGGCATATACTTGCGAAGCCCACCCATCAGCGCCATCTCATTGGAGTGGACAGCGTGGATAATACAACCAGCGCCTAAGAAGAGACAGGCCTTGAACATGGCGTGGGTGAACAGATGGAACATACCAGCCAGATAACCAACGCTTCCCGGATGCTCATGACCGGTGACAGCCTCCGTGCAAACACCCAGAGCCACCATCATAAAGGCAATCTGCGAAATGGTGGAGAAGGCCAATACTCGTTTGATGTCGGTCTGGGCACAAGCAACAGCAGCAGCATAGAAAGCGGTGATAACACCTATCCAGACAATGATACTCATGGCCTCAGGTGCGTACTGTATCCACAAGGGGAACATACGAGCCACCTGATAGACACCGGCCACCACCATCGTAGCGGCATGGATGAGTGCAGATACAGGCGTCGGACCTTCCATAGCATCGGGCAGCCAGATGTGCAAGGGGAACATGGCACTCTTACCAGCACCACCGATGAACATCAGCGTCAATGCCGTTGGCAGCAGGAAACCGGCAGCAGCCATTGCCTTGTCTGCATTGCAGGCAATGAACGGCGTAGTGCCAGCACCCATCACGATATCTGCACCCTGTCCGGCAAACGAGAAGCTGAACGAGCCGGTGTAGAAACCGAAGATGAGTATACCCACCAGGAAAAATCCGTCGGCAAAGCGCGTCACGATGAATGCCTTCTTGGAAGCGGCCACAGCAGCGTGCAACGGATAGTAGAAACCGATGAGTAGGTAGCTGCTGACACCCACCAACTCCCAGAAGAGATACATCTGGAAGATGTTGGTAGCCACGACCAGACCAAGCATTGACATGGAGAAAAGGCTTAGGAATGCATAGTAGCGCTGGAAGCCTTTCTCGCCGTGCATATAGCCGAAGGAATAGATATGTACCATCAGCGAGACCGTAGAGATGACAATGAGCATCATCACCGAAATGGGGTCAAGCATGATACCGAGGTCAAAATGGAGGTTGCCCAAAGGCAGCCACGTAACGTTATAGGGAACAATGGTCTGATAGATACCATCCACACGGGCAGCCGTAAAATACTGGAATGCTGCTAAATAGCTCAGAATCGTGACCACGCCCAGCGAACAGGTACCAATGAGGCCTGCCGTCTTGTGCGACATCTTCATGCCCACCAATCCTAACACGAGAAATGAAAGGAGCGGCAGAAGAAGGATTAATATAGAATAACTGTAATCCATAATGCTTACTTATCTTTTCATGTTAGAAATGCTGTCTACTGTATCGCTCTTGAAATTGCGGTAAACATTGATGATGATTGCAATAGCCACAGCCGACTCTGCTGCCGACACACCAATAGAGAAGAGCGTCATGAAGAAGCCCTCGTTCATGGCAGGATAGAGCAGGCGGTTGAAAGCGGCAAAATTAATGTCGACGGCATTCAGTACCAACTCAATGGAGATGAGCATGGCGATGAGGTTGCGACGTGTGACAAAGCCGTAGACGCCAATGAAGAACAGAAGTGCCGAGAGCACAAAGAAATATTCTACTGGTACCATAACTTAATCCTCCTCTGCTTTACGTGAAACAACCAGTGCGCCAATGATGCATGCCAGCAGGAATATACTGATGAACTCGAAGGGGAGCACATACTGATACTTGTCAGAGCCTACAAGTGCCTGACCGACGGTGCGCATAGGCACCTCTACATCATTCACCTCATGCATCATGCTGAAGAAACTGTTCTTGAGGAACACAAGCACTACCGTTACCAGGCCGACGACCGCCAACAGGGCACCCGCCAAGATGCGCGAGGCCTTCAGGCGCTCCACCATTCCCTGCAAGGTGCGCTTGCTGACCAGCTGGATGGCGAAGACATAGATCATCGTCACACCGCCGGCATAGACTGAAATCTGAGCGGCGCCCAGATAAGTATAGTCGAGCAGGAAGTAAAGACCTGCTACGCCAAAGAGCACGAACAACATAAACGTTGCGGCCCGCATAATCCGCTTCGTCGTCACACACATCACGGCAGAACCGAGAATGACAACGGCGAGAATGCAAAACATTACTGTATTAGCCATCTGTCCTTACTTTGTTTTAGTATTAAACTTGCCGATTTCCTGGGGGGCACCTCCGTCAAGGATGTTGGGCAGCGAACCTCCCTCATAGACCTCCTTATCAAGGTGCAACACCAGCTTGCTGCGGTCAAACACAGCATTCTCGAAATCGTTCGTAAACTCTATCGCATCGAAGTTGCAGGCGTTCGTACAGAGCTGGCAGAACATACAGTCGCCCAGGTCGTACAGATAGTCGTCGAGCACCTTCTTTTTCTTGCCCGTTTCGGGATCTTCCGCCATGTGGGCGGTAATCTTAATGGTTCCATTCGGACATGCCTTCTCGCACAGCGTACAAGCCGTACACTTGTAGCTTCCGTCCTCGTTGCGCTTGAACACGAGGCGTCCACGGTGGCGCTTGGCCACATGAAGCGTGGTCTTGCGATTCTCGGGATACTGCTCTGTAGACTTGTTGGTGAAGAAGTCCTTGAAGTATTCCTTCCAGGTCACCTTCATACCTGTAGCAAGCGTCTTCAGGCCGTGTCCGATTTCTCCGAAATATGTTTTGTTATCTTCCATTGCTATACCTTATTTAATATAAATACCAAGAGCCACGACGACTGTCATCAGCACGAGATTGATGAGCGACAGTGGCATCAGATACTTCCATTCCAGCTTCAGGATCTGGTCGATACGCAGGCGGGGGAACGTCCACTTAATCCACATAAGAATCCACACAAGGCCAAAGGTCTTGCCCATGAACCAGACAATGCCGGGAATATAGTCCATCACGGCGTCAAAGGCTTCAATACCAATGTTCACAGGTGCCCAGCCGCCGAGGAATACTGTAGCAGCAATACCGGCGATGATAAAGAGGTTGAGGAACTCTGCCAGATAGAAGAAACCGAAACCCATGCCAGAGTATTCCGTATGGTGTCCGGCAGTCAGCTCGCTCTCGGCCTCAGCCATATCGAACGGGCCACGGTTGGCCTCAGCGTTTCCGGCAACAAGGAACACCAGGAAAGCAATGATGGCAGGGATATGGCCTTGGAAAATGAGCCACTTCCACGGACCTGTCTGGTACTCCACAATACCTGACATCTGCATCGTACCTGTCAGGATGACAGCGGTGATGAGACAGAGGCAGAGCGACATTTCATAACTGATCATCTGTACAGCGCCGCGCATGGCGGAGACCACAGAGTACTTATTGTTAGATGCCCAGCCAGCCAGGAAGATACCTACCACGCCAATGGAGGATATAGCGGTCAGCAGGAAGATGCCAACATTAAAGTCGAGCACCGTAGCGCCGTTGTTCCAGGGCAGGAACGAGAAGGCGCCCACAGAACCGATGATCACAAGCAACGGAGCAACGGCGTAGAGCAGTTTGTCGGCCTTGTCGACGAAGAATATCTCCTTGATGAGCATCTTCAGCACGTCGGCAAACACCTGCAGCAAGCCCCAGTATCCTACTCGCATCGGGCCTAAGCGGCACTGGAAATAGGCACAGACCTTTCGCTCCATGAATATCAGTACAATAGCTATCAGCGCATATCCCAACAGGATTCCCACGCCGACCAGCACGCACTCAATCAATATCGACAGAAAATCTCCCAAGCCGAGAGTGTCTCGCAGGAGAGCGTCGAACCATTGTGTAAATATAGAAAAGTCGAACATAATCTTTACTTTTTTACCTTTATACTTTTATACCTTTCGACTATCTGTCAATATCAGGAATCACAAAGTCAATAGCGGCGCCGGTAGCCACGAGGTCAGCAATCTTCTGGCCGCGCAGCATCGGGTCGAGCGCACCGGTCAGCGAGAGGCCCATGGGGCGCATCTTCAGACGGTACGGACTCTTGTCGCCGCGCGAGTCGAGATAGACGCCGAACTCACCGCTGGCACCCTCGACCGAGAAGTACCACTGTCCCTCGGGCACCTTGATGATGGGCTTCTGCTTGACGTAGAAGTCTGCCTCGGGAATGTTGTCGATGAGCTGCTCGATGATGGCCAGGCTCTGATACATCTCCTGGATATGGATGGTGTAGCGGTCCATCGTGTCGCAGCCGCTCATCACGCATTGCTGCCATTCCACCTTGTCGTACATGTCGTAGGGGTGGTTCTTGCGCACGTCGTTGGCCCAGTTTGAGGCACGTCCGGCAGGACCGGTGACGGCGTAGGAGATACAATCCTCACGGCTCATCGGACCAACCTTCTCGAAGCGGTTGTGGGTGATGATATTGTCGCCGAACACGTCGACATACTCCTGGATGATGGGCTTCATATACTTGATGAGGTCCTTCACGTTCTTCACGAAGTTGGGGTCGATGTCGTCCTGCAGTCCGCCGATGCGGTAGTAGTTCTGAATCAGGCGTCCGCCCGTGGTCTCCTCCAAGCAGTTGAGCACGTGTTCACGGTCGCGCATCGAGTAGAGGAATGCCGTCAGGGCACCCATATCCTGAGCGCAGCAGCCGACATACAA
>ONKY01000113.1 GCA_900318585.1 uncultured Prevotellaceae bacterium
CACGTCGTAGGCGAAGTTGAAGTTCTCAGGGATGATGAACTCCAGGTTCTTGTTGTAATCCTCTACAGACGTGAACTTCGTCTGCTTTAAAAATCTCTCTACCATTTGCTTTCTCTGTTTCGTTAAGACGATATATCGTTATGAGGTTATTACGAAAATTATTCGACCGTAAAGGCGAGGAATTTCACGGCCTTGTCGCCTACGGCCAGCATTCCATGGGGCTTCGAGGAGTCGAAGTAGATGCTGTCGCCCTCTTCAAGCACCATCGTCTTGCCGCCGATGTATAACTCCATTGCACCTTCAAGCACAAGGTTGAATTCTTGCCCCGGGTGCGAGTTCTTATAGATGGTGCGAGCCCCGGGCTTCGGCTCTACGGTGACGATGAACACGTCGGCCTTGTGGTTGACGAAGCCGCCGACGAGCGACTGGTACTTGTATGCCTTCGTACGTTCGATGGACATACCCTGGCCCTTGCGGGTCACGTAGTATGACTTCATGTGGGGGGCCTCGGCGAAGATGAGTTCCTCTGTCGAGACGCCGTACTTGTGGGCAATCTTCATCAGGTTCGAGATGGTGATGTCCAGCTCGCCGTGTTCAATCTTCTCATACTTCTCCGTGCTGATACCGATGGTCTCCGCCATCTCGCTCACGGGGATGTCGAGCACGTCGCGCAGTCCGCGCAACCGCTCACCTATTTGCTTCAATTGTTCGTCCATAATAATAATGCATAATTCATAATGCATAATGCATAATTCTTGGCAAGCCATGCGGCAAAGCCAATTGCATAATGCATAATTATATTATTTCTAATGCTTGTTTGATGTCGTCAAGAATATCCTCCACGTCCTCAATGCCTACGGAGAGACGGATCAGGTCGGGTGCCACGCCGGCCTCGCGCAGCTGCTCGTCGCTGAGCTGGCGGTGGGTATGGCTGGCGGGGTGGAGCACGCAGGTACGGGCGTCGGCCACGTGGGTCACGATGTTAATCATCTTGAGCGAGTCCATCCACTTGACTGCCGTCTCGCGGTCGCCCTTGAGGCCGAAGGCAATGACGCCGCAGGAGCCGTTGGGCAGGTACTTCTGTCCGAGGGTGTAGTAGGCGTCGTCGGGCAGTCCGCAGTAGTGTACCCATGCCACCTTCTCGTGGTCGTGCAGGAACTCTGCCACCCGCTGCGCGTTCTTGCAGTGCTGCGCCATGCGCAGGTGGAGCGTCTGCAGGCCGAGGTGCAGGAGGAAGGCATTCTGCGGAGCGGGAATGGAGCCGAGGTCACGCATCAGCTGTGCCACCAGCTTTGTGGTGAAGCCCATCTTTCCGAAGGCCTTCACGTAGGTCAGGCCGTGATACGACTCGTCAGGTGTGCAGAGGCCAGGGAACTTAGCCTCCCCCTGGCCCCCTCCCGTAGAGGGGGAAGACTGGCCGTGACTGCAGGTCATCCAGTCGAAGTTGCCGCTGTCCACCACGACACCACCGACCTGCGTAGCCATGCCGTCCATGTATTTCGTGGTGCTGTGGGTCACGATGTCGGCGCCCCACTCGAAGGGGCGGCAGTTCACCGGGGTGGCGAAGGTGTTGTCCACGATGAGGGGCACACCGTTCCTGTGTGCAATCTTAGCAAAGCGCTCAATGTCGAACACGGCGCAGCCGGGGTTCGAGATGGTCTCACCGAACACCGCCTTGGTATTGGGTCGGAAGGCCGCCTGTATCTCCGCGTCCGATGCTTCCTGCGAGATGAACGTGCAGTCGATTCCGAGTTTCTTCAGTGTCACACCGAAGAGGTTGTACGTGCCGCCGTAGATCTCGTTGGAGGTAATGAAGTGGTCGCCAGCCTGGCAAATATTGAAAATGGCGTAGAAGTTGGCGGCCTGTCCCGACGATGTCAGCACGGCGCCCACGCCGCCCTCCAAGGTGGCTATCTTCGCTGCCACGGCATCGTTCGTGGGGTTCTGCAGACGGGTGTAGAAGTATCCCTCTTTCTCCAGGTCAAACAACTTTGCCATCTCGTCCGAGTCATCATACTTAAACGTTGTCGACTGGATGATTGGCAGTTCTATGGGTTCTCCGTTCTTAGCCTTGTAGCCTGCCTGTACGCAGAGCGTGCCTTGTTTCAGTTTCTTTTCCATTTCTTCGTATCAGATAATTTGGGTGCAAAGGTACGAAAAAGTGAGGGAAATGCAAAAGGAAAACTCGTTTTTCTTTTCATTTCCGAACGTAGTGCATAAGGCCAAAGGCCAAAGGTACGAAAATAAGTGAAGAGTGAAGAGTGAAAAATTGGCTACCGCCAGCAATTAATTCATAATTCACAATTCATAATTCATCATTTTTTTGTATCTTTGCAAACGAAACCAACAACGAAGCGAAATGAAGAAGAAACTATCATGGTGGCTGACCCTATCTGCAGCCTGTATCCTTATCCTCACCGCAGGCCTTGCCGCCTGCTCATCCGAATCGGACAACGAAGAGAAGAAGGAAGGAAAAAACGAGAACACAAATACCGGCAACGGCAGCAACACAGTAACCTCCGACGCTGGTACGGTCAGTTTCGGCGACCTGACCATCGACTTCCCCAAAGGTGCGTTCCTGAAGGACGCGAAAGTGAAGGTGACCGAGGTGAAGAAAGGCGCCGTGGGCGGTGACTACGAGGTCTCGAAGTTCTACAAGATCACCATGCCCGTCACCACCCTCAAGAACCTTACGCTGAAGGTGAAGAGCAGCGAGCAGGGCGACGACATGCGCTTTGTGCTCCGTGCGCCCGGCTATGCCAGGTCATACCATGAGACGGTGGAAATCGACTCGTATCTTGACGCCAAGTATTCCGACGGCGAGTACACGGCCATCCTGCCCCCGATAGACAACGATGCAGACATAGACGAAAGCCTGGAGCTCACCGTAGGCATGGCTCGTCTGCCGCAGGAAGTGGCCACTACGCGGGGAGCGACACTCTTGGGCGGACAAGTAGGCGACGTCAAGTGGGAGATTGACTACTCGTTGGGCGCGCTCGTCAAGCTGGCTCTCAACAAGAGTGCCGTCAGCAAGATAGAGGCTTTCAAGCCTACGCTGAACGAATATGTGAAGGACGCCATCACCAAGATCACCAATTTGGGTTTCAAGATAGATGACAAAGAGCGAAAGATTCCTATCTACTTAGAGAGCAATCCCGACCGCTGGGGACAGCACAACCAGAGCCGCATCAGCAACACAAAGAGCAGCATTTCCGTGTTCTATGAAAAGATGCTCGACAGCAAGCCCGACTTGGAGGGACTGAAATGTACCATCATCCACGAACTGTTCCACTACTTCCAGGCCGAGTATGACCCGCGCTGCGCGTACAACAAGGGCGGCGGATTCCTGAACTGGGCCTACGGCGACGAGCTCATACTCTACGAGATGGCCGCCGTGTGGGTAGAGAAGTTCATGAACGGTGGCCAGCTGAATGCCGGTTTCCTTAAGACGGAGGCCTTCCACCACGTATTCAGCGTGAGCGGTATCAGCAGCAAGGATGTCCTGGGCATCGGCATGGAGTCCGAGCGCTGGACGTCCACTGTCAAGTTCAAGTACTATTCTCAGCAGGGCTACTCCATGGCCTCTCTGCTCTACTATCTCACCACCCAGGTGCCCGACTTTGACGACAAGGCAGTGCTGGAGCTCCACCAGATGTGGAAAACGAGCTGGAAGAGCGGAAAGTTCTACGACATCTTTGAGGACTGGGTGAAACGTCACGACAGCTATCTGCTCACCAGCTATACCATCGACGACTATTACATGATGCTGTGGAAGGGCAGCTTGGTGAAGGATTTCTGTGTCTACGATGTGTTTGCGGGAGGACAGACCAACGGCTTCTTCAAGAATGGCGACAAGAAAATCGACCTCAAGGGAACCCTCTATCCCTTCGGCTGTGCAGCCAGGTATATCAAGCTCGTTGACTTCAAGGACATCTCCCTTGAACACAAGCAGCTTGTCATCAAGCAACTCGATAAGAACACCCATTCCTATGTCCTGCTGGCCGACACCACCAGCAGCTTCCGGAAGTTCACATCCTACCACAGCCAGGGCGGCGCAGAATTCATTGAAGCGGGCGACTCCGTTGTCATCAGCGGCAGCACCTTGGAGGGTATGCGGCTGAAGGACGGCACGTTCTACCACGCCTTCTTCATCATCACCACCAACATCGGCAACACCATGCAAAGCGTTCTCAAGAACGACTTCCAAGCAACCATCGAACTGCGCGATCTGCCCATGCCCTCCGTCAGCTCCGCCAAGCTGGCGTTCCCTGCCGAGGGCGGCACGCTGAGCGTGAAGGTCGACCCGCAGGGATACAAACGCTATGGTTACACCATCCCCAAGGAGTACACCTCGTGGCTCTCGGCCAGCTTCGCCGGCAACAACACCGTCAACTTCACCGCACAGCCCAACACCCAGCAGCAGCCACGCTCCGCCACCGTCTACTGCTTCGTCACCAATGTGGAGAAACCTACCGAGGCGCAAAAGGTGAACTTGCCCGTCGAAGTCACTCAGGACGTTCCCCCCGTCGGCACCCCCTCCGTCAGCCCCGCCACGCTGGCGTTCCCTGCTGAGGGCGGCACGCTGAGCGTGAAGGTCGACCCGCAGGGATACAAACGCTATGGCTACAGCATTCCTAAGGAATACACCTCGTGGCTCTCGGCCAGCTTCCCTGGCAGTAACACCATCAATTTCACCGCACAGCCCAACACCCAGCAGCAGCCACGCTCCGCCACCGTCTACTGCTACGTCACCAATGTGGAGAAACCCACCGACGCCGAGAAGGTGAACATGCCCGTTGAAGTCACCCAGAAAGCAGCAAACAGCGACCAAGTCAAACTGGAGTTCGAGAGTGGTACCGTAGAGATTGACCTGCGCTTCCTGATAGGGTTGAAGCAGGAGTTCACCCCGACAGACAAGTTCGCCACCATCTCTAAAAACGGCAGCGGGCTGAGGGTGGCATTAGACATCTCAGGCGAGACCGGCGGCGCCCCCTACCGCTACACCCTGTCGTTCGACGTCGATGACCTGAACCTCATCAAGACCAAAGCTGCCAAGGTCACCAACCTGAAATACTCGTGGGAGTCGAAAGCCGGCGAGGTCGGAATCTCCGAATACACGCATCAGGCATGGAAGACGGTAGAGACCACCCTCGTGTCTACGGCTTCCGCGCCGCAGACGCTCTATAGCAACAACGCGGCCTATTTCCAGTTCCCCAAGGAGTCGCTCCAGTACCATAGCAAGACCACCACCTATTACGACAAGTGGTGGTACGGCGCCTTGGAGGGCTCCGGCGACAAGCTCGATGTGCAGGAGGTGAACACTATCGATAATTACGGCGTTGTGAACATCACCCTGAAGTTCCGCGATAAGCAGGGGGCAAGGGCTACGTATGGGCGCAACGGGGGAAATAGGGGCATGAAAGCAGAGCAACGCGACGTGCCGGTGGAGTGAGTCACTGTTCAATGTTCTTCGCAGAGCGAAGCGTCGCAAGCGCCGAGCGCTTGAGATGCTGGAATTGGTGTCCAGAGTATCCTTAGAAGTGGAGATGCAAGACATTCGTCGCTTACTTGGCCAGTATTTCGCCAAGCGAGCCGAGGATGCCATTGACCGTCTATGGGACGAAGGTGTGCTCAACGACAGCGTGATGGAAGAGTGGAAGTCTGAACACATGCGCACACCATACAAGCAGTAATGAACATCGTTCTTGATACCATGTTCGTAGACTGCGCTTTCAAGGCCAATGCACGCTACATCGTTACAGAAGACCATCACTACGATATTCTCAAACAGACCGCTGCAACCAGAGAAAGCAGCGCCCCCGATGCTTGTCACAGAGTTGGAGATGGTGACGGAGGTTAGACTGCTGCATTTACGGAAAGCAGCGTCTTCGATACTCGTTACGGAATTGGGGATGGTGACAGAGGTCAGGCGACTGCAAGCCCAGAAAACACCAGATCCGATACACGTCACGCTAGAATCAATAACTACAGTTTTGATATTACTTCGTAATCTATACCAAGGAACACTATTGTAATGACCCACGCCATCCGGCGTGAACCGTCAACTTTACTCTTGCAGTCCTTTTCAATTTGGGAGATTTCAAAGAACAAGATTCAGCGGACGCTTCAACGTATATCTTTGTATTATTTATTTCAGCCCATAGGCAATTACAGTTTTTAGGGGTTCAACAATTATTGTTATTTCTATCTGCCAAATAGTTCATGATGAGAACCGAGACGAACGAGTTTAATGATGTTAGTTGACTCATCAATCCATATCAGCAGGAAATCATCCTCAATGTGGCACTCAAGACAGCCTTCATACGGCCCATGCAATTTGTGAGGACTATAAACAGCGGGAACTCTTCCTGTTTCTTCAAGAGATTTTGTAACCACTTTCAGTGCTAACAGTTTATTTGCAGAATGAAGATAACGCTTCAAATCCTTTTTAAACTGTGTGGACTTCTTCAGTTTCCGCATAGATGTACTTATCTAGCTCGTCTGGGTTAAAATCTTCAAGTTCTTTGTCGGAACGACATTCTCTTATTGCAGCGAGAGTCACTTCGCTGGGATTGTACAAACGCTGTTCTGCAATGTCCTCAATGAGTTTACTCATACTAATACCGCGCTTGCGTGCCTCATTATGAAGATCAACCAACATATAGTCTGGCAATCGGACTGTTGTTGCTTTTCTTGTCACATTCATTTTCTTGGTTTTATGTTTGTTTTCATGCACCTTTTCTCGCCAAGTCAATAATCAAGCAAGCCAGTCATTGCTCTAATGGCTTAACGAAAACGTTTGTATTTTAACTAATCGCCCGCAAATATACAAAGAAATCCCGAAAGTTCCAAACTTTAGGACAACAAAATATAAATCAAGTAGAATTATATGGAATTTATGGGAAGGGGAATGGATATAGTAGTAGGGTAATAGTAGCTATGTTACCTTTTACACATAAATACGCGCTCACATATACGCATATATGGAAAAACGGAAAAACACCCGCACGTGTCGCACGTCCCGCACGTAAAATGTTTTCAACACTCTAAGGATATAAAGAACTGTTTCAGCAATCAGAATGCCTTGAAACAAATTATTCCAGCCTGTGGAATAATTCTAAACCAGTGGTTTAGGATCGTAAACCAGTGGTTTAGCGTCGTAAATCGGTGGTTTATTCTTCTAAACCATGGTTTAGCAAGTTTTTTTTAAAACGACAACTTAGACAACAAGGACCGCTCGACCTCTGGTCGCTTGCCGCTCGGCGACAACAGGAGACGCTTGCCAGAGCAAGAAGGCAAGAACTATTTGCCTACGACGGCAACTGCCGTCTACGGGATCCAGCCACAACACCCTGAACCGGAAGCAACCAAGAGTTATAAAACATATGGTTGTTTAAGTTGTTTATGTTGTCGTTTAAAAATACAATCGTTGTTTTTTCGTTTTTTTTACGTGCGGGACGTGCGACACGTGCGGGTGTTTTTCCGTTTTGTATATACGTAGCGTATACGCGTATGCGTGCGGAAAATCAGGAAGTGGCGCTCGAAGGCGCTGGTAATCAGTAATTTGATATTTTAGGATTCCACCAGCCCCTACCAAATGCTTGCACGTTTCAGAGAATTGTCGTACCTTCGCACCCAGAATTCAGAGGCAGAGTGAGTCGTCGCTAACCGAATAGATGGAACATGCGCACCGTCTGCCCAATTAAAGAGAGGCAGAGTGAGCCGTCGCTAACCGAATAGATGGATCCTGCGCGCCGTCTGCCTGAACGTCAGCCTATAGACTGCCGACTCGTTCGCCTAACTATTGATAACCTGGCGCAGCGGCAGATGGCGACGATTATTTACAGTAATAAGTACCCGCGCGTAACTGGCGGGTCAGGCGATCTTTGACATTGCGGGAAAAGAATCAAGAGGATGGTTCTAAAACGCAGGCTGCTTCTCTGCACGCTTCGAGTCGGTATTCCTTGTGTTGCGGTAGACGCGTCGCACCTTCTTACCGCCGAAGGAGTAGGTGGCGGTGAGGGCGACGCTGAGGGTGTGGTGCTTGATGTGGTGAAGCTCCTCCAGGGTGCTATGGGTACCAAGATTATAGCTTCCTGTGAACGACTCGGAGTCGGTGACGTAGAGCAGGAAGGGGTCGGTGAGCACGAGCGACAGCTTCAGGCGCTCGTGGAGCAGGGAGTAGCGCAGGGCCAGGTGGAAGTAGCCGTAGCCACTGTAGCGCGTGGCACCCATGTAGTCGGAGAACCAGTGATTGTAGCGGGCATTCAGCAGCAGCGTGCGGCGGCGGTCGAGGAACCAGTCGGCTGCAGCGGCCACGCGCTTTCCCCATCCGTGGAGCCGCGTCTCCAGGGAGAGGTCGTCGCCGTCCTTGAGGAAGTCGTAGTAGTAGGCCTCGCCCTCGGCGGTCACCGTGAGCATGGGCAGCAGGGGGCGGCGGCAGCGCAGGTAGAGGCCAGTCTTGTCGCTGCGGGCGCCGTCGTCGGGCATGATGCTGATCACGTATTCGGAAGGTATCTTTCTCACGTCCCAGTACTTGAGGTCGCCTTGCGAGTCGGCGGTGCTGAGGACTGACTGCCACACGGCCTCGTTGCTGCAGTGGTGGTGATAGGCATTGGCGTAGAGTCCTTGGTTGTCGTGGTAGCTCAGTTCCACCTTGTTCATGTAGTTGGGCAGCAGGGCGGGGTTTCCCTCGAAGTACTCGTTCATGGTCTTGTAGATGCGGAAGGGGTTCAGGTCGTAGAAGTTGGGGCGTAGCACCTCGCGGCCCCAGCAGAGGCTGAGTTGCCTGCCCATTCCCGCTGACGCGCCTACCCGTAGCCTTTCGGCGGGCGTGAAGGTGAGGCCGAGCGAAGGCAGGAGGTTGAGCGCAGGGCTGTTGCCCTTGAAGTCCACGTCGTAGCCCACGTCGGTACCCTCCAGCGTCGTGTAGTCAAGGCGGAGCGACGCCGTGGCTGAGATACGCCGCCAGTCCTTGCGGACGGAGGCGTAGGCCACGGACGATGCCTCCTTGTAGTTGGCAAGGCGCTCGCTGAGGCGGGTGCCGCGGCGTATGAGGTAGTCGTCGTACTCTAAGTTGGCCTTGTTACTGATGTTGGTATACGAGAGGCCGGCATCCCAGGTGACGGAGCGGAAGGGCAGGGTGAGGTCGAGACGTGCCGACTGGATGTTGTAGTCCACCTTGCCGCCTACCTCGAAATAGTTTTCCATGCTGTTGGCGTTCTCACCCTCCAGCTCGTAGTTGTTGTCGTCGTCCTTCTTGTAGTAGTTGTAGGTCAGGCTCAGCAGCTTCCCCTTGCCGTCAATCTTCCAGTCGCAGTAGGCTGTCAGGTCGAGTGTCTGCGAATGGTTGATGGGGCGTTGCAAGGCTACCGACAGGGAGTCGCTCCACCCGTTCAGGAAGTTGCGTCCCCTCACCTCCTTCTTCGGCCAGAAGAGACGGTAGGTGAGCAGGGTGCCTATCTCCACGTTCTTCACGGGCATGTAGCGGAGCATGGTGTTGAGGCCCGCGCTGGTGTTCCAAGTCTCTGTCCGGTTCTTGGCCAGGATGGTCAGCCCGTCGGGTATGTGGTAGGTGGTCATGTCCTCCAATGCCGAGCTCTCGCGCTCGCCGCTGATGTCGGCTGAAAGGTCCAGCTTCTCGGAGGCGTAGTTCAGCTGCCCCTCTGCCCGTCCGTTCCAGTCGACGCCCAAGCCTGCCGCCCAGCTGACGTCGCCCTGCCAGCCGAGCGTCTGGTCGCGTCGCAGGACAATGTTGATGTAGCCGCTGCCCGTCTCCGTCTGTCGGCGCCCCGTGGGGATGGTCACCACCTCTATGCGCTCCACGTCTTCGGAGCGCAGGGTGCGCAGTTTCTGGAGCATGACCTCGCCGTCGCGATCCATGATGCGGCCGTTCAGCATGAAGCGGGCGGGTCCCTTGCCTAAGATCAGTGCCTGGCGGTCCTGCATGGTGACCATAGGCACGCGGCTAAGTAGCTCCTCGACATTCATGCCCTTGACATACTCGTCGTTGACCACAAGATACTGCAGACGCCCCGCGTCGCTGCGGACGATGGGCAGGTGGCCGCTCACGGTGACGTGGCTCAGGTAGTTGTCGGCCATCTGCATACGGATGGTTCCCACGGAGCCGACGGTCATGGAACGCTCAATGGTCTTGAAACCTACGCAGCTGATCTTGGCGACGACACGCTCCACGGCGCAGGGGATGACGAAGTCGCCCGCCTCATTGCTGACGCCGCCGCCCACGATGGAGGTGTCGGCCGTGCTGTAGAGCACCACGTTGGCGTAGGGCACGGGTTCTCGCTTCTCGTCGACGAGCCGCCCGGAGAGTTTCGTGCGCGCCTTCTGCAGGCACTCCACGAAAATCTCCCTGCCTTGAACCTTCACGCGGACGGGGTAGAACCCGCAGACGGCGCGGACGGCATCGGGCAGGGAGCTGCCTTTGATGATTGTTTTACTGACGGTGAAGTCTTCCAGTTCGTCGTAGACGAAGGATATGTCGTAGCGGGTGGACGAGTGGTCGAGCTCGACGAGGGCATCTGACAACGACACGCCGCGGAACGAGTGTTGCGCCCTGCCAATGCTACAGAGGAGGCATAACAGGAGGGTGAGGATGGAGGCTCTTCCCATGTAAAAACTACTCTACGACCATCTGCTGTTTGTCAAGTGTGATTCTTACCTTCTCGAACTTGTTCAGCCGCTCCAGCATCTGGGTGAGCGGCGCCGTGGTCTCCCACTTTGTGTAGAGGCGCAGGTGACGGGCGTCCTCATTGCGGTACTCCACGCCTACTTGGTAATGGTCTGCCAGGGTGGCAAGTATCTGCTCCAGCTCCATGTTCTCGAACACCACCGTCCGCTGTGCCGTGCTGTCAGGCATCGCCGGCTGGGCGACAGGCCGCGAGCGAAGGGTGTCGGCAGCCACGGTCTCCGCAGGTCGTACCTTCTGCCGGCTGCTGCGGACGACGTGGACGGCGGCGAAGGCAATGCCCGAGAGCAGCAGTACGCCTACGAACATGGCGGCCACCTTATAGAGCGGACGGAGGGGGCGCTTTCTTTCCTGTTTTTCCTCCATGCTCTTCATGCCCTCCATGCGGAACCCCTGACGTGCCGCCAACGCCAGTTCGTAGCAGTCGCGCACCTCCTGGTCCTCCATCAGCTGTTGGAGTTCCTCGTCGCTGTATTCCTCAGGGTGCTCCATGGCGTGAAGCATCCGTTCAATCTTGTCTTCTTTCATTGTCTTACTGGGTTAAATCGTTGTCTGAGTTGTCGCAATGCCTGCGCCAGGTGATAGTAGACCGTAGCCTCGCTGACGTCGAGGTGCCGGGCAATGTCGCGATAGGACTGCTCTTCGTCGAAGCGCAGCCGGAAAATGCTCCACGTCAGGGGCGCAAAAGTCTTACGGGCGTATGCCACCACCTCACCCGCAAGTTCCCGCTCCGTGTCTGCGGATGACGGCGTCGGGGTAGACATCGTCAGACTGCGCTCCATGCGCTGCCGCACGGAGAGGCGGCGGATGAGGTCGAGGCAGCGGTTGCGCACGCACACCAGCAGATAGCTCTCCGGCTTCTCTCGGGGCAGCTGCAGCGTCCCGTCGACAAGTCGCTCAAAGATGTCGCTCACCACGTCGCGTGCCTCTTCGTCATCGCCGAGCAGCTGGGAGGCCGTATGGTTCATCCGAACCGCCAGCTGCCGGAACAGCCGTTCCGTTTCTGTCCTGTCAAGCATGGTCAAATAATCCCTTTTTTCTATATAACGTATGAGCCTACTGTCTTCCCAACCTCACAGCATCTTTTTTTCTTTTTTTAACCTAACTTTTTGTGACAGGAACCAGGTGTGTCAAATGGTTCGTAGCACGCGGACGGCTTCCTCGACGGTATGTACCTCGGCAACGACTAACGACCGTTTGCCGTTTTGTTCGCGTAGGACGCAGCGGCGCACGTTTTGGGTGACGAAGTCGAGGATGCGACCGAAGGCCTCGCTCTGGTAGAAGGGACTGTCGGGCTGGCTGACGAAATAGAGGAACATACGTCCTTGCTTCAGCAGAATCTTCTCGCAGCCCAGCTGTCGACCCAGGATGCGCAGGGGTACGACTTGCAGCAGTTCCTCGGCCTGTGGCGGCAGTTTGCCGAAACGGTCGAGCAGCCGTGTGCGGTAGGCGTCAAGCTGCTGGAGTGCCTCGCCAAGATCCTTGCGGTTGCCAATGTTGTCGAGCTCGCGGTAGAGCAGCATTCGCTCGGAGTCGCTGGGCACGTAGAGGTCGGGGAAATACATCTCGAGGTCGGACTCGACGGAAGCCTCCCCCCAACTCCCTCCAAAGGGAGGGGGAGCTTGGACGGCGGCAGTACTCCCCCTCTCTTTGGAGGGGGGTGGGGGGAGGCTCTCATTCTTCAGCTCTGCCATCGCCTCGTTGAGTATCTTCACGTAGGTCTCGTAGCCGAGGTCGGAGATAAAGCCGGACTGCTCGGCACCGAGGAGGTTGCCGGCACCGCGGATGTCGAGGTCCTGCATGGCGATGTTAATGCCGGAGCCCAGGTCGCTGAAGTTCTCCAAGGCCTCCAAGCGGCGGCGGGCATCCTGCGGCAGGGCGGAGAGGGGTGGCGCCAACAGGTAGCAGAAGGCCTTGCGGTTGCCTCGGCCTACGCGGCCGCGCATCTGGTGTAGGTCGGAGAGTCCGAAGTTGTGGGCACCGTTGATGATGATGGTGTTGGCATTGGGGATGTCGATGCCGTTCTCCACGATGGTGGTGGAGATGAGCACGTCGTAGTCGTAGTTGGAGAAGTCGAGCACCACCTGCTCCAGCTCCTCGGGCTTCATGCGGCCGTGGCCGATGGCTATGCGGGCATCGGGGATGTACTTGTGGATGGTCTCGGCCAGGGAGTTGAGGTCAGAGATGCGGTTGTTGACGAAGTACACCTGTCCGTTGCGCGACATCTCGAAGTTGATGGCGTCGACGATAATCTCTGCTGAGAAGGTGTGAATCTCCGTCTGTATGGGGTAGCGGTTGGGCGGCGGCGTCTGGATGACACTGAGGTCGCGGGCGCCGACGAGTGAGAACTGCAGCGTGCGCGGTATGGGGGTGGCACTCATGGTGAGGGTGTCAACGTTGGTCTTCAGCTGGCGTAGCTTCTCCTTCGTGGACACGCCGAACTTCTGCTCCTCGTCGATGATGAGCAGGCCGAGGTCGCGGAACTTCACCGTCTTGCCAATGAGTTTGTGTGTACCTATTAGTATATCAATCTTACCGTCGGCGAGGTCCTTGAGTATCTGGGTGGTCTGCTTGGCAGAACGGGCCCGGCTGAGGTACTCCACGCTGACGGGCATATCCTTCAGGCGGGAAGAGAAGGTGCGGAAATGCTGGTAGGCCAGCACGGTGGTAGGCACGAGCACTGCCGTCTGCTTGCCGTCGGTGGCGGCTTTGAAGGCGGCACGCACGGCCACTTCGGTCTTGCCGAAGCCCACGTCGCCGCACACTAAGCGGTCCATGGGGCGGGCACGCTCCATGTCGGCCTTCACCTCCTGCGTGGCCTTCAGCTGGTCGGGCGTGTCCTCGTAGAGGAATGAGGCTTCCAGCTCGTGCTGCAGGTAGCTGTCGTGGCTGAAGGCAAAGCCCTTTTCACGACGACGGGCGGCGTAGAGGCGGATGAGGTCGCGGGCAATATCCTTGATGTGCTTCTTCGTGCGCTCCTTCATCCGCTCCCACTGGCCGGTGCCCAGCGTGGAGAGACGCGGCGACTCGCCGCCCTCCTGCGACTTATATTTCGATACCTTATAAAGGGAGTGGATGCTGACGTAGATGGCGTCGCCCCGTTGGTAGATGATTTTGATCATCTCCTGAAACCCACCTCCCGAAAGCGGCATCCTGACCAGTCCGCCGAAGCGGCCGACGCCGTGGTCAATGTGAACCACGTAGTCGCCCACCTCAAACTGCTGTATCTCCTTCAGCGTCAGCGCCATCTTGCCGCTGCGAGCCTTGTCGCTCTTGAGGTTGTACTTGTGGAAACGGTCGAATATCTGGTGGTCGGTGAACAGGCAGAGACAGAGGTCGTTGTCGATGAAGCCCTCGTGAAGGGTGTGGTCGATGGGAACGAAGCTTGCTCCCGACCTTCCCCGACTGGAGGAGGATTCCAGTATCTCTTTCAGTCGCTCGTTCTGCTTCTGGCTGTCGGCCAGGACAAAGAGCTGATAGCCCTGCAGACGGTAGTCCTCCATGGTCTTGAACAGCATGTCGAAGTTCTTGTGGAACAGCGGTTGTGGCGTGATGCTGAAACGGATGGTGGCGTCGGGTAGGGCACTTGGCCGGTGGCCGAACTCCACGCGACGGAAGTGGTCAGCGTCGCTCATGAACTGTGCACCGGTGATGAGCTGGCTCTCACGGCGCAGCTGTTGTTCTATCTCATGTTGTCCCACCTCGTCCTGCTCAGCCATACGCTCTCGGACGGCCTGTGAGGAAAAGCCCTCTTGATAGGTACGGTCGATGGCATCGCGCACGTAGTGGTAGTCCTTCATCACCAGCAGGGCATCGTCGGGCAGGAAGCTG
Organism: uncultured Prevotellaceae bacterium; assembly: GCA_900318585.1. GTDB lineage: Bacteria > Bacteroidota > Bacteroidia > Bacteroidales > Bacteroidaceae > Prevotella. The sequence continues at coordinate 14,537 of ONKY01000113.1, forward strand.
AGCAGCGGCACACGGTCGCCCCCATCCGCCAGCTCCGGCACTATGTCCACACGTTCCAGCCGCTCTTTCGAGAGCTGGTTCTCCACCTCGAACGTCCGGATGGAGTCAATGTCGTCGCCGAAGAAGTCTATGCGGTAGGGATACTCGCAGCTGAAACTGTAGACGTCGAGGATGCTGCCGCGCAGGGCAAACTGCCCGGGCTCGTAGACATAGTCCACCTCGCGGAAGCCAAACTCCCGTAGCTGCTTCTCTATCTGCGACACGCTCATCTGCTGGCCGCACTCCAGCGTCAGCATCTGCTCGTCCAACTTTTTCTTCGATACCACCATCTCGGCCACGGCCTCGGGGTAACTCACTATGAGAGCCCACTCCCTGCCCCTCCCAAAGGGAGGGGAGTACTGCCGCTGTCCAAGCTCCCCTTCCTTTGGGAGGGGCTGGGGGGGGGCTTCACTTAACCGTGATAGCACCTCCGTGCGCAGAATCTCGCTGGCAGGGTCGCGCTGCGCGTATTTCACCGAGCGGCGATAGCTCGACGGGAAGAAGAGCACATCCTTGGTGCCCATGATCTGAACTAGGTCGTGGTAGAAATAGCCGGCCTCCTCCACGTCCTGAAGAATGAAGAAGACGGTGAGAGGTGAGAGGTGAGAGGTGAGGGGGGAGAGGTGCGAAGAGAGTGCGCTGAATACCATAGGTGCGGCTGACCCCAATAAGCCTTCGAGGAAAATCGTCCTTGCCGACGAATTCCCTATTGTCTGTGCCAATGCCTTCACCTGCGGATGATGGGCATACTGGCCTTGTAGTTCCTGTATTTTCATTTGAGCTGGCAAAGATACGAAAAAGCAAGAACAACACAAAACAAAAACGTATTTTTTTGTTTTTATTTCCGCGCAGGAGTACCAATTAGAAGAACATGAGGGGGCTGCGGCTACCTTTGGGGAAGTAGTTGAAGTTATAGGTGAGCTTCAGCATACCGTACTGCGAGATGACATTGGTATAGGTCTCGGTGCGTCCCTGCTCGTTGATGTTGTAGTTGCGGTTGGACAGCTGCCCCAGCAGGTCGAAGCCCTCCAGGCTGAGCAGCAGCGAACCTTTCAAGAAACGGCGCGTCAGTCGTGCGCCCCATATCAGCTCGTTGGTGTTCATCTGCGGGTCGCTGTAACCGCGGCGGCTATAGTTGGTCAACGTGGTATTCAATTCGAAGTCCCACGGCAGCTGCAGGAGTAGAGAGCCGCCGTAGCTGAAGTTGCCGGCATTGATGCGCTGGAAGTCCTGGCGGTCGCCGGTGACATGGTTGTAGCTGCCGCTGACGTTGAGAGACAGCTCGCTGCTGACGGGAGCAGATGTAGGGTTGCCGTCCTCGTCCTTCTTACCCTTGACGGTCGCGAAGCGCCAGGTGATGTTCAGACGGCTGTTCAGACTGGTGTTGTGGACGATGCTGCGCTGACTCTCTGTCTGCAGTCCTGCCACGCTGTTCATGTCGACACTGTGATTATAGTTTGCTCCCAGCCCGCTGCTGAACGACAGGCGCCGATCCTTATCGAACGACTGCCCGTAGTCCACATTGCCACTCATCGTCCAGTTGCCGTTCACGTTGATGGGTTTCGTCGTGGTGGCACCGGTCTGCTTGTCGTAGACGGTGCTGGTGGCCACAGCATCAAAGGTACGGCTGAAATTGGCTTGGACATTAAAGTTTCGCATCTTCGGACCGCCAAAGACAAAAGTATATGTACCGATGTTGAGAACCCGCGTCTTCTTCAGGTCGGGGTTGGAATAGCTGGTGTGTAAAGGATCGCTGTCGTCACGATAGGATACGAGACTCATAATGTTAGGCATCTGTGTAGTCAGCGAGCTGAAGAGGTTGACGCGTATCAGTGGACGGTTTTCCGTATTCGTAACCACTGCAGCTCCCTCTGCCACCCTTACGACATTGGTACCGCGCTTCGGTGCATACTCTATGCGCAGCTCGGGGTTCAAGGTCCAATAGTCCTGCGTCAGGTGCTGCGACGTCTGGCGGAAGTAGTCGAGCGTCTGGTGGCGGTACTCCAGGGGAAAACTCAAGTTAATAGCTCCATCACCGAGGAACTTCGGACAGAAGCGCAACTGTGCCGTCATACGTTGCAGATTGTCGTGACGGGTAGATGTGGTGCTGTTGGTGGCATCGAGCACACTTTCTAAGGCCTCTCGGGTGGAGGGGAGTAGTCCCAACTGAGAATTGAGAGAGTCCAATCGATCCAGACGATAAAGCGAGTCCTCTCCATCGCTGTAACTATGGTTGTAGCTGTAGCTCAGTCGCAGGTTGTGACGTCCCAAGCCGTAGTTGTAGTCGGCCCCTATTGAAGCATTCCAATTGGTGTTCGGCGCATGAGTGTACTGGTTGCGGAAGTCGCGGGATTCGTTATCTCCTCCCATTCCTGCAACTCCTTGAAATCCTGCAAGCCCTTTCATATAATACACATCCGACAGGTTGTAATTATTCGACTTGCTGTGGCTATAGTTTCCCTCTGCCCGCAGCGTCACCACATCGGCCATGATCTTTACGTCAGCCTGTGCGCCGCCATTCAGGTTGACACTTTCATTGTTTCCCTGGCTCTGCTGGGCACGACGGTTCATGGTCAGCTGGCGATACTTGTCGGGATGGAGGAAGAGGTCATCCAACAGATCACCATATTCTGCAGGGTCGGCATCGAACTGTGCCGAGCGGTTGTCTGCCCAGTTCTTTCCGTCATTGTAGCTCACACCTACGTTGGCCCTGCCTACCAGTCCTTTGGGCGAATAGTTGACGTGTGCGTTGCCTCCGAAGCTGCGCGAGCGGTTGCGGCTGTAGTTGGCCTGGCGGCTGTAGGTATCGCCGCCGGTGAGATAGGTCTGCGAGGACGTCCACGTGTCGGTATGGCTATTGTTGTGGGAGCCATGTATGCCCACTCCCGCCGAGAACTTGTCTTCCCATTCGCCGAAGCTGTAGTTTACATCAGCTGTTCGCAGCGTGTTCACACCCTGTGCCGCCTGCGGCTGCATATTAGCATAGGAAATGTTTCCACCGATGACATACAGCGAATTGCCGTTGTCGTTCAGATTGTTCAAGTTGGCTGTCAGCGATAGCTGGTGCTTGTCGCGCCGTAGGTTAGCCATGCCCTTCAGACCCCAGCGGTCGTCAGTACCCAAGCCGCTTTGCACGTTGCCAAAGCCGCTCTGGGCATACTGCTTCTTCAGGCGCACGTCCATCACGTAGCTCTTGTCGTCCATGTCGCGCCCCATCATCTGGGTGAGCTTGCCCTTGCGGTCGAACACCTTGATCTTGTTCACCGTGTAGGCGGGCAGGTTCTCCAACGCCGCCTTCGGGTCGCCCTCGAAGAAGTCGCGGCCGTCCACGAGGAGATTGTCAATCTTCTTGCCGTTGACCTTGATCTCGCCGTCCTTGTTCAGCTCTGCGCCCGGCAGCTGGCGGATCAGTGCGTCGAGCATGGAGCCCTCGGCCAGGTTGAAGGCGTCGGCATTATAGACTACGGTGTCGCCGCGGAGTACCATCTTGATCTTCGTGCCCGTCACCGTCACCTCATTCAGCACCTTCGACTCACGTTTCATGTCAATGCGCTTCAGCCAGATGTCGCCTTGCCGCTTGTATTTCACTTCGAAAGGGGTATAGACCGTCTTGTAGCCAATGCAGGAGGTGCGGATGAGGTATTTCCCCTTGTCCTTGACAGGCAGGGAGAACATACCGAAGTGGCGGTACATCAGCGTGTCTTCGCCCACAGGTTGGTAGGTGGCAATGACCGAGCTGTCGGCGGCGGCCAACAGGCAAATAGAAACATTCTCAATGGGTTCCTGAGTGAAGCTGTCGGCTACGCGACCGCTCACTTTGCGTATCTCCTCCATCTGCTGTGCAACAACAGGGGTTTGCAACAGCAACAGGGCTGCCAGTATGGTCAGAATTCTCATGGTTGTTTATGGTTTGGTTTGACGAAGCCGTGGCTTCAGTCTGCAAAAGTACGAAAAAAAGAGAGAAATCAAACAAATTCGCCTCCCTTTTTGCTACATTCCTTATTCTTTCTTAAGTAATAAGCGGAGTTGTATAATTATATTTAAGTAATATTTGGGAATGTACAAATTATTTTGTAATTTTGCACCCTGATTTCAGAAAGCAACATCAACCAAAAGAAAATTAATACCATTAAAAGAAAAGATTATGTTCACAATTTCAAGTAAGAAATTACAGAAAGTAGCCATGGCAGTAGCAGCAACGGCTTGTGTTGCAGTTATGTCGTCGTGCAGTCAGGAAACCGATTTCTATGACGAGACAGCCGTTCTTGAGAACAATATGGAAATCTACAAGCAGAACTTCGTTCAGAAGTATGGCGAGGTGTCGCCGACACAGAGCTGGGACTTCACCGAGATGCCCGCGCAGGCAAGGGTGACACGCGGCGGCACACATGTGCCCTCGATGACTTGGACATTAAAGTCGGGAGTAGTTACTGCTAATATTGTCAACCAAGACTTTAAGAAAGTAAAGGATAAGGTTGCCGACGAGAATGTGAAGGCCGTGGCTTGGCCTTACACCTTGGCAGAAATCAATCTGTATCCCTACTATGCACATGGCGTAGGTGGCGACAAGTACAATTATTACAGACTGGGTGCCTCTTACACCTATAACGGTGTGACTGTGAGCGATTCCATCAGCACCAATGCCACCAATGGCAACTGGTATTCCATTGGGAAATTTGGTAAAGACGGTTCCAACGACATGAACTTCAACAGCTATCGTATCATTGACACCCGCAATATGGTTTATGCCGATAGCTATACCTGGTGGGTATCTTACCAGAACGGCTCTGATGATAATATCGTGGAGTTCAAGAGAACGAATCTCGGCCTGTGCAAGATGTTCACCGTGAATGAGCATGGCTATGTAGCCTTCGATTGCAATGGTGACGGCGACTACTCTGACCTGATTTGCAGAATTGAGCCCAAAAATGTGGATTTGGTTCCCCAGTCCACTGAGAAGCGCTACATGGTGGAAGACCTTGGCGGCACGAAGGACTTCGACTTCAACGACATTGTGTTCGACGTGATTCAACAGCCGAACGGCGACCAGAAGTGCATCGTGCGTGCACTGGGCGGAATGCTCGACGTAGCCATTACCGTGGGCGACTCCACCTGGAGAAAGAGCGAGAAACTGGCTGACTATACCCAGATAATCAACACGAACCCCATTGTAAAGGATATGGTGATTGACGAGTTCAAGGTAACGGGCTGGCAGCCCAAGGCTAACAATGTCACCGTCACGGTTTATCCTGCTGTGAGCAGCGCCCGTGGTTTGTCACTGTCATTCCCCAAGGACGGAACGATTCCCTTCATGGTAGCCGTCAAGACTTCCAAGGTATGGAACTTAGAGCAAGTGAGTGTGGAAGACGTCCCCGGATGGTTTGCCGACATTGAGAGATAACACGAATCTCTACGTATAGTTATATCAGCCTCGCAGACATGTCTGCGAGGCTTTTTTCTGCGTAGCGTATCGGCGCTGAGCCCTGCCTGACAAGTTGCGGAATGCTTATTTTACGAAATAAATGATAAAAAACGTGGAAATCGCACCAAGCGTACATAAAAATGCGTATCTTTGCACTGACATTGCCATCAGTATGAGCATCAACAAAGCAGAAAGAACCATGTCTATGCACCCAAGCGACAGCATCGTCATCATCCCGACGTACAACGAGAAGGAGAACATCGAGAAAATCATCCGGGCCGTGTTCGGACTGGAAAAGTGTTTCCATATCCTTGTCATCGACGACGGCTCGCCCGACGGCACGGCGCAGATAGTGAAGCGGCTTATCCAGGAGGAGTTCATCGACCGGCTCTTTATACTGGAGCGCAGCGGCAAGCTGGGCCTCGGCACGGCTTACATTGCCGGCTTCAAGTGGGCATTAGAACGCGACTACGGCTATATCTTCGAAATGGATGCCGACTTCAGCCACGACCCCAACGACCTACCGCGCCTCTACTCGGCCTGCGCCGACGAGGGCTACGACCTGGCCATCGGCTCGCGCTACGTCTCGGGCGTCAACGTGGTAAACTGGCCCATCGGCCGAGTGCTCATGAGCTACTTCGCCTCGAAGTACGTGCGCTTGGTGACGGGCTTCAAGGTACACGACACCACGGCCGGCTTCAAGTGCTACAAGCGCCGTGTGCTGAAGACCATTGAGCTGGACAAGATACGCTTCAAGGGCTACGGCTTCCAGATTGAGATGAAGTACACCGCCTACAAGATCGGCTTCCGCATCAAGGAGGTGAGCGTCATCTTCGTCAACCGCCGCGAGGGCACCAGCAAGATGTCGGGCGGCATCTTCGGCGAGGCATTCTTCGGCGTCATGCGCCTGCGATGGGACGGCTGGACGCGGAAATACCCCGCCATCCAGGAATAACAATACCCTGCCATCCAAGAATAACGTTAGGAAAAAAGACCTTTCAAGCAAGAAAAAAGCAGCCAGTTGGCTGCTTTTCTTATTTCACGACGATTTTCTTTCCGCTGCGGATATAGACGCCAGCCTGCCGTGGCTCACGGAGGCGCCGTCCTTGCAGGTCGTACCATGGACTGTCGGTTACTACTGAGTCGCTACTAACGGCAAAGATGCCCGACGGGTCACTGGCCTGGAAAGAGTCAATGAAGTCAGGAAGGTAATAGCCCAGGTGGGGCGGCTGGTTGTAGGCCACGTTCTGCCAGCAGACGGCCATGCGGTAGGTATGATCGTGCATCAGCGTGGGCACGCGGTAGTCGGTGGGCATGACGGTCGTGAAGATGTTCAGCGCGTCGTTCTTCGAATTCCGGAGAATCAGCTCCTCGCGCCAGTCACCGAAGATGTCGGCCGACAGGTTGGGAGTGGCCTTTGAGCCGTTGTTCGACTGGCCCGTGATGCTCGAATTACCGACGCCCAACGTGGTGGCCTCGTCACTCTTGTTGTATTTCGATATCGTTATACCGTCAAGCAACTCGTCGAGTGCATCGCCGTCCCAGTAGATGCGGAAGTTCATCGACGGGCCTCTGGAAGCAGCCTGCTTGCCACTGACGGCATTGTAGGGATTCTGGTCTCTGCTGTCGCTCTTGAAGCCGCCGTAGGACGACCAGAACTCATAGCCGCGCGACGACTCCACAATGTCGGCCGCCAGCCCGCGCCCGTTGTCCTTCCCGCTTTGCCCGCCTTTCCACAGAATCTCGCCTGTGGCAGCGTCGTGCATATCCCACACGTATGTACCTCCTTCCTCATGGACATCAAAGAGCTCCAAGCCCGGACGCTCAGGATTCAGGTCGCCCAGGTGGATGGCGTCACCGTGGCCGAAGCCCACGGAGTAGAGCATCTTGCCGTCGTTGTCGAGGGCCGCAGAGCCCCAAATAATCTCGTCGCAACCGTCACCGTCGACGTCGCCCACGGAAAGGTTGTGGTTGCCATTGGCATACATGGTGTAGCGTCCCAGGCCTGAGGTGCAGACCGTCGGCTTGTAGGTGGCCTGCTGGCCGTCGGCGCCCGTCAGCTTGTACGACGTCTTGCTGTCGGAGCTGTGCAACCAGCGGGTGGAGAGCTGCGTGCCGTCGAAGTCCACCGCCCAGAGGTAGGCGTAGGTATAGTACCCGCGACAGAACACGCCGCTGGGACGCTCATTCGGCCCGCCGAGATAGGCCACGGCGGCCAGGTAGCGCTCGCCACGGTTGCCATAGTCGCCCTTGTCGTTCTTGTTTGCGCGGTCGTCCCAGTTGAAGGTTCCTGCCGCCTCGCTCAGCTCAGCCTTGGCGTTGCGGTTGGGATAATAGGCTATGGTGTGGATGGCGGCTCCCGTCAGGCCATCAAACACGGTCAGGTATTCCTGCCCGCCGTTGATACGGCCTGCCGACGTACGCCAGTCCTTCGTGTTGTCGGCACCCTTGATCTTACTGTCGGTAGCGGCCTGGTTCACGTAGTTCCCCTGCCCGTCCTTCGAGCCGGGCGCCGTCTTGCACATCAGCTCTGCCTTGCCGTCGCCGTCGAAGTCGTAGACCATATACTGCGTGTAGTGCGCTCCGGCACGGATGTTCACGCCGAGGTCAATGCGCCAGAGCTTCGTGCCGTCCAAACGGTAGCAGTCTATATAGACATTGTCCGTCTTGTCGCTCTGCGAGTTGTCCTTCGAGTTCGACGGGTCCCACTTGACGAAGAGCTCGTATGCCCCGTCGCCGTCTACGTCGCCCACCGAGCAGTCGTTGGGTGAATAGCTGCCGCCCAAGGCACCGTTGGCAGGCTTGTCCAGCTTCACTTCCAGATAGTACTTCTCCCAGGGCGTCACCTCCGGCGAGGTTTCCGCCACAGCGCCGTTCTGATAGGTCACCACCTGGAACTTATCGGTCACCGCGGCGCTGATGTTGCTCACGCAGGTGGACTGACAGATATTGTCCTTCAGCACTTCGCCGTTCTTCAGCAGCGCAAATGTCGTGTGCTGGTCGTCCGTTCCCAACAGGCGCCAGCTGGCGAAGTACTTATAGACCTTTCCAGCAGGATATTTGATGACCACCAGACCTCTGTCCAGCTTCTCCATCTGGCTTACGGACGTGTCACTTGGTTTCTGGGCAAAGCCTGCCATGCACCATGCAGCACAGGCCATTGAAATCAGGATTCTCTTCATCTTCACTTAATAACGATCTTCTTGCCGTTCTTGATATAGATGCCCTTCTTCTTCGGCGTTTCTACGCGCTGTCCGTCGAGGGTATAGACGGCGTCAGCATCCTTGCCGTTGAGACGCACGTTCCTGACGGCTGATGCCTCCACCACACGTAACACACCAGTGGCCTTCAGCAGGTCGGTGGTGTCCCAGGCCAGCCCTGCGGGCAGTTCAGGCAGGTTGATGGTGGCCGAAGTGCCCTGGAACGAGCCTGCCTTCCACAAGGTGATGCTCTCGCCCGCCTTGATACTGGTGCCGTTGAGCTTCACGGTGATGTCGCCCGTCACGGACAGTGCATTGGAGACGTTGACGAGTGTGTTCGTATTTGAGCCACGCACACGGTTGATGGTGGCATCAATGCCCTTCACGGTGTATCGCCCGCTACCCGTCAGGGTGACGTTGCCCGTCAGACGGCCTATATTGATAGCCCGGTCGCTGTTGTGGAACGTGCCCGTGACAGTGGCCTTGCCCAGGCCGTAGCCGTTGTCCCATACAATCTGCGGGTCGTAGCTGCCCGTCTTTTGGTTAATGAACGTCAGCGTGCCTGCAAACTGGCTCCAGTCGCCCTTCATGGTGCAGCGCACGCTGGTAACATTCACCGTCAGCTCGCCGCCGCCAATGAGCTTCCCGGTGTAGTCGCAGCGGGAGTCGAGTGTCCATATACCCTTGGCGCCCTCAGGCACTACAATGAGGGCCTTATTCGACGAGTAGCTGTAGATATTGTCGGGGTCGCGGAGTGTGCCGCCATTGATGACGACGGTGTCGGCATACTGATGAACGCTGCTGCCGTTCTCACCGCCCTTCACTACGCCCTGGTTCACATAGAGCGCACCGTAGCGTGCCGAGCCGCCTAATACAAGGGTGCCGCTGCCCGTCTTGGTGAGTCGCTGCTTGGCGCCGCTGATGTTGCCGTTGAGCGTGAGCTGCACACCCGACGGCAGCTCTACCGTGCCGCCGCCCTGTGCGATAGTCATGGGGTGCGAGGCCACTAAGGTCTTGTTGACTGCCAGGGTGCCGCCGCCGAAGTTCAGGGGATTGGCCGTGCCACCCAGCGCACCGTACTCGGTACCATCGGCATTGGCCAATGCCGAAATGATGAGCTTGCCGCCATTCAGGTTAATGCCGCCGGTCATCTTGTTGATATTGTTAATGCTCAGGTTGCCCGTACCTTTCTTTGTCAGCGCAGCTTTGCCGATGATACTGCCGCTGCCGCGCAACTGGTAGTCACGGCTGGAATCGAATACCACGCCGCCGGGTGTCAACTCGCCCTCGACGAATACCATCGTCAGTTGGGCATTGTCGTTGAACACGACGGTGTCGCCGCTCACGAAGAGGCTCTTGTTACCGTCAGCCGATAGGAAGCTCTCAGTGTTGGCCAGGTCCCAGAGGCCGACATCACCGCCGTCCCACACAATCTCGGCAGGGGCGCGCATCTCCTCTATCTCCAAGGCCAGTTCGCCGTTCTCCCATGTCAGGCGGTGTTTCTGGAGGGGTAAACCCTCCAGCACGAGGTTGTCAATGCTGCCTTCTAAGGTCTCCGCAGTGGCCAGCACATAGCGCCCGCCGGGCAGGGCGGTAGCGCCCTCGGCATAATGGGGCACCAGCTCAAGGATAGGTGTGTTGTACTTGGGGCCGTTCTTCCAGTATTTCTTCTCTATGCTGATTGTCCCGGCCTTCAGATTGTCACAGGTGCCGTCGCCGTTGAGGTCGAACACCACGCGGGCACCGAAGCCTAAGCGCAGGGTGTTAACCTCCACCGTGCCCACCTTGTCCTGACCACCGGGTCGGAGCACGGAGGCATAGCTCATGTCAATACCGTTGAGGAAGCGGCCGCCGTCGCTGTTCAGCTTGGCAAAGCGGTTCATCCACACATGGCTCTTTGCCATCGTGCCGTCGAAGTTCAGGGTGCCGGCCCACAGCTCCGTATCGCCGCTATAGGTCTGCTCCACGTTGGGCAGCGTCAGGGCGCCGTCGCCCTGCTTCACTAACCGCATTGCGCCGGTGAAGGCACTGCCGGTCAGCGTGTGGGTATAATAGGTATATTCTATCTTGTTGTTGTTGTCGTGGCCCTGCACCCAGCTCGGCGCATTGTCGAAGAGGATATAGGGCGAGGCGCCCTCGCTGACGCTGACTGTCATGTCCTGCGTCTCGGCCAGCAGCAGCTGCGTGTCATTGTCGGCAGCGCTGATGGTGCCGCCGTTGCCGATTTCCTTACGCCCCGTCGTGGTGAGCGCAGGCGGCGCCTGGGTGATGCCCTCCAGTTCGCCGAGGAAGTAGCTCACGTGGGGCGGCTGGTTGTAGCCGCACATCTGCCACACCATAGCCTGCCGGTACTGCAGGTCATGCCACAGCGTGTAGTTGCGCCACGGCGTCTCGATGGTGGTGGTGTAGATGCGGATGTTGTTCTGCGCTGTGCGGGCAATCACCTCCTCGCGCCAGTCGCCGAACAGGTCGCCCTGATAGCTGGGTGTTCCCTTCGTGTCGTTGTTGGTCAGCGATCCGGTGAGGGTCTCTATCTTTCCCAAACCGTATTTCCAGATGCCTATGGCGGTGTTCTTGCCTTCGGTATAGTCGTGGGTCTCCTCACACAGGTCTCCGTCCCAGTAGATGCGGAAGTTCTGTGTGATATTAGATTTTGAGCCGCCGGTGAGCGGGCCGTTGATGACTGAGCTGATGAGGCCGGGGTCGCGGCTCGACACGCCTTGACAGCCGGGGAAGTTGTTGCTGAAGTTGCCCATCATAGAACGTCCGTCGTCGTTGCCGGCCGAGTAGCGGTAGTAGATCTTCGACGTCGTGGCGTCGCGGTAGTTGTTGCCGGGGTTGTCTTCGTTGCAGGCGAAAATCTCCTGACCGTGCAGGTAGGGGTTGAAGTCGCCGTGGTGCTGTGCGTCGCCGTGCCCCAAGCCCGTGGTGGAGAGCCCGTGTCCGTTGTCGTCGATGACCATCGAGCCGAAACAAATCTCGTCGCGGCCGTCCCAGTCCACGTCGGCCACGGCGTAATTATGGTAGCCCTGGCCGAACCACTGCGAGCCAGCCGTGTTGTTGCTCCAGCGCCAGCGCACGTTGAGCTGGTGGGTGGCGGGGTCTACGTCGTAGGCTATCATCTTGTGGCGCGTATAGATGCCTCGAGCTAAGAAAATGCTCGGGTGACGGCCGTCCAGATAGGGCGCGCCGAAGAAATGCTTCGACGAGCGGTGCCCGTAGCCGTCGCCCCATGCTGCGTTCAGGTCGGTCTCACCGGTTTCCAAGCGTTTCAGCGGATAGTCCATCGTGACGTAGGGCACGCCAGTGGCGCCTTCCATATAGACTAAGTACTCCGCACCGTCGTGCATGAACCAGTTGGTGCCGCCGCCCGTGGCGCCGCGGTAGTTCTTGGTCTTGTCGCCGATGACGTACGTCTGGCCGTCGGCAGCGTGGATGGTTGTGCCGTCGGCAGCACGCATCACCGCCTCCGCGCGGCCGTCCTCGTCCCAGTCGTAGGCCACGATGTTCTGCTCATTGTTCTGGAAGTCACCCATGTTGGGGCCGAAGTCGAGCCACCAGAGCTTCTTGCCATTGAGCTTGTAGACCTCCGCGATGGAGTACTCGCCGTTGTAGCCGTTTTTGGGGTAGCTGGCCTGTATCTCGCTCAGGTTGTCGAACTTCAGCAGGATCTCCACTTCGCCGTCGCCGTCCACGTCAGCACAGCAGGCGTCGTTAGGAACATAGGTGGACTTCAGCGAGCCGTGGTTCATCTTGATCTCCAGGTAGTTGTGGGCCCATACAGCGGCAGCCTTGCTCTCCGCCTGCTCCGTGCCGCGCACCACGGCCTTCACCGTATACTGGCTGGCCTCCGTGCCGTCCTTGTCGGTATAGTTCGACACCAGGAGCGGCTCGGCGTTCACCTTCGTGCCGTCGCGGTACAGGTTATATGTCACGTCGTAATACTCCTCGCCTGTGATGCGCCAGGAGCAGTAGACACCCTTTGCCGTCTTTACGGCCACCAGGCCACGGTCCAACTGGTCGGTCATACGTTGAGCGTACACTCCCACGGCAGCAACGGCCGCCAATAGGAATAGCGTAAGAAATCTCTTCATCTTCAAAAGTACAATAATTCTTTAGTAATTAGTTTTGCGCTGCAAAGGTAACACTTTTTGTCGGATTGGACAAGCTAATCCTGATTTTTCTGCACTATGCGGCTTCCGTCGGGCTGCGGGGTGATGGTGACGCGCACGGCGTCGTCGGGCAGCAGATCCTCGATGAGCTCCGGCCACTCGATGAAGCAGAGGGAGCCGCTGTAGAAGTAGTCCTCGTAGCCCATGTCGTACACCTCCTCTATCTTCTTGATGCGGTAGAAGTCGAAGTGGAAAATACGTTGAACGTTGAACGTTGAACATTGAACGTCCTTCGCATGACCTCCGCAAAGCGCCTGAGCATCCACGGAGCGCAAAAAAGCGTCTCCTGACGTCGCTGAGCGGAACGATGAATGGTCAATGGTATACTCGTTGACGATGGCGAAGGTGGGGGAGGTGATGACGTCCTCGACGCCCAGCACCTCGCAAACAGCTTTGATGAAGGTGGTCTTGCCGGCTCCCATCGTGCCGTAGAAGGCGAACACGTGGCGGTCGCCCATCTCCTTGACGAACTGCCGTGCGGCTTCGCCAATATGCTCTATATCCTTAATGATAATCTCCATATTGTATCTTTTGTTTTTTTCTCTTTCTAACTCTACTTCCCTCCCTGGAGGGGGTGGGGGAGGCTTCTATCTTTTTTTCCCTTTCAGCGTTACTAACGGAATGATCATCTCCTCCATCGAGATGCCGCCGTGCTGGAAGGTGTCGCGATAGTAGGAGACGTAGTAGTTGTAGTTGTTTGGATAGGCAAAGAAAGAGTCGCCGGTGGCAAAGACATAGCTCGTAGAGAGGTTCGGCGCGGGGAGGAATGCCTTCTGCGGATCCTTGATGACGAAGAGGTCTTTGTCACTGTAGGCGAGGTTCTTACCTAACTTATAGCGCAGGTTAGTGTTGGTGTTACGGTCGCCCACGATCTTCACGGGCTTGGTGCAGCGGATGCTGCCGTGGTCGGTGGTGACGAGCACGGTATAGTCCGTCTGTGCCAGCTGGCGGAAGAAGTCGCTGATGACGGAGTGGCGCAGCCAGGAGAGGGTGATGGAACGGTAGGCGCTCTCGTTGTTGGCCAGCTCGCGCACCATACGGCTCTCCGTGCGGGCATGGGAGAGCATGTCAATGAAGTTGAACACGACGACGTTGAGGTCGTTCTTCTCCATCTGCTTCATCTGCCCTAAGAGCTTCTCAGCGTCCTGCGAGGTGTTCACCTTGTGGTAGGAGAAGGTGTCGTGGCGGCGGTAGCGTTCTATCTGCGTGCGAATGAGCGGCTCCTCGTTGAGGTTCTTGCCCTCCTCCTCGTCCTCGTCCACCCACAGATCAGGGAACATACGGGCTATCTGGTCGGGCATGAGGCCAGAGAAGATGGCGTTGCGTGCATACTGGGTGGCCGTGGGCAGGATGGAGAAGTAGAGATCCTCGTCCATCTCAAAGAGGTCGCCGATCTCGTGGGAGAGCATCCGCCACTGGTCGTAGCGGAAATTATCCATCACGACAAGCATCACCTTTCTGCCTTCGTTGAGCAGAGGAAACACCTTTTTCTTGAACAGCTGATGAGAAAAGGTGGGTGCCTCATCTCTGGGGGTAAGGCTGCTCAGATAGTTCTTCTTCACGAACTTGGCAAAGCCCAGGTTAGCCTCTTCCTTCTGCATCTGGAGCATCTCGGTCATGGAACTGTCCGTAGAGCTGAGCTGCAACTCCCAGTGGACAAGCCGGCGGTAGAGCTCCTTCCAGTCCTGCCAGGTACGGCAGTCCTGTATCTGCATGGCTATCTGCGCGAACCGCTGTTGGTACTGGCTCTGTGTCACCTCCGTCTCAATCTCGCGGCGGTGGATGTTCTTTTTCAGTGTCAGCAGAATCTGGTTGGGGTTGACGGGCTTGATGAGGTAGTCGGCAATCTTCTGTCCGATGGCCTGCTCCATGATGTTCTCCTCCTCGCTCTTCGTCACCATGACCACAGGCAGTGCGGGCTGCAGCTCTTTGATGCGTTGCAGGGTCTCTAAGCCTGAGATGCCTGGCATCTGTTCGTCTAAGAGGACGAGGTCGAACGATCGCGACCGGCACTCCTCAATGGCGTCTGTGCCGTTAGAGACCGTCACCACCTCATAGCCTTTTTTCTCGAGAAACAGCAGGTGAGCTCTCAGCTGTTCTATCTCGTCGTCTACCCAAAGTAATAATCCGTTTGTCATTTTTCCCTTATTTTGGCGACAAAGGTACGAATAAGCGAAGAGAAAACCAAATTTTATTTGAGTTTTCTTAAGCGGGAGTACTAAGACCAAAGGTCAAAGGTACGAAATAAAAGTGAAAAGTGTAAGGCTACGGGTAGGCGACCACGGTCGGGAATGGAGTGAAAAGTGGAAAAATTGCTACCGCCGATAAAAAAAATGAATTCATAATTCATAATTCGTAATTATTTTCGTACCTTTGCACCGCATTTTAAGAAAAAGCATCGATGAAATATGCATTTGTGACAGGCGGCTCGCGCGGAATTGGGCGCGCCGTAGCTGTGAAACTGGCCAGTATGGGATGGCCAGTGGTCATCAATTTCAGGAGCAACCTCGAAGCAGCCCAGGCAACTGTCGACGAGATTGTCAGCGCTGGGGGAAAGGCAGAGCTGCTGCCCTTCGACGTGGCTGATCCCAAGGCGACGGAAGCCGCCATCGACCAGTGGGAGCAGGAACATCCCGACGACTACGTAGCTGTGCTGGTGAACAATGCCGGTATCAGGCGCGACAACATGATGTTCATGATGTCGGACGAGGACTGGCATCAGGTAATCGATACGACGATGAACGGCTTCTTCTGTATCACCCGCCGGCTGCTGAAGCACATGATGCCCCGCAAGCGCGGCGGCCGCATCATCAACATGGCCTCGCTCTCAGGCGTGAAGGGCCTGCCCGGGCAGGCCAACTACTCGGCGGCTAAGGCGGCACTGATAGGCGCCACCAAGGCGCTGGCACAGGAGGTGGCTCCGCGAGGGGTGACGGTGAACGCCGTGGCTCCGGGATTCATCGCTACCGACATGACCAGCGACCTGGCGGAGGACGAACTGACGAAGCTGATACCGACGGGACGTTTCGGACGGCCGGAGGAGGTGGCTGCGTTGGTGGCTTTCCTGGCCAGTGACGAGGCAGCCTATATCACGGGCGAGGTCATTAACATCAACGGTGGGCTTTACACGTGATGCCTGATGTAAGGAGTTGGAAATTAGAAGTTTGACATAAGAAAGAAATACGGGAATGAACTTATCACCTGCATTAGAGAAAGTTTATACTAAGGAACGCCTGTCTGCCCGCGAGGCACAGGCAAGGGCAGAGTGGATTGCCTGGGGACCCATCGTCTTCCAGGCCTCACGGTTGATGCTGAAGTTCGGCATCCTCGACTTGCTGCGCGACAGCGACAAGGGCATGACCATCAGCGAGGTGGCCGAGCAGACAGGACTCTCGGTGTATGCCGTGAAGGTGCTGATGGAAGCCTCGCTTTGCATAGGCACCGTCATCGTCAACAAGGAGACGGAGCGCTTCGAGCTGGCTAAGACCGGCTGGTTCCTCATCAACGACCCCGCCACGAGGGTGAACATCGACTTCAACCACGATGTGAACTACGAGGGCTGGTTCCACTTGGAAGAGGCCCTGCGCGAGGGGAAGCCCGCCGGTCTGAAGCATTTCGGGCCGTGGCCGACCATCTACGAGGGACTGTCGCAGCTACCCGAACAGGTGCAGAAGAGCTGGTTCGGCTTCGATCATTTCTATTCTGACAGCTCCTTCCAGCAGGCGCTGGAAGTGGTTTTCGCCCAAAAGCCCAGGACGCTGCTCGACGTGGGCGGCAACACAGGACGCTGGGCGCTCCAGTGTGTGGGCTATGACCAGCAGGTACAGGTCACCGTGATGGACCTCCCGCAGCAGGTGGAGATGATGAGAGAGCAAACGGCCGGCAAACCGGGTGCAGAGCGTATCGACGCTTACGGCACCGACCTGCTGAACCGCTCCAACCCCTTCCCCACTGACAAGCACTACGACGCCATCTGGATGAGCCAGTTCCTCGACTGCTTCGGTGAGGACGAGATACAGAGCATCCTGGAACGAGCCGCCGCTATCATGGACGCCGACAGTCGCGTCTATATCATGGAGACGCTGTGGGACCGTCAGCGCTTCGAGCCCGCCGCCTTCTGCCTCACGATGACCAGCCTCTACTTCACGGCGCTGGCCAACGGCAATTCCAAGATGTATAACACTGACGATATGGTGCGCATCATCCGGCAGGCAGGCTTGGAGGTGGAAGTCATCCACGACAACCTGGGACAGGGACACTCCATCCTGGTCTGCAAAAAGCTTTAAAAAGCCCTTTTTGAATGATGAGTTATGAATGATGAATTATGCATTCTTGCCTGCAAGCGACCAAGGTCGAGCGGTGCATTATGCATTGTGCATTGAGAAAAGATGAGCGAAGAGAGTGACAAGCTAGAGCACGAAGAGTGGAAGGGCAATACCGGAGGTATGGCCTGGATGCACCGTGTGCTGATATGGATATTCCGCTATGTTGACTTGCGGATTGTCTATGTCGGCATGGGTATCTTCGTCATACCGTTCTATATGCTCTTCGCCCACAAGGGATACCTCTCGCAGTATCACTACTTCCGCCAGAGGCACGGCTTCGGCGCGTGGAAGTCATTCCGCTACGTGTATCTCAACCACTACCGCTTCGGCCAGATCATCCTCGACCGGTTTGCCAACTATGCAGGCCGCCGTTTCACGTTCAACCTTGACGGCTACGATATGTTCCTCGACCTCTGCCACGGCGAGCAGGGCTTCATCACCCTGAGCTGCCACGTGGGCAACTACGAGCTGGCTGGCTATGCCTTCAAGGCTACGGAGAAGCGATACAACGCACTCGTCTTCCCCGGCGAGGCCAAGGCGGTGATGGAAAACCGCAACAGGATGTTCGCCAAAAACAATATACGGATGATTCCCGTCAAGGAGGACATGTCACACGTGTTCCTGCTCAACGATGCGCTGGCCAATGGCGAGACCGTGAGCATACCCGGCGACCGCATATTCGGCTCCCCGCGCTATGTGGAGTGCCAACTGCTGGGCGCCAGCGTACACCTGCCCCTTGGACCTTACGCCATGGCCCTGCAGCGGGGAGTGCCCACCATTACCATCCTCGTGATGAAGGCCGACACCTATACTTACAACGTCCGCATACGCCGCATAGAGGCCGACGAACGCCCATACACCAGCCGCATTGAGCATGCCACCAACCTGGCGCAGCACTTTGCCGACGAGTTAGAGAAGGCGCTGCTGCAGTATCCCGAACAGTGGTTCAACTACTTTGAGTTCTGGGGTGACGAGAGGAGATGAATGAATTACGAATTAGGAATTACGAATTACGAAAATAAAAGAGAAATGGAAGAATTAGTATTAGAACTGAAGAATCAGATTATTGAAGTGTTGAACCTGGAGGACGTGCAGCCCGAGGACATCGACAATGATGCCCCGCTTTTCGGCAAAGGTCTCGGTCTGGATTCCATCGACGCCCTGGAGCTCATCGTAATGATGGAGAAGAGCTATGGCATCAAGATCAAGGATCCCTCTGCCGGGAAGGAAATCTTCAAGTCCATCAACACCATGGCCGAGTTCGTCAGCAAGAACCGCACAAAGTAATGGTGGTTTTCCCAAGCAGGGGCTGACCCTCTTTTGGTATAGGATAACGAACTACGATGCTGAGACGGCGTTTTGACCATTCAAAAACGCCGTCTCAGTGTTGTACAATAGCACTTCCAGTTTTGAGATTTGAGCTTTCTTCATCGGTGATTGCTGCGATACGGCTATTTTCCGCATCTTGCGCTCCGTCACCTACTTGTGAAACTGATTGAAGAATGTCATAGTCCATAACAATTAATTGATTCTGGCGGCAATGACGGTGTAAGCCGAGAGCAATCCTTTCGAAGCAATGGCCATCCGGACCTTACGGGTACCACTACCCAAATCAGATTCTTGAAAAGGGTTTTCATGCAGTTCTTTCTTGAACGTATCGTAATCGCTTACCAGCGACGGATATTTCTTGGCCAGTCGCTTAAACTG
>ONKY01000096.1 GCA_900318585.1 uncultured Prevotellaceae bacterium
AAATAAAATGAGTACTTTTGCACCCGCTAAAGGAGACCTGCCGATATGGCTCAGTTGGTAGAGCAACGCATTCGTAATGCGTGGGTCCCCGGTTCGAGTCCGGGTATCGGCTCAAACGCAAAAGCATCATCACGTTTTTTGTTCTATTGCGGAATTAGCACATCGGTAGTGCACGGGCTTCCCAAGCCTGGGAGGCGGGTTCGATTCCCGTATTCCGCTCATTACTGAAAAACAAAAAGTTACAAAGATTTCATAGAGCAAAAAGGTTTATTGAAGCCCTTGTCACCCCCACTTTCGGCCACCAGATTGGCCATTTGACCACAAAACTCTTTCCAAGTGAGGTCAGAGTTCTGAAATTCCGCACCGCTCACATGAGCGCCAAGTACGGGGAAAAACATTGGAATCAGGGGTTCGTGCATGTCTTTTGAGGCCTGTGAGAGCCGGATTTTTATGCATTCTGTGCCTTTACCAAGGAATGGCATCTTGGGCCCGCTCTTTTTTACTTTTTACCTCTTCTCTACCAGGCCACCTTTGCTGTTTCGTAGGAAATTAGTACCTTTGCACCTGAAACGCCATAACGGTGTTTTGTATCACACAAAAGGGTTGCAACTGTCAAGCGAGACGGAGCAGCTCTTTACTATTGAAAAAACCTCCTTTTGGGGCTATTGTGACCAAATTGTGACCAAAACAACAAAATAAAAAAATTGCCAACTCACTGATTTTCAACGTAATTGGCAATTTTCTTTGTGATTCCGTTGGGACTCGAACCCAAGACCCACAGCTTAGAAGGCTGTTGCTCTATCCAGCTGAGCTACGGAACCAAACCTGCTTCTTTTCGATTCTTTCGTCGCTAAGCGGCTGCAAAGTTAGCAATTATTTGGGAAACAGCCAAATTTTCAGACCTCAAATCTTATGTATGCCCTGTCATCAAACGAATTATTGCCCGTCATAAAGGCTTTTGTGGCTTTAAACTGGCCGATATTCAGAGGATCCTCCGTGCGTTGGCGGTCAAGGGCAGCCTCCGACTCGGCAAGCGTCGGCAGCAGGAAGGGGTAGCCGTCGGAGGCGAGGACGAGCTCGAAAGGCTCGAAACTAAGCGTGAGCTGACGAACATGGCTGAGGGGTATGGGAAAGCCGTCAATGACGGAATACGTGACATTCTGCTGCTGCATGGTCTGCAACATGCGGGGAATGATGACCGGGCGGGCTGTATCGTTGGCAAGCAGTTCCTCTGCCGTTACCCCCGAAGCCATGAGCCGCCGCACTTCCTCGGCACGCAACGCTGCCAGCATGGACTCGTCGGGCTTTGGGTTGTCGTAGAGCGTATAGGAGGGGGATTCAGAGCCGATGACCTGCTTCGGCCGGACAAGGCACTGGCAGTCGCCAATCATCCATATCTCACGACGCACGCGGCTGAAGATGACAGCCGAAGCTGCCAAACGATCTTCCGGATGATGGGCAAGATAAGGCAGGTCGCCTTTGCGATATTTGCGGCGGACAGCCTTTGTCACCTCAGCACAGAACTGGGTCATAGAGATGTCCTTGCGTGCGCGGCGTATCGTCCTGGCAACAATCTGCATGGCTAAGCGCCCGTTGCTACAAAACAGGCTGTAGCGGCGGGAAGACTTAGAGGTGGAGCCGTCGATAACGGCCACGAAGTCTGGACTAACGACGATTCCGTCCTCGCTTTTCCTGGCGGGGCTTTTGGGTATCAGGCTTTGTTCGATAATCTGCATGGTAGAGACGGGAAATGAGGTCGGCACGACCGATGCGGCGCAAGGACTGCTCAATGTTACGGCGCTCCTCGGGCTTGTACCAGAAGAAGTACTGGCGCTGGGCCTGTTTTTCGCGTGGGGTCTTGGCTGAGTAGACAGGTTCCAAGGTATAGGGGTCATAGCCCGTGTACCACATCTCGGTGGCCACGGTCATGGGCGTGGGCGTGAAGTCCTGCACCTGCTCCAGATGGAAGTCGAGCTGCTTGGTGAGCACGGCCAGCTCGGCCATATCCTCCTCATGGCAGCCAGGATGGGAGCTGATGAAGTAAGGGATGATTTGCTGGTTAAGGTGCTCCTCGCGGTTAATGCGGTCGAAAAGGCGTTTGAACTCATAGAACTGCTGGAACGAGGGCTTGCGCATGAGGTGGAGCACTCGGTCGCTGGTGTGTTCAGGCGCCACCTTGAGGCGTCCGCTGACGTGGCGGCAGATGAGTTCGCGGGCGTATTCCTGAGCGGCACGGTTCACGGCATCGTCCTTGGAACGGTGTAGGATCAGGTCATAGCGCACTCCGCTGCCAATGAAGCTCTTCTTTACGGCAGGCAGCGCATCTACAGCACGATAGATGTCGAGCAGAGCCGAATGGTCGGTATTGAGGTTAGGGCATATCTGCGGATGGATACAGCTGGGACGCCTACACTTCTCGCAGGCATTGAGATTGCGCCCATGCATTCCGTACATATTGGCAGAGGGACCGCCAAGGTCGCTGAGGTAGCCTTTGAAGTCGGGCATTCGGGTGACTTGCTCCACCTCCCTGAGGATGCTCTCCTTGGAGCGGCATGTAATGAATTTGCCCTGATGAGCGGAGATGGTGCAGAAGGCGCAGCCGCCGAAGCATCCGCGGTGGATGTTGACGCTATGCTTGATCATGTCGTAAGCAGGAATGCGTTTGCCCTTATATTTCGGATGCGGTTGGCGGGTGTAGGGCAGGTCGAAAGACTGGTCAAGCTCTGCCGTCGTCATAGGGGGATAAGGGGGATTGACCACGACATAGCTCGTGCCTACCTTCTGCAGGATGCGCTGGGCGTGTATCATGTTGGACTGTTCCTCCACATGGCGGAAGTTCTCGGCCTGCGCCCGTTTGTCGCGAAGGCATTCCTCGTGGCTGTGGAGCACGATGTCTCTGTCGGTAATACCGCCAGGGATTTCATCCTGACGGGCGAGATAGGCGGTTTGCGGAATGGTTTCAAGTGAAGAGTGAAGAATTTCCCCAGAAGGTTTGGCGGCAGCAAATTCTTCACTCTTCACTCTTAACTCTTCACTTAAAATGCGGGCGAGTTCGACGATAGGCTTTTCACCCATACCATATATAATAAGGTCAGCGCCTGAGTCGCAGAGGATGCTCGGCCGCAGGGTGTCCTGCCAGTAGTCATAGTGGGTGACACGACGCAGCGAGGCCTCTATACCACCCAGGACAACAGGCACGTCAGGATAGAGCTGCTTCAGGATGCGAGTGTAGACAATGGTGGGGTATTCCGGCCTTAGATCGTGTCGCCCGTCGGGACTGTAGGCATCCTCGGAACGCAGTCGGCGGGCTGCCGTGTACTTGTTGACCATAGAGTCCATACATCCTGGGGAGATACCGAAGAACAGGCGAGGACGACCTAACTTCTTGAAGTCACGAAAGTCGCCATGCCAGTCGGGCTGCGGTACAATGGCCACCCGATAACCTGCAGCCTCAAGTGTACGACCGATGACTGCCGCGCCGAACGAGGGATGGTCAACATAGGCGTCACCCGAAAACAGGATGACATCCACTTCATCCCACACTCGCAATTCCAACTCCTTCTTGGTCGTTGGCAGAAAATCAGTCAGTCTATATTCCACTATTTCACCTCTTAGCACTTACCACTTAGGCTGCCTTCATACCGTAGGGCCACCCACTCCATTCTTTGCAATACCTCCACCAAGCGCCTGAGCACCCACGGAGCGCAAGAAAGCGTCACCCTTCGGGATGCTGAGCGCCCGACCGATAGCCGCCCGCTCGACCTCTGGTCGCTTTCAAAGAAAGCGCTCGACCTTTGGTCGCTTGCAAGGCAAGAACAGGTAGCCTTTCGCTTAATTGAACGGCGTTCCCTGGAAAGCGCGGGTCGTCATTCCAAGGTTGTCGTTGCCACGGTTTTTCCAATTGATATACAGCAAAACGAGTTGCTGCAATCCGTAGGCCTTCATGTTGGGGTGATAGATCACGTCTAAGCAAAGGTCAAGCAAGCGCTTGTCCCTGCCAGCCTCCGACTCTAACAAGGAGCGGATGTTAAGTTTCAACTTATTGAGCACTTCCTCGTCAACGTAGCCGTTGGAGTCGATCAAGTCTCGGAAGAACTGGTATTCCTCAATTGTACGAAGATGCTCTTCGCTGATTTCAATGCTTCTGGTACCAGAAGAGTTAGCTTGGATTTTTGACATAGCAGAATTTTGTTATAAGGTTAATGAATAAGAAATTGCAAGATTCCAGCCATCAGGGAGGCGCGCGTCCTCGGCGACTTGATACACTCGAAGGGGAAGCCCAAAGTGATGGCCCGATAGTCGCTGCCCTGATAGGCGACAGCGGCAGAATAGTTGTCAGCGTAGGCCATCAGGGGGAAGGCCGCCCCGACGGCAGGCTGAAGAATGTCAGGATGGGGAGCTGCATAATGCTGCTCATTGAGTTGACGATAGAAGTCAAACTGTGTACCCATGCCGTTGATGGTTTCGGAGACTGTCGGGTCTTTGCCGGCGTAGCTGCATTTCAGCACATCGGCCAGGAAGGTGCGCTCACCGGCTGCCTGCATATCGCTACCCACATAAGCACCACTAACGAGCAGGGAGCCTCCTTGTTGAGTGTACTGGCGCAACTGCTGCTGCAGGACTGGCGGGAAGGACTTATAGGGAACGAGGCTATGACCATCATCGCGTTCCAGGCCCAGGAGGAGGTCAACGGCTGAGTAGCGACCGACGGGAATCCCTCCCCGTTCCAAGACATCAGCAGAGCAACTGACAATGTTATAGTCACCGGCGGCAGCAATGGCCTCCGCATGGGTTTTGATGTAGTTGAACTCATTACCGCCAATAAACTGACCAGCCAGTTCGGTCGTACCATAGCCCAGCCCTGTTTCACCCTCAATGCCCATGAGTGAGCGGTCGAAGACCAGCTGACGTCCCGTATAGCCTGCCGTCCGTCCGTAAGTCACGCCCGGATCAGCTTCAATGTCGAAACCTTGCAGCGAGTCGTTCTGAATAATGGCGGGAGACGACAGGCGGTGGAAGCCATTGACGACAAGCACCGTGCCCGAGGCATTGGGAACGTAACGTGCTGACACCACCTCCGACGGGAAACTCCTGCCGCCCTTGTTGACAGCGGCCACGCGGAAGGAATATAGCTCACCAGGAATCAGCTTCATGGAGAAAGAATTGTGGCGCACTTGTGTACCGTTGTCAAAACCGCCGTAGCCCGTCGCCACATAGACAATGTAGCCTGTCGCCTCAGCAGTAGGCTCCTGCGGGTCGTCGGTGGGTGTCCACGTTAGGCGGACCTCACCTTTCTTATTGGCAAAATCTACCTTCAGATGGGTAGGCGTAAGCGGGGTGACCACACAAGGGTCATCGTGCATGCGATTGATGTAACGCAACAGCGTCTTATAGACAGAGCGCGCCAACGTGAAACGGAAGTTCGGATCTTGTCCGTAACGCATATCCGGGAAGCTCTGGTGAGAGAGAGTTTCCAGGATGGCACTCGGAATCTCAGGGTTGCGTGTTTCAGAATAGTTGCGGTCGTACACGGTACGAACAACCCATTTGCCATACTTTGCACGCAGGTCTTTCTGAGTATTGTATAGCAGGTCGTCAGCCAGTGACCTGGACACTTGTCTTGAGACACCTGACGGGAAGAGTTTATTGCCATTGCTTTCGGTAGTACAGATACTGAGCGACCCATATAGCGACTCGCCATCGGCAGCGTAGCCAGCATCACTATGGACGGCCAAAGACAGTTCAAGAGGCACACGCAACCCTTCCTCGGCAGGCAGGTAGCAGGAGCCTCCAGCCACAAAGTTCGTGGTCTTTGGGCGGGTATTGATATCATCCTTATAGTCATCCTGCCGGACATATACATTATAGGGAATTCCCATCCACTGGGTGGAGTAACGGGCTCCCTCCAAGCAGCGGGGAAGTCCGCTGACGGTACCTCCACGCTCAATGTTGCCCATGCCGCCTCCAAACCGCACGGCATCTGCTGTGACTACGCCACCGTCTGAGCTCTGGTTGGTCAGAGTGACGCGGTTGAACTGGTTACAGCCTTTGTCAAAGTCGAAAGTCCCTAAGTACACCCACGTGCCGCCTCCCATCTGCTGATTGACGCGGAACTCCGTCTTCTCGCCCTTATGCCAAACCGTATAGTGGGCGTCGTCAATGCTGTTCTCAAGCGTCTGATAACTCACATATACCGCATACCGTCCCTCCTCGGGGAGGTCGGGCTGGTAGTTAATCTGACTATACTTCGACTTGCTGCCTGTGGTCCTTGCCTGACGGGCCGTCCCTGCCACAAACGGGTTTTCACCGTCCAGGTAGTTGGTATGATGGTAGGCAAAGCCGGGAATCCCGGTAGTTGTCCAAGGATGCTTGAAGCCTGACTCAATATAGTTGATGAGACGGGTGTGGTCATCATTGTCGACAATGACCTCATGGCGCTGCCAGTCACGCTCACGCGGAGTAAAGACGATGGCTCCGGCATTCTCGAGCATGGGAATAAGATAGGGCACGACGATGGTCTGTGTGAATAAGTCCTCATTGGTACAGAACAGCGTGGGGCGCTGCCACCTCCACTCCTCGCGCTCCGTATCGTAATAGCGCCCGTGGCTGGCCCACAGGGAAAGATGCCGTCCCTCCAACCCACGGGTAATCTTGTTGGGCTGCGAGATGTTCTTCACCCAGGGCTCACCTTTGTATTCAATGCCACCCCAGCTTTGGGAATAGGTAGGCATAAGATACGAAAAAGAGAAAAAAAGAAACACAATCCTCAGTATGCCTCTTCTTTTCTTCCATGCAATATGACTGTTCTGCCTTTTCCTCATCTTTACGCTTCTACATCCCCAATAGTAAAATTCTCAGGGTATCTTCCCTTGAAATCCTTGTAATATCGCTTGATCTCCCGCATCTGGCCTTCCAAGTCCCCGTTGGGAATAAGGGTCTTGGTACACTGGATGTGACGACGCTCATAGTCAGCGCCGTAGAGTAATATAGGGATGCCTGCCTTCAAGGCAATGAAGTAGAATCCCTTCTTCCAATTCTCAGTCCTTGAGCGAGTACCTTCCGGGGTGATACAAAGATGAAACGTAGGAGCCTGGCGAGCAGCCTCAGCCATTGCCTCTGTCATACTGGTCTTCTTGTCACGGTATACAGGAATGCCACCCATCTTCTTGAAAATGGGTCCCAATGGCCAGAAGAACCACTCCTTCTTCATCAGGAAATTGATCTTCATGCCATGTGCCCGGCTATACAGCTGCCCAATCACGAAATCCCAGTTGCTGGTGTGGGGCGCCAGACAAATAATATACTTGTCGGGATGTTCCTGCGTTACTTCTTCAGTCCACCCCATTCGTTTGTACAACAGCCAGTTACAAAACTTACTCAAAACCATTTTCCTGCTCTTTGCTATTGGTTGTTGATTTGACCGACGATGTCTCCTACTTCCGCACCAAATTTCTCGCGTAGCTGTTTGTAATATATCTTCGGCTTCATTCCCGGCTCCGGATGCCCTACCCGACTAATGAAATTGCCTTGCATCTTGAGAATGCTAAAAATCAGAGCTTCGTGGTTTTCCTTGTCGTTACTCGGGCCGTAGAGTGAAGCTGCCACACACTCGGCGAAAAGTTCCTCGCAAATGAGGTTGATGCTCCTCTTCAATGTTCGTTTGTTTGCCATAGATTATTTCTCGTTTGCTAATTACAGATAGCAAAGATACATAAATTATTCGAAATACGGTTGATTTTCATCACAAAAAAATATTAAAATAGCATATTTCTTTCTGATTTTCATAGAAAATGAGTATTTTTGCATTCCGAAAAATCATTTTAAACCATTTAAATAAGAAAAAGAATTATGGAAAAAAGTGCATTGCAGATTGCAAGAGCTGCCTATCAGCCGAAGTTGCCGAAGGCACTGCAGGGTGCAGTAAAAGTGAAGGAAGGTGAACCGACACAGAGCGTAGCCGACCAAGAGGAAATCAAGAAGTTGTTCCCCAACACCTATGGAATGCCCATCGTGGAATTTGTTCCGGCCGAGAAGGCCAACACTACGAAGATGAACGTTGGTATCATCCTTTCCGGCGGTCAGGCTCCTGGTGGCCACAATGTGATTACAGGTCTGTTTGACCAGATCAAGAAGCTCAATCCTGAGAATCGTCTCTACGGCTTCATCCTTGGTCCTGGCGGCCTTGTTGACCATAATTACATGGAACTGACGAAGGAGGTTGTGGACAAATACCGCAATACTGGCGGCTTCGACATGATCGGCTCCGGCCGCACGAAGCTGGAGAAGGTGGATCAGTTCGAGAAAGGTCTGGAGATTATCCGCAAGCTGGACATCAAGGCCATTGTCATCATTGGTGGCGACGACTCCAACACCAACGCCTGCGTGCTGGCCGAGTATTACGCAGCCAAGAACTACGGCGTACAGGTCATCGGCTGCCCGAAGACCATTGACGGCGACCTGAAGAACTCGCAGATTGAGACCAGCTTCGGCTTCGACACCGCCTGCAAGACCTACTCTGAACTGATTGGTAACATTGAGCGTGACTGCAACTCTTCCCGTAAGTACTGGCACTTCATCAAGGTGATGGGCCGCTCAGCTTCCCATATTGCCCTGGAATGCGCACTCCAGACCCAGCCGAACATCTGCCTTATCTCCGAAGAGATTGAGGCCAAGGCCATGAGCCTTGACGACATCGTGGAGTACATTGCCAACGCTGTCTGTAAACGTGCTGCCGATGGCAACAACTACGGTTCCGTCATTATCCCCGAGGGTGTCATCGAGTTCATCCCCGCTATCAAGAAGCTCATTGCCCAGCTCAATGATGTGCTGGCATTGCCCGCAGCCAAAGACCTGGCCCGTTCAGAGCAGATTGACTTCGTGAAGAGTCATCTCACGGATGAGAACCTTGCTGTGTTCAACAGCCTGCCCACGGGTGTGGCTCGTCAGCTTGCTCTCGACCGTGATCCTCACGGCAACGTTCAGGTTTCACTCATCGAGACCGAGAAGCTGCTCTCTACGATGGTGGCTCAGAAACTGGAGAAGATGAAGAAGGAGGGCAAGTACAACGGTAAGTTTGCTGCACTGCATCACTTCTTCGGCTATGAGGGACGCTGCGCTGCTCCTTCAAACTTCGACGCCGACTATTGCTACGCCCTCGGTACCAGTGCCGCACAGCTCATTGCCAACGGCAAGACTGGCTACATGGCCATCGTGAAGAATACGACCGCTCCCGCCGACCAGTGGGTTGCCGGTGGTGTGCCCATCACAATGATGATGAACATGGAGCGCCGTAACGGTGAGATGAAGCCCGTTATCCGCAAGGCACTCGTAGAATTGGACGGCGCACCCTTCAAGGCGTTCGCTGCACAACGTGACCGCTGGGCCCGCGAGACCGCTTACGTCTATCCTGGTCCTATCCAGTACTGGGGACCCACGGAGGTCTGTGACCAGCCTACCAAGACCCTTGCCTTGGAACAAGCTAAGTAAATGTCGAAGAAACGTGTAGTACGCCGCAAAGGCATTGGCACAACAAAAACGTATCACGGCCCCGGGCGCAAAAAGCGGCCCGGCGTCGTGGTACGCTTGCTTCAGAAAGTCCCCTCGTGGGGATGGTGGCTTGGCGCCCTGCTCGTTGTGGTGGGCTACATCTGGTTCTTCTATTATTTCTTCGTCTCACCCTTCGGATTCCGCTGGCGTGCCCTCTACGGCGACATCAGCTATCCCGAAGGCTATGAGATTCATGGTATAGACGTCTCACACCATCAGGGGCGCATCGACTGGGAGGAGCTGAAGGATAACGGTATGATAGACCGGTGCCCCATTCGGTTCGTCATGATCAAGGCCACAGAGGGTGCCACTCAGATAGATGAGAACTTCATAGACAACTTCTACCAAGCACGCGAAAACGGCTTTACCCGTGGTGCCTACCATTTCTATAGCGTCCACTCCCCTGCCAGCCAACAGGCAGAATTCTTCCTCAGGCAGGTCAAGCTGGAAAACGGTGACCTCCCGCCAGTACTTGACGTGGAGCACAAGCCCAAGGAACAGAGTGACGAGCAGTTCAAGGCCAGCGTCAAGGAATGGCTTGACATCGTCGAGGACCACTACAAGGTGAAGCCCATCATCTATACCTATTATAAATTTAAGCTAAAGTACCTGAATGATTCCATCTTCGACCCCTACCCTTACTGGATAGCCCACTATTACGTGGACTCGGTGGAGTACAAGGGGCAATGGAAATTCTGGCAACACACCGACGTGGGACGTCTTCCCGGTATCAAGGGCAACGTAGACCTAAACATCTATAACGGTTCCTTCTATGACCTTCGACAGATGACCATAGGCAGTCGGGAGACCATCGGCGAGAAAGCGTATAGTGATTAAGACTTGACGGGAAAGAAAGAAAGGAAATGTTTCAGCGACTGATACAATGGCGGGAAGAGCATATCAGCGACAAGATGTTCTTGTTGCTGCTGGCATTCATCGTCGGATTCTTTGGTGCCGTTGCAGCATTTCTTCTCCACAGCTTTATCAACCAGATTGTAGCGCTGCTAACGTCCCATTTCTCCAAGTCTGGGGCCAACTGGCTCTATCTGGTTTATCCCGTGGTAGGCATTTATCTCACGTCCCTCTTCGTCCGCCATATCGTCCGCGACGATATCTCCCACGGTATCACCCGCATCCTCTACGCCATCTCCTCCAACAAGTCGAGACTGAAAGGCCACAACTGCTGGTCGTCAGTCATCGCGTCAGCCATCACCATCGGCTTTGGCGGCTCAGTCGGTGCCGAGGCTCCTATCGTATTGACAGGTTCCGCCATTGGCTCCAACCTCGGCCAGCTGTTCCACCTGGATCGCAAGACGCTGATGACGCTCGTCGGCTGTGGTGCCGCCGGTGCCATCGCCGGCATCTTCAAGGCCCCCATCGCCGGACTGGTGTTCACACTCGAGGTGCTGCTCATCGACATGACCATGTCGTCGCTACTGCCCATCCTGGTCAGTTGCGTCACCGCCACCTGCTTCACCTACATCTTCAGTGGCGACAGCGCCCTCTTCACCTTCCACCTTGACAATGAGTGGGGCGTACAGCGCGTACCGGCCTGCATACTCTTAGGTGTGCTCTGCGGACTTGTCAGCCTGTACTTCATCCGGATGATGGGCTTCTGTGAAGGAATCTTCGCTCGGTTCAAGGACCAGCCTTACATCCGACTCGTCATCGGTGCTGCCGTCCTGAGCCTGCTCATCTTCCTCTTCCCTGCCCTCTTCGGCGAGGGCTACCAATCCATCAACCTGCTACTCAACGGCAGGACAGAGGCCGACTGGGATCAGGTACTCAACAACTCCCTTTTCTCCGGCCACGCCCAGATGCTCATCCCTTACGTCGCCCTGGTCATCCTGACCAAGGTCATCGCCACAAGTGCCACCAATGGTGCAGGCGGCTGCGGCGGTACGTTTGCCCCCAGCCTTTTCGTGGGTTGCTTCACGGGGTTCCTGTTCTCACGCCTGTGGAACATCGAGCAGGTCGGCGTCTATGTACCCGAGAAGAACTTCGCCCTCATGGGCATGGCGGGAGTCATGTCCGGCGTGATGCACGCACCGCTCACAGGAATCTTCCTCATAGCCGAACTAACAGGCGGCTACAGTCTTCTCTTACCGCTGATGATTGTCAGCGTCACGTCATACTTGACCATTATCATCTTCGAGCCACACAGCATCTACGGTGCCCGTCTCGCCAAGGAAGGCCGGCTACTCACCCACCATACTGACCATGCCGTGCTCACCCTCATGAACCTCGAATCCTGTCTCGACCGCGATTTCCTCAGCGTCTCGCCCGACATGGAACTGGGACAGATGGTCAACAAAATCAGCCGCAGCAACTCGTCTGTTCTGCCCGTGCTCGACGGAGCTGGCACATTATTGGGCGAGGTGAATATCCTGAAGATCCGAAATGTCGTGTTCCGCATAGAGCTCTACCACCATTTCAAGGCATCACAGCTCATGCAGGAGCCCAAAGCCGTCCTCTCAGACAAGGCTCTCATGGCCGACGTCGTGAAAACTTTTGAGAGCACACGTGCCGACTGGCTGCCCGTCACCGACGAGGAGAACCACCTGCGCGGCTATGTCTCACGCCAGAAAATCTATACCATGTACCGCAAGATGGTGGCCGACATGAGCGAAGACTGAGAAAAGGAAAAAAACTGCAAAAATATTTGGCGGAATCAAAGAATTATATTACCTTTGCACCCGCAATCATCAAAAAGGAGCCTTGACCCTACGATGGTCTGGTCACCTCGCGCTTGAGAGAGCTGATGCGAGCATCGCTCTTTTCTCGCTAACTCGGTGCCTTGGATGAGTGGCTTAGTCAACGGTCTGCAAAACCGTCTACAGCAGTTCGAATCTGCTAGGCACCTCGGAGAAGATTCCCGGAACCCCGACAAACAAAGGGTTTCGGGATTTTCTTTTTCTTGTAGTTCACGCGGGGTACACCCACGTGAACTACAAGGAGAGTCAGAAAGGAGATCAAGGGATGCTATTGTTTACCCCGCACAACGAGCTTGTCTCCACTCAAGTCCACCTCAAACAAGTGGGGAGTGCGGACGGTACGGCCACGAGCATCCTTCTGATGATAATGGACAGCCATCATCCACTGGCCGTCGAAGCGCTGGAAGAGCATCGAGTGACCATAGCCCGGTGGCGTAATGGGGTCAGGTTCCTGCGTCCACGGACCGTCAAGGGTGCCGCTCTCGGAATACGCTACTCCCTGCGTGTAGACATCAAAGACCCACGAGGTCCAAAGCATACCGAGGTTGCCCGTAGCCGTCCGGAAAAGATAGGGACCGTCGGTCACCTTGTTCCACGTCACCTCCCCCTGGTCGTTTTTCTCTCGGCTCCACGGCGAATCGCTGGCACGGAAGAGCACCTTCGGTTCACCGACAGTGCCGCTGAGGTCGGGCTTCAGCTCAATCTTCTCTATCGTGCCGTTCCAGTTCTGCAGCCACTCGCCGCAGAACACCATGTAAGGCTTGCCGTCCTTGTCACACCAATATGTACCGTCGAGCGTAGGACGATTGGCTGGCAGGTAAGTCGCGTCGCCGAAAGCCCTATATGGCCCCATCGGATTGTCAGCCCGTAGCACCTGAGAGGCGCGCCGCTCAATGACGTTCCCACGCACGGTATCGATTTTCACCGCCTGGTTGGTAAAAGTTGCGAAGTAATAGTACCAGCCATCACCCCTCTGGTGCAACTCCGCCGCCCAGATCATGGGTCTCGGTCCCATCCACGAGTCAGCCTCGAACTCCGTCACGCGCATAGGCCCCTCCCAAAGCTTGAGGTCCGGACTGCGCCACATCATGCCGCCCGTTCCCGTCATATAGTACATCTTTGTCTTCTGGTCTGCCAGAATTGCCGGGTCGCTCAGCCGTATGGAGTCCAGCGGAACATCCTTCCGCACTCGGAAATTAGGCTGTGCCAATGCCGAGAGCATCCCCATCACAGCCAGTAAACATAGAACTTCTATTCGTCTCATACTGCAAACTATTGCCATTAAGAATCTATCAATGAAATCAGAAAAAAAGAAATAGAGAGGTCATCAGAACTTCCCTATTTTCAGCACTTAGCGAAGAGAAGGATTCACCCTTAACTTCTAATCGTGTCTTGGCGGAAGGTGAGGGATTCAAACCCCCGATACCCGAAAGGGGTATACCGGATTTCGAGTCCAGCGCGATCGATCACTCTGC
>ONKY01000041.1 GCA_900318585.1 uncultured Prevotellaceae bacterium
ACCCTGTACCTCGTCTGCTATAGACGATGTTTTTCTTTTTGAATGTAGGGAAATTGCAATGGACGGATGGACTAAAGGAGGGACAGACGTTGTGTGTTGGAGCGTTTCATCGTTCCAACACACTATTTATCCTCATAAAAGTCCGTCCTTATTCTCTCTGCCGTTCTTGTTGTTAATTCCCTCTTCCTGTTGTTGCTGTCAGAATCACCTCAAAGGGCTTGTGGTTACGTCTGATACGCTCCATCAGTTCCCTGCGAACTGCCCTTGCCTGATAAGAGTTCAGGCGAAACGCAAGCAGCAGAACGACCTCCATATTATACACGGTGACATAAAGGTTGTCTCTCTTCTTGATGGTTCTCTCTGCCTCGTAGGGCTTTATCACTTTTCTTTGTTTCTGAGGTCGGTTGACAGGGTTACGATTTGGAAACCTAACTCTTTCACCAATCCTCCCCAATTTGCTTTTAGTCCAAATTTGAACTTCCCCCGTTCTTCCCCGTATTGCCTTAATTACAGGCCGAATTGCGTTAATCTTCCAAAAACCGTTGTTCTTTACAACCTTTTTTCGTAACTTTGCCCTCTGATAGGAAATGAATATACGGAAAGACATGACGCAGTTCCATCCGCTACATACTAACCTTCCGCAGCCCGAACGGTTTACCTACCCTTTCTGTTACGAGCCGCACCCGCTGTGCCTGCTTGCTGCCAAGGAGGTGCAGCAGGAGATAGTCCGCATCCAGCCTACGGAGGGTAAAATGTACGGCGTGCTCGTTGTAGAGTGCAACGGACAGCTGGGCTTCCTTGCTGCCTACTCAGGTCTGTTAGAGGGGCGCAACGACTGGCCATACTTCGTGCCTCCCGTCTATGATGCGCAACAACCCGATGGCTATTTCAAGACAAAGGAGCGAGAAATATCCGCACTAACTGCGGAGGGAACAGCGGCATCAGGTTCTTCACTTCTGAAAGAGCGAAAGCAGCTGTCTGAGGATCTCCAGCTATGGCTCTTTCAGCAATACCGTTTCCTCAATGCCCGCGGCGAGGAGCGCGACTTGATTAGCGTATGGCAGGACTATCACTGCTCGCCGCGTATCCGCCGTAAGTACCCGCTGCCGCCTGGTGGCACGGGCGACTGTTGTGCGCCGAAGCTCCTGCAGTTTGCCTATCAGCACCAGCTGCGTCCTGTCTGTATGGCAGAGTTCTGGTGGGGAAAGTCGCCAAAGAATGAAAGGCTACGGCTCGGCGACGATGAGTCGGGAACGATAAGACAGCACGGACAGTTCTATCCTGCCTGTCGGGGCAAGTGCAAACCCGTGCTCACATGGATGCTCCAGGGGCTCGACGTGGACCCTAACCCCGAGGAAGCAGGTTTCCCCCATCTCGTTCCAGGAATTGTCTATGAGGACGAAGCTGTTGCCGTGCTTAACAAACCGTCGGGAATGCTCAGCGTGCCAGGCCGCATAGAGGACTACAGCGTTGCCACGTGGGCCTCAGACCGCTGGCCAGGCTCCTTGCTCTGCCACCGTTTAGACATGGGTACCTCCGGCGTAATGCTCCTGGCCAAGACCCACGAGGCCTACTTGTCCCTACAAGAGCAGTTTCTACAGCATACCATCAAGAAAAAATATCTTGCCGTTGTCGAAGGTGAGCCCGACAAGGAGCATGGCATCATTGACCTCCCCCTGCGCTGTGACCCCATCGACCGTCCCCGCCAGATGGTGGACTATGAGCATGGGAAGCGCGCCATCACGGAGTATAGGGTACTAAAAAGGGAAGAGTCCTTTTCCCTTATATCCTTGTGGCTCCATACTGGTCGCACACACCAGCTGCGAATGCACTGTGCCCATCCTGACGGACTGGGTTGCCCCATTGTGGGTGATGAGCTGTATGGGCATCATCAGCAAGACCAGTCACTCTGCCTGCAGGCACAGGCCATCAGTTTTATCCATCCCACAACGGGAAAGCGGATGCGCTTTGAACTGCCCTATGCATTTGACAATATCATTCCATATCATTTATAAACAATCAATACCGAACAATTATGGTAAAGCACATTATCCTCTGGACGCTGAATCCAGAACTCTCTGAAGAAGAGAAACAGCAGGTAAAGGCCGGTATCAAGGCTGGCTTGGAAGGACTCGTGGGAAAAGTTCCCGGACTTCTCGACGTGAAGGTACATATTGACGGTCGTCTGGCTTCCTCGAATGCCGACGTGATGCTTGACAGCACCCTCGAAAGCGAAGAGGCCCTCAAGGGCTATGCCAAGCACCCGGAACACGTGGCAGTAGCCAACGGTAAGGTTCGCCCCTATACCGTTCAGCGCTCCTGCCTCGACTTCGAGATATAAATCGTTTTGAAACGTGATTTGTTGACAAACTGGAGACTGGCCTGGTTGAACTAATCAGGCCTCTCCATGTTTTTCAATTTACTACATTCACGGGTTGGCCTTCTATAAACGCATTCACGTTTCTGCTGGCTACATCTATCAGTCTTGCCCTGGCTTCCTTGGTGGCCCAGGCGATATGCGGAGTGATAAATGCATTCTCGCATTGCAACAGCGGATTGTCGGCTCGTGGTGGCTCCTCGCTCAAAACGTCAGCACAGTAGGCTCTCAGTCTGTTCGCCTTCAGTGAATCAGCCACATCCTGATCATTCACCAACGGTCCGCGACCCGTATTGATGAGAATGGCTGATGGTTTCATTATTTGTATCGTCTGGCTGTTTATCAAATGGTGGGTGTTAGGTGCCAGCGGACAATGCAGGCTCACCACGTCACTCTCCCTGAGCAGTTCCTCCGTTGTCCGTTTCTCAATACCCGTTGGCAACGCATCTGCCGGCTTTCTGCTATAGGCTACCACCTTCATGCCGAAAGCCTGTGCGATGGCAGCCACTCGCCGTCCTATGTTTCCGAGCCCCACGATGCCGAAAGTCTTCCCTGACAGCTCCGTCAGTTCCGTGTCCCAGTAGCAGAAGTCAGGGCTGGTCGCCCATTTCCCTTCGTGGTTGAGCAGGGCATAGTGTTCCGTACGGTTGGTGACGGTGAGCAGGTGGGCAAACACCATCTGTGCTACACTCTCCGTACTGTAGGCTGGTACGTTGGTCACTATGATGCCGTGTTCGCGGGCTGCCTCCAAGTCCACCACATTATAGCCCGTAGCCAGCACACCGATATATTTCAGCTTAGGCAGTTGTTCTATCTCCTGCTTTTGTAGGCACACTTTGTTCGTCAGCACGATTTCCGTATCCTTCGCCCGTTCCACAGTCTCCTCCGGCTTGGTGCGGTCATACACCGTCAGTTCGCCCGTCTCTTCCAAAGTCCTCCACGAGAGGTCTCCGGGATTGGCTGTATAGCCGTCAAGTACTACTATCTTCATCTTCATTTGCCTTCAGTCTTTCCTACATTCTACTAACGCTGAATGGGCATGAATATTGCATGTCTTTGATTACTTTGGTACACAACTTTGTGAACCACAAAGTTGTGTACCATGCTGTTTTTATATAGTTTCCTCGATGATCTGCCTATTGCTTCAGATATTTCCTGCAAGTTCCATCGCTCAACATGATGATGTTCAATCCGTGTTGCGGATGCTGAATCTGTTGGCCGCTGAGGGAGTGGATACTGGAGGAAGAAGTATGGCGAAAGGAGGAAGTAGGATACAAGAGTGAGGATTGTGAAATGTGGGTCGATACATTGGCTGTGGCCTTTGGGCTCAATCCTCCGTATTCGTTGACAGCCTGCACCTGCCAAGTATCGGCAGGAGTGTAGCCGTTGAAAGTGGTCTCGGTGGTGAATCCTGCCACCTCGCCGTTCTTGGTTACTACGTAGCAGATGGCATAGGGAACGGGCTGCCATGAAAGTTGTGAGCCTTCACCCTTGACAACGGGAGCATCGCAGGCCTCGCAGAGCAGGTCGGGCTGCCAGCCATCGGTGCCACCCATCACGTTCTTGATGGTATACTGGGCTGCTTCCTCGGCAGTGAGATGGTTCTTGGCTTTGCCATAGACTTTCTCGCCGTTCACTTCCTTCCAATAGGTATCTCGACGCTGTGAGAGATCCACAGGATTTCCTTTGGCATCGACGGTGTTGTAGTCTGCCCAAAGCGAGGGCAGTCCTCCCATGTGGTCGAACCATCCGGCAGCGGGTATGTTGACGTAGGTCTGCGTGTTGATGAACACGGTCTTCGGCGAATTGTGCCAGGGGCGGCCCAGCCATACATCGGTCACCTCAATGCCTTTGCGGGGACGGATAATGTTGTTCATGAAGACATAGCCCCACTTTACGTTGGCATCATGGCTTGGAGCCACAATGAAGCCTCCTGAGGGACGGTTGATTTCAATAGTGTCGCCATCGAGAAAGACATTGCCTGAATTGTAGATGAAGTCGACGGCACCCTCGATGAGCGAGTTCTTGATGTAGTGGCGGTTGTTAGAGGTGGAGCTGGTAATCCACGTGTCCTGATAAGAGAGTAGGGCGACATTGTTCAGAGCCACGCGGTCGGCTTGGGTGTTGAGGGCCAGTGCCTGCGGGCCAGCCAGCTTCTCGTGGCCATAGCTGTTCTCGAGTGTAATGTTTTCGAAGAAGGTGTTGGCACCCTTGACCACAACTGTTGCGCCAGGATCAACGCTGTAGGCATTGTCGCCACCTGAAAGGCGGTTGTCGAGAATGACAGCCTTGTCGCGATTCTGTCCGATGATATGCAGGTAGGGCTTTGTGGCAGGGATGTCGATATGCTCCTTGTACTGTCCGTTTTTGACGAAGATGAGCCAGGGCTTGGCACGTTGATTGGGAGCTGCATCGATGGCAGCCTGCAGGGTGGCGTAGTCGCCAGAACCATCCTGTGCCACGATGGCGTCGTAGAGGCGAGCTTCAGGCTGGGTGCGCTCCATTGTGGTGAAGGTGATGTCCATAGCAGCCACGGGCTTGCCGCTGCGCGAGGTAAGCACACCCTCAGGCAAGGAGAAGGTGTATTGGGTGGAATATTTCAGACCACTGTACTTGAAGACAGCCGTCTTGCCGCTGATGACAGGTGCCATCTGCTCGCCTGCCAGTGTGGCAAAGCCTGTGCCGGCTTTTACCTTGTTGTCGAAGGTCAGGATGACAGAACCGCTGGCACTGACGCCTGTGGCATTCTTAGCTGGATTGCTGGATACCAGCGTGGGTACTGCATCGGTAGCGCCAGTAGCCTCTGCCAGCACAAAGACATCGGTTAGCATGGTGCCGTCGTTGTTGCTCTCGACACCTACCTTTGGCGAGGTATAGTCGGGCATGAAGCGAATGTAAACACGCTGCTGATTGTTAGCCTCGGCAGGAAGGTTGAACTCGCCTTCTGTCCAACCGCGGTTAGGCAGTTCGTAGGTACCAAACTTGGTGAAGTTCGTGCCATCTGTGCTATATTCGGCATGTATAATGCTGTAGGCATTATAGTCGTCGCCCACGGCTGCAGAAAGCTTCAGGTTCTGATAGCCTTTGGATGAGAAGGAAACCTCAAAGTACCAATTGTCGGCAATGGGACGCCATACGCGGATGCCATAACGGCCCTGTACCTTGCCAGCAACCACACCGTTGGCCAACCAACTGGTAGTTTCGCCGGCAGCATTGCGTAGCGACAGTATACCAGCATTTTCTGAGTCGGAAGCGTAGTCGGCAGAACGATCGCTCTTGGGAGCATCCTGATAGAGGTCCCAGCCAACGATATAGTCTACACTAGAAAAATTGGCAGTCAGGTTCTTCTCACCGTCCATTTTGACGTCGCGCTCTATCATCGTGGTGTTGTCTTCCCAGTTGGTGAAGGTCAGAATCTTGTTGTTCAGGGCCGTGAGCTTCACATCGGTGCCTTCCTCATACATGCGCTTGCCGTCAATCATCGTGCCAGCGGGGCTAATCTGCACTAGATTGTCCCGGGCTCCATCAGAGAGTACCAGGTTCAGGGCGTAGGTGGGTTTCTTGGTGAAGACGGCCTTTAGGGCGGTGTCACCGGTAATGTTGAACTTATAGGGATTCTCCTTTGACACTTCGTTGCCATTGGCATCAACCCATGCAGAGAAATGGTATCCGAAGTTCTCGGCTACGCTGACGGTCACCTCGTCATCCTCGTCGAAGATGTCGGCATTGGGGGTGATGGTGAGTTTGCCGGCAGCATCGTCAGACAGGCTGACATTGAGCCTGCACTGCCTGACATCCTCTATGGTACCATTGACGATACCCTCGATGACAATGTCGCCATAACCCACCTGCTTGTTATCGCCCAGGCTGTAGAGGTTCAGGCGGAGTCCGCAGAGACCGTCGCTGATTTTGGCACCCGTCACCTCATGGCTGAACTCTGTTATGTCATTGTTGCGGGCTGACACCAGACCGTTTTCGATAGGCACGACAGTACCGTCACTATTGACCCACGAGACATCAGTCTTGCCGCCATTAGTGCCATAGCGGGTGGTCTTGAACGACACCTTGGTAGGCATGAAGGTAAGGCCTTTCTTGGGAATCAGGTAGAAGTTGATGGCGTTGCCATCGTTGGCACTGCCCTCATTGCTCATGGTGGGATTGATTTTCGACTGGTTCAGTGATACGCCGTTGTAATAGAGGTTTGCGCCCAGGGTGGTGTAGCTGGTCTTGAACCATCCCTCAGTATCCTCGCTGTATGTGGCGGTCTGGCCTTCCTGGGCATTGTCGAACTTGAAGGTGACGGCAGCGTTCTGACCGTTGACCGTCTTATCGCTGTTGTTGATGGCCATACCGTGAATCGTCAGGTCGCTGAGGCAGATGGTCTTGCCTGTTGCCGTGCCGTTGTACCAGGGATAAACGCGGATGAGAAGCTCCTGGCCTTCCTTGAGCGAAATGACGGGCTTGGCCTCTATGTACTGCAGGTTGTTGGCAGGCATCTTCTTCATTTCGAAGAGGGTGGAACGGGTCTCGAAGCCGTCGGTAGAGTAATAGATGTGACAGCACATGCCATTGCCACCACAGCCACATGCAAAGAGGCTGATGGCATCGATCTTTAGTTCGGTTCCGGCTGCGGGCTTGATGCCCCACTGGATATAGCGGTCAGGGTTGTCGTCGATTTCGTCGGCAGGCCACGTTTCGCCGATGATGACGTTGCGCTGGGTCTTGCGTGTAGCATCGTAACCCGTCCATTCAGGCCACACGGTATTGGCATTGGGATTGCTGTAGCGCTGCACCTCCATGCCACTAAAGGTCTGCTCGATGACGGTAGCAGGCCCTGTCAATGTGCAAGCGTTATCGCTCTCTAAGCGCCAGTAGGCCTTTACCTCTGTACCCCCGCCCAGGGTTATGGCAGTAGCCGTAACAGGCACCTCGATGGTCTTGCTGCCCTGTGCAACGGTGATGGTGCCGCTGAATGCACCATCCTCTGTCAATACCACCTTTGCATAGAAGGTCTGCACCAGCGTAGATGCGGTGTAGGTAGCCGTCAGCGACTGTTTCCAATTGTTCTTGTCGGTAGAGAGTTGTATGCCCTCTGAAGCCGTGATGCTGACAGCGCCTTCTTCAGGGGAGAGCCCGAAGCCATTCAGGGTAAACTCCTTCTGCAGGGTCTGTCCTTTGTAGGCCTCGCCCAGATTGCCTGTTGCTGGAGTGATGGTGATGTCTGTGGGTAGTGTGATATTGTCGGCCAGGATGCCCTGAGCCTTCATCAGCCGTGCACATTCACGGGCTACGAGCAGGGCACCCGTCGTGTTGAAGTGTGTAGAGCCCTCGCCGTCGAACAAATATTCATGACACTTGGCATCTCCATAGCTCTCATAAAGCGTAGCTGTAGCTGTGGTCAGGTCGATAAATGTCACGCCCTTCTCTTTTGCCAGTTGCTCAGAGTGGTAGGCATAGTCCATCGTGTGGTCATCGGCAGCCAGTTTGGTACCGTCTTTCGGACCGTTCTCTGTCAGCACCTTGTAATTGTCGCCTAAATCGTGGCGGCCATTACGGCGAATCTTTGAGCCGCTGAAATAGCTGCGACATACTGGCGAACATATAATAGGTGTAGCGCCCAATGCCTTAGCCTCATCCACTATCTTACCCAGCCACTCTTTATAGGTTGTAGAGGGAACGGTGCCGCGCAGGTCAACGGCAGCTGCCGAAGTGGCATCGCCAATGCGCTCGTAGTATGCTTTCAGGGCATAGCCGTCCATTCCGCTGTTTTTCTCGTCGTTGTGGCCGAAGGTGATAATGACATAATCGCCAGCTTCCACATTCTTCTTGGCCGTCTGCCACAGCTCGTTGTAGCCACCACGTGAGTCACGGCCTCCCTTGGCATAGTTGACAGAGGTCCACCCATTGGTGAGAAACTGGCCGAAATACATGCCCCAACCACGGGTTACCGTGGCGGATTCGTCATAGGGTGCCATTGTAGAGTCACCCAGCGTGTGCACTTTCTTGGCAGCTGATGTGTTGCTAAGCATTAAGACAAGTGCGAATAGTCCAAGTAGTTTCAATTTCATTTTGCAGTAGATTTTTTTGATCAGTTTTTCGATTCTGGCTGCAAAATTACTGAATAATTGTGATGGAATGGGATGAAATTTGTGTCAAAGGGGGATGAAATTTGCGTCAAGAGATGATTTTTCCCCCTCAATGACGCAGGAGTGCACTATGATTACGCATTCTTAAAGTCTGTTGGTGATTGTCCTACACTTTGCTTAAAACAGCGACTAAAGTATTTGGGATCTGCAAAGCCACAGGCATAAGCCACCTCGGCAATCGTCTTGTCCGACTGGCGCAACAGTTGACAGGCATGCTTGATGCGTGCTTCGCGCATAAGGTCCTGCGGAGTAATACCCATGGCTTGTTTTAATTTGCGCTGTAATCCCGATCGACTGGTTGCTGCTGCTGCCGCCATATCACCTACGGTGGCTTCGGCATTACCGATGTTCTGTTCGATAAAGTCCATAACACGCTGCAGCGTAGGATCTATTTCTGTTGTGTTCGTGGTAGGTGCCATTTCTGGAGAGGGCGTGATGCTCTCCATAAGATTCAGGTATGCCTCCAGCGTTTCCCGTTGTTTCCGTTTGATACGCCTAATATATAATAAGGTATAGGCGATGGCGGAGAGAATGCCCAGGATGATGGTTATGATGAGTATGGTGGCCCACGGTGTTTCCCAGAAAGTAGGTTGGACAATAATGGTGAGATGACGTAAATTGTCTACCCACTGGCCGTCAGCATTGGTGGAACGCAACCATAGCTGATAGGTGCCAGGCTTCAGGTCGAGTAGTGTCACACTGTGATCATGCCCGATGCTGTTCCATGGGGTAGTATTGTCACCAAAGCGGAAGGAGTAGCGAATGCGCTGCGTGTTGGTGTAGTCGAGGGCAGCGAACTGGATGGTGAAGCTACGCTCTGAAGGTGATAGATATAGCGTGTCAAGGTCGTTGACAGCCAGATCGACGGCACCATTCTGAATACTGATACTGGTCAGTACAATATTTGGAATAAAGGAAGCGCGTATCATATCCTGAGGACGGAGCGTGATAGCACATTCCATAGTGCCCAATAACCACCGCTTGTCATCGAGCTGCATTGGACGAACCTCGGAGAAACGGTAGGGATGATTGAAAAACCAGGCGTCAAAGACGTTACCCTCAGCCTTTTGCTTGTCATAGACTATGACCATACTGTTGCTGCAGATGAGCATATTCTGTCCGGCATCGGTCAGCGAGAGGGCCACGTCGGTAGGCCATCCCCCTTTGATGGGGAGTCTGCGGAAGCTGAGTGTGTCAGCTATCAGGTTTTTTGAGGTGATTTCGCAAACACCACCACTCTCGGTGCTGACAAACAGGCTTCCTTGCGTATCCTGGACAATATCCATGGTGGCATTGCAGCTAAGACTGCTCTGCCGGTTGGCCTCTCTCAGATGTCGATGGAATGGGATATTTTGGATGTTTTTACCTAATTGTCCGGCTATTAGTCCCTGTGTTGTGGTAGCCAGCAGGACATCTTCTGGTGTGATGTATATATAACGAGCTTTTAGGGTTGAGAAGAATTGCTTGATGCTGTTGTGCTTCTCATCATAGCATATAATGCCGCCTCCTAGCGTTGCCAGCCACAGGCGTCCCCATCGGTCTTCCTTGATGTCATAGATACTTTGATGGGGAAGGGTGTCAATATGTTGGATGGATTTCTGGCTCTCGTTATAGCGGAACAGACCGTCGGTCTTGGTGCCCAACCAGATGACACCGTCGCTGGTCTGCCGGATGCAATAGACGGGAGCACCAAAAGAAACATATTGTGACTGGATGTTGCCGTCATGGCGCAGATAGCCTATAGGATTCAGATGGGCATCGAACAGTCGGACGGTGGCGTCTTCTTTTGTGGTTATCCAGATACGTCCCTGACCATCGCGTGCCAGACAGCGGATTTGTGCAGGCTGCTGCTGGGCAATAGGCTGTGCCGGTTCCTGAATGGGACGCAGACAATAGACGGCGTCGCCACGCAATTCCCACCGTAATCCTTGCTGGTCAGTGAACTCAATGAATTTTTCGTTGAAATGGCCTCTTTTTGAAAGGTCTTTCCAGAGTTGCTGTGCCCGTTGACGCTCCTTGTCGGAGGTGATGTCGCTGAAACTGTAGGTTTTCGTATTAAATAGGTACAGCTCGTCGTCTATGTTACAATACAGATTACCGTCATCAG
Source organism: uncultured Prevotellaceae bacterium (assembly GCA_900318585.1). GTDB lineage: Bacteria > Bacteroidota > Bacteroidia > Bacteroidales > Bacteroidaceae > Prevotella. The sequence goes on from ONKY01000041.1 coordinate 10,631, forward strand.
TCAGCCAGATATCACGGATGCGGTCGCTTGGCATGCTGCAACCGTCACCAGCTTGTGAAGCCATACGCTGGAATTCATAACCATCGAAACGGCACAGACCATTCCATGTCGCTATCCATAAGAAACCGTCTCTGTCTTGCAGGATCTGGGTGGCATGAGCCTGTGGTAACCCTGAACTTTCGTCATAGCGGGTTATGTCATATTGGGGCTGACTCCATGCAGTCAGTCCGTACAACCATAGCAATAAGAGACATGATAACTTCACAGTTTTAGGTGAAAACAGGGAGACGAGCCGTAATGGCTTGTCTCCCTTGGTTTAGTTTTGAGCCTTTGGCTACTGCTATTGCGGATAGCCTAAAGTCTTTTTACTTCTTGTTCAGGGCGAGGTCAATAGCCACGGCAACCGAAACGGTAGCACCCACCATCGGGTTGTTACCCATGCCGAGGAAGCCCATCATCTCAACGTGAGCAGGAACAGAGGAAGAACCTGCGAACTGAGCGTCAGAGTGCATACGACCCAGGGTGTCGGTCATACCGTAAGAAGCAGGACCGGCAGCCATGTTATCGGGATGCAGCGTACGACCAGTACCACCACCGGAAGCTACTGAGAAGTAAGGCTTGCCAGCGAGCACGCGCTCCTTCTTATAGGTACCTGCTACGGGGTGCTGGAAGCGTGTGGGGTTGGTAGAGTTACCTGTGATGGAGACATCAACGTTCTCCTTCCACAGGATAGCCACACCCTCGCGAACATCGTCAGCACCATAGCACTTCACCTTCAGACGGCTGGGGTTGTTGCCGTAAGGCACCTCTTTCACCACAGCGAGGTCGCCGGTGAAGTAGTCGAACTTGGTCTGTACATAGGTGAATCCGTTGATACGGCTGATAATCTGGGCAGCGTCCTTGCCAAGACCGTTGAGGATCACGCGGAGGGGCTTCTGGCGAACCTTGTTGGCCATCTCGGCAATCTTGATGGCACCCTCTGCAGCAGCGAAGCTCTCGTGACCAGCCAGGAAGGCGAAGCACTC
>ONKY01000127.1 GCA_900318585.1 uncultured Prevotellaceae bacterium
ACCAAGAAGATTCCTTACTTCGACTTCGAGGTTCCCACACAGCTCAACGGCGTGGCATGGGGCATTCTCGATCCTCGCGACACCTACCAGAACCGCAATGAGTGGGAGGAGAAGGCCAAGGACCTGGCTGCCCGCTTCATCAAGAACTTCAAGAAGTACGAAGGCAACGAGGCCGGTAAGGCTCTGGTCGCTGCAGGTCCGAAGCTGTAAGGCTTAGGGACGAAAGCAACGAGCATCTTCGATGGTCGCTGCAGGTCCGAAGCTGTAAGGCTTAGGGACGAAAGCAACGAGCATCTTCGATGGTCGCTGCAGGCCCGAAGCTTTAAGCAATTGATAATTGACAATTGATAATTGATAATTGACAATTGATAATTGACAATTGATACTATTAATTATTCATAACTAATTAAGCCAGAAAAGTACATTTTCTGGCTTTTTTCATTAAAATAAAAAAAGTATTATTACTATTAGCTTGCGCCTTTATCGGATTGTCGGCACAAGCAGAAAACATCACTAAACAAAAGGCCCCTCTGCCATAAGCGGAGGGGCTGGTTGTATAGAGAGGTGATCAACTTACCTTACCACGACCTTACGACCATTGACGATGTAGACACCGCGAGAAAGATGCTTCATGGTTGTAACCTGCGAAGCAACCTTCTGGCCAGCTACTGAGTAGACGTCGAACGGTTGGCCAGAGGTCTGCAAGCGATCAATGCCCAAGGTGGCGTTGTCGGCTTTCAGGACTGGGAATCCGCCGTTGCGGCCCTCGGTGTCGGCTGTCCAGTGGCTATAGGAGCCTTCGACATTGTTGGCATCGACCCAGATGTTGAGGACCTCAATCAGATCGTAACGGAAGGCATTGTTATCAAAGATAGGATTGGCCAGCTTCCAACTCGTGCCGGAGCCGTCGAAGGCTGAAACATTAGTGGTTGGAGTGGTCCTTCGGCCAATGGGAAGACCTGAATCATAATTCTTGTAATAGCAATTCGATATGAGCAGGCCATCTTGTGCTTCACCGCCGATAATTCCAGAGTAAATGGGTTCTGACGGCACTTCGCAGACCACATAGCAGTTGATGATGGAGCTGCCGTATGTTGCTGCGCAGATGCCACCAAAGAATTCTCCATCAGTTTTCTGGTTATTGGCTGTGATGTCACTTCGTACGGATAAATTTCCGATAAAGCTGCAGTTGGCTGTCTCGCGTTGATCTTGGTTACCGACAATTCCTCCTACTATAGAAATGCCTTTAATATCACCGGAAACGGTGCAATTGCTAATGGGCGCCATTGTTGCCGTTCCTACCAGTCCTCCAACATTCTTTATGCCATACACCCTGCACTGGCTCAGATTCAAGTTGCTGACGGATGACATGTACAAGAATGATATCAGACCGATATTATCGCTGAGTTCATTCACGTATAGACCCGAAATGGTGTGATGGTTACCATCAAAATGACAATCCTTGAGAGCGATAGGTGTCCAGCGGTAGCCGCTCATGTCAATATCGGCGGTGATGATGATGTTGTGGCCTTCGATATCAGAACGATGTGTTCCATGCAGTTCGTTTGCCACACTTGATGCCCAAGCCAGGCCCTTGGCCGACGAGATGCAGATATTGCCACTCGCATCAATACGATAGCCATCCGGCTGTGAGGTAACCACCTCCGTCCAGTATAACGGGTCAGGACAATAGGCCACAGGCTCGCTCCAGAAACTCTTTTCGGTTTCGCTGTTCACGGCACGTACATAGAAGTCCAAGACGCTTCCTACAGGAATATCAGTGAGCATACAAGGATTGGAGGTCACAGGGACGATAACACCCTCACTGATGTCGTGTCCGCTAAGCACATACAACACCTCCCAACTCTTCGGGTTGCCAGACTGTTTCCACGACAATGACGTGCGGATGGTGGCATCACCTATCGTCGTGCCGTTGGTGACGACCAGGTCAGTAGGATTGGCACAAGCAGGCGTATAGTAGGCGGCAAATGTGGGATAGCCTGTACTGCCGTTCAAGGCCCATGTCCGTATGTCTTGGTTGTTCTGCATTTTTACCCATGCGTTCAGGGCGTCGTTCAGGTCGGAATATGCCTGGCCGTTGATGGTCACTGGTGTCGTCAGGGTGTTCTGACTGGCTTCGTGACTGAAGGCCACGATGTTGGCAGTATCCTGGCATTCCAAGCCAAACATCTTCATCTTAGGATTGTTGTCGTCAGGACAACCATAGAGATAATGAAGATGGGCATCCTGCGGGCATCCTATCAAACGGCCGAGAAAACGGGGTTCTTCCTCTGGATTATTTTCAACCTTACCTGTAGCATAACAGTTGGTGATAGTCGAAAAGTAAACATGCCCTATTAGAGCGCCTAGATAAAAAACACTCTGCCTGTGCGATGACAAGGTGACATCACCTGTAGCAAAACAATTCTTAATGAGAATAGAAGTTCCATAAGAAGCACCTATCAAGCCGCCGACACTACTTTTTCCAGCCGACTGACCTGTGGCAGAACAGTTGGTGATACGGCAATCTTTATGATCAACCCTGACATAACCGCATAGAGAACCTACCCATTGACTGCCCCAAACAGCTACAGACGAGTGGCAATTGGATATCTCATAACAGTCATAGGTCTCGCCGATCAGTCCACCAACGCTAGCCAGCATTTCACCATGCAGATCAACACTCTTACGCTGGAAAATGGTTGCAACAGAACCGCCAATCAAGTTGATGTTCTTGAAACGTGCACCCGTCGCATAACTAAACAATCCCTTGCATGACCCTTCATCATTGACATAGATATTCGAGATGGAATGCTCCTGACCATCGAAAGTACCTTCAAAAATTCTCTGCGTGGATTCATTATATTCGTAGAAGCCGATGGGATTCCAACGCCAGCCTGCCAGGTCGATGTCGGCGGTCAGCTTGACAGTCTTTCCTTCATAAGAGCAGGCTTCCTGACCATGAAGTCCCATCACCTTTGCAGCCAGCCAGGCAAGGCCTTCTGTGCTGGAGATGGAGACATTGCCATCAGCATCCTCGGAGTAGCCGGCAGGTTGCGTGGTGACGACATCGGTCCAATAGGGCAGGTCTACCAACAAATACTGCGTCTCGCTCCAGCCACTCTGATGACCATTACTATCGGTAGCGCGTACATTGAATTCGTACACCTTTCCTAAGGGAAGGTCCTGAATCGTTGCAGATTTGCTGTTTGTCTCCAAATAGGTGTACTTGGCATCGGGAGCGTCATATTGACGATAGCGCAGTGTCCATTTGCCGGCATTGCCGTTATCCGTCCACGTCACATCAACATTGACCTTTTTGCCGTTCGCGATGTTCTCGGCCACGAGATTGGTAACATTCGGGCACTCGACGGTGTATTTGCTGCCAAAGACGGGATAGCCATCATTGACCCCGTTCTTGTCAGCTGTCCATGTGTTGTAGGCGGCATCGTTGGTCTGGGCTACCCAGGCGTTCAGTGCCGATATCAGGTCGGTGACAGGCTGTTCGTCGAAAATAGCAGGATGTATCAACAGGATGCCTTCGTCTGTTCTGACTACCGTCGTGGTGTCGCTGACCTCACTGTTTCCCGAATGACCGACGACACCCATGGGCATCTTCACACTATAGCAATTGGCAACAACGCCATCATCGCTATAGGCCACGACTCCACCGTTATAACAGTAGGCACGCTGACGGAAAGTACCTGCTGCAAAGCAGTTCCTAACGATGGTGCCGACTCCAACTCCTATCATCAGACTGGCCCATCGAGCACCTACGGAATTAACATTGACATAGCAGTTGACCACTGATCCGGATGAAGCATGTCCTATCAGACCGCCAGTGTTGTCGTCACCGTCTACGGAAGAGTTCGTGACGAAACAGTTCTGGACCGTGGCCTCCCTTAATTGTCCAATCAGTGCGCCTGTTGAGCCGCCCCTGCCTTTGACATAGAAATGGTCTAATCCTAAGTTCTCGACCTTGCAGTTAACTCCCCACGCTTCCAACTGCGAAATGAAACCGGTGCCCACGGCTTGCGGTTCAATGATATGACCATTGGAAATCACGTGGCCTTGACCGTCGAAGAAGGCGGCCTGTACCGGTTTCCACTTATAGGCGCTCAGGTCGATGTCGGCCGTCAGGACTGCCTTAGCCGTTGAATTGGTCTTGCCCCACCAGGCCAGACCTTCAGCTGTGGAGATCTCTGCTGTGTTGGTCTCGGGATTATAGTGATACCCCTTCGGCTCAGCGGTGACGACCTCATGCCAATAGGGCGCCTCCACCATGAGTGTGGTCTTGTTCCAGTGGCTATATTGCCCCCCCTTGACGGAGCGGATATAGAAATCGTATTCCGTGAACTTCTTAAGATTCTCAAAGGTCACCGTGTTGGATGTGGTGTCATACATCGTTCCGCTGCCCTGTACAAAGCCCTTCTCGCCATATTCCACCTGCCACTGTGTGGCACCGCCGTTTTCCGTCCATGTCAGATGAACGGTGGTGTTCTCAACAGCCGAGACTATATTCGAGACCATACGGCACTCACTATCCTGGCTGATGGTCAGCATGAAGCCCGCATTATACAGATTACCGTCATAGTTGAGCGTCAATGCATGGCTTGACGACACAATCGGGGATATGTCGTTTTCGCTACCTCCATACAGCGAGCGAAGATAAGAATTAGATTCTTTGCCATCGTAGATCGTCACATGCTGGTCTTCAAGCTCATTGATGTCCACCACCAGCTGTTTCGATGCATCAGCTGACTTGAAGACGAAGTTGCTCTTACATTCATTATCGTAGTTGGTGTCTTGAAACTTGTTATGCCCCACAGAGTTGTAGAACTCCAGAGGCTCAGTGACTGTAAAGGTGCTCCAACCCTTCATCTGTCCAAGAATCACATGGCCGTTGTTGTCTGGGACAATGTCGACGATGGCTGCCTGATCGCTGTTATAGCCGTCTTTACCATTAGGGCTGATGGCTGATGTCAGGAACCATCCGTCGAATAATCCTCCCCAACCGAAGTTGAAGTGGAAGAAGTTGCCGGCCTTGTAGCCGTCGCAGATGAAGGCGTGACCTGTTTTGCCATTTCTACCACTGTACATCACTGGATGTCCGGCGGCCAGGTTCTCACGCAGCAGCGTATTCCAGTCCTCGGTAGTGAAATTCCGCTTCTCGGCAAAGCCCATGTCAGGACTGAAGCCGAAGTAGTTGATGAACGCGGCACGTGCCTCTGTTTCAAAAGTGGCACTTTCTTCCGGACTATATTCCATGTTAGTGGCTACACCGCACTCATACATCAGCGTGGCCACGGCATTGACCTGTGCTGCGGTACTGGCATCAGTCAGTTCGTTCGGCATATTGCTAAAATCGAAATCAGACTCGGCGAAGTTGACCTCGAGGCGTCCGTAATTGTCGATATCATAATAGTGGGCACCCCTTTTCTGAGTGGGTCCCCAGAATTTGATCATCTGTGCCATAGCCGTGGCGACACAACCGGCCCACACATGACCGTCAGGTCCTTGAGGATCCGCGGGACATAGGGCGTTGTAGTATTGCCCCTGATCCCAGGTGGTGGTAACTAGCGGTTCAACGCTTTCCGGCAGATTGGCAGCACGAGTAGACACCCTCCTCCTCTTTATGGCAGACTTGCGCCCGCTACCGTTAGCGGCCGCCTTCACCTGAGCAGCCAGGTCATTTAAGAACGACTTGATATGATAAGGCAGTTCGAGGCTGCCGTCGGCCTTAACGGGGAAGCGTTTACTGAAACTGTAGCCCAACACCTGCTCTGCCTTGTCGTCAGCACTGACAATGACGAATGCATTGTCGCCTACATTGACGATGTAGAATGCTGTGCGATCGGTTTCCGGCATCATCTGAGTATAGACGACGTCAGAAGATCCTACTGTCGCTTTCCCCTGATGAGGTGAAGTTTGAATAACATACTGTTGGGCTACCTGAATAGCCTCCAGCTTCGTGACCTCTCCTGCCAGCATGGCCATGCTGCAGAAGAAACCCAACAAAAATAATGTTACTTTTCTCATATCTGTTTGTAATTATTGTTTATCATGTTCTGTTCCTTTTGCGGTACTCGCTGGGGGTATCAGTATAACCAAGAATCTCTGTCGAGCGGGTCCTTCCCTTTCCTTCGGCAAAGATACGAAAAAAATCCCGAAACGCGTAAGCTTTTCGGGAAAATAGTTTGGGAAGGTATTATTTTTATGTCGCTATTCTGCTAGGCCACTCTAACAGCTTTCCTAAAGGTATCTATATCCTTTGTTTGGAAAACGGTATTAAACGGAAGATAATCTTGAAATAAGCCTCTTCACAGCATTGGCAAAATAGCAGTCGATTTGACTAACATCAAAATAAAGGGCGGTTTCTGAGGAAATCGCCCTTATTTATTGCGCATCACCAGTTTTCATCGTACCTTTGCACTCGATAACACTAAGGTAAAAAGATTGTATATGACATTAGATTTTCAGACAACAACCATGTTGGTGTCCGTAGCCGTAACGACCGTGCTCAGCATCATCACGCTGATGCACACCAACATTCGATAGCAGCGAGGGTGACTACACCTTCGCCGCTTAGGTCTTATAATTTTGAGGTCCAAATGTACCAATTTATTGTTTTCACCTTCACTAAAATCCAAAAAAAGGGAAAAAAGACGGAGGGAAAACCAAAACTAACTTAAAATCCGCTATTTTATCATATATTTTTATGAATTAATCGGATAAAATGGCTGTTTTTTGCAGAATTGTGCGTAAATTTGCAGCCAAAAATCAAAAACCTGTCAATGAAACGGACATTTCAACTGCTGTGCGTGCTGTTTTCTGCTATGCTGCTGATGACAGCTTGCCTAAGTTCGGATGATAGTTCGGGAACGTATTATGATGACGTTTCCGTCTCGTCGTTTACGCTGGGTACGCTGAACAGATACCTTCATACCACCTCCTCAAAAGGGGGCGATTCCATTTATAAGTCCACGTTCAACGGCTCTAACTATCCGTTGACCATAGACCACCTGAATCGTGAGATCTACAATCGCGACTCGCTGCCCTACGGCACAGACCTGAAGCATGTGGTTTGCTCGCTGACCACCCGAAACAAAGGCATTCCCTATTTCAAGTCGGCACAGAGTGACACCCTGTGGCTGTATAGCTCTTCAGACTCCTTGGACTTCAGCGTGGAACGCCAGTTGCATATTATCTCAAGCGACGGGCTGCACGAGCGTCAGTACAAGGTGAGGCTGACTGCGAAGCAGTTGGACGGGACGAAGGTGATATGGACCGAGACAGACCCCCTGCTCTCGCCATTCCCCTTGGAGAACCAAGCGGTGGACTGGGGGGAGAAGGAAGAAACCAATGCCTCCCGTTGGCCAGTGGCGGAAACCTGCACGATGGCCTCCTGGGACTATCAGTTCGCCCAGAACACCACCTATACGCTGCTCATCGGCAGCGATGCGGACGGTCACGTGGTGGCGTGGCATAGAACCACGGCTGCCGACGGCCAGAACGGCCGTTGGGTGTTCATGACGGGTAGCGATATGGTGGAATATTTGCTGCCAGAGGGTGTCGTCTATAGCCTCGTCTATTACGACGGGCTGGCTATAGCCTTCGGCAGTAACGGCCTGGCCTACCGGTCGCGCGACCTGGGGCTGAGCTGGAGGGAGGCCACGGCCTACCAGCTGCCCGACGGCGTGAGCGGACGGGTAGAGGCTGCGGTTGACGCATCTGGAACACTCTGGCTCCACAGCGTGGCGACGGGACAGTTGTGGAAAGCTGAACGCTCGAACTAGTTCGCTATCTTGCGCTCCGTAGGTGCTCAGGCGCTTTGCGGAGGTCTTTGCAAAAGAAGTAAGAGACGTGAGAGATATCATAGAAGTGAGACGTGAGAAAAGGAATACGGAGCTGATGCAGGTGTGGAGAGTAATCGCCATACTGTTTGCCCTTCACCTCTCACCCTTCACTGCTCTGGCGCAGGACGAGCCGGAATATCGTCTGGAAATAGGCGGCGGCGTAGGACTGTTGGGCTACTTGGGCGACTTCAACGGTAGCCTTACGCAGGATCTTCAGCCTGCAGTGTCGGTCGTGGCACGCTACAAGTCCAATCCGCGATGGGTTTGGACGGTGAACTTGACGACGGGTAAGCTGAAAGGCGGCTCGGAAGGCGAGGAGACATGGTATCCCGACCCTCAGTCGCTGGAATCGGACACGGACAGGATGCCGCCCTATCACTTCAGCAACCAGCTGATGGACTTAGGGCTGCGCTATGAATATAACTTCTGGCCCTACGGAACGGGGCGGGAGTACTATGGGGCACGCCGACTGGTGCCGTTTATTGCCTTGGGCTTAGGCATCACCTTCGTCAGTGCCGACAAGAGTGTGTTCGCCGGGAACCTGCCGATAGGTGCCGGCGTGAAATACAAGATAGGCAACCGCCTGAACCTCGTAGCCGAGTGGACGATGCACTTCACGGGAAGCGACGGCCTTGACGGCGTCAGCGACCCCTACGGCATCAAGAGCAGCGGGCTGTTCAAGAACACCGACTGCTACAGCCTGCTTCAACTGTCGCTCACCTACGACCTCTGGGCGAAATGCAAGACATGTAACAGCGATAGAGACTGACGCTGAGAATTGACAACTTTTGGAGTAGCGAGAGCTTTTAGGCTTGCTTGTTTGGCCGAGTCGCGACAAAAGTCAACGAAGTTAATTGAAAATTGATAATTGAGAATTAGATATGACAGAACAATTGGATATGAGCCGCATCCCTCAGCACATTGCCATCATCATGGACGGCAACGGGCGCTGGGCTATGGATCGTGGGTTGGATCGTACGTTCGGCCACAAAGCCGGGCTCGACAACCTGGAGACCATCACGACCTTGTGTTCTAACTTGGGCGTCAAGTACCTGACGGTCTACGCTTTCTCCATAGAGAACTTCAACAGGCCTGCCTACGAGGTGGAGGCGTTGATGGGACTGGTGCTTAGCTTCTTCAAGATGCAGCTGTTCCACAACAACAACGTGAGCTTTCACGTCGTCGGTGATGTAGAAAGGTTGCCGCAGAGTGTGCAGGACAAGCTGCAGTCCATGGTGGATGAGACGTCCATGTACGACGGTATGGCGATGACCATTGCCATGCCCTATTCGTCGAAGCAGGAGATTGTGCATGTCGCCAAGACCATTGCACGTAAGGTGCAGGATGGCGAGATGGGCATAGATGATATATGTGAGGAAACCATCGGAAAGAACTTGTGGACGAATTGGATGCCTGACCCCGACCTGCTCATTCGTACGGGCGGTGAGCTGCGCATATCCAACTATCTCCTCTGGCAGTGTGCCTACTCAGAATTCTATTTCTGCGACACCTACTGGCCTGACTTCAGCGAGGAGGAGCTCATGAAGGCTATCATGAGCTATCAGCATCGCCAGCGTCGTTACGGCAAGACAGAGGCACAGGTGGAAAGCGAGGCTTAGCCTCTAAATGATAAGTGATAAATGAAAAATGATATAATTGTCAGAAGCTAAATGAAAATGATATATAATGCAAAGATACGCGGATGGATGATAGTGTTATCATTTATCATTTATCATTTATCATTTAGCGTAAGCGCTATGGCGCAGGAGGTCATTGTCCATCCTGACATCTCATACGCCGGTACGCCCCGCTCCTGTACCATCGGCGGTATCGTCGTGGAGGGTGTGGATGGCTATGAGGATTATGTGCTGACGGGCCTCTCCGGTTTAGAGGTCGGCCAGGACATAGAAGTGCCGGGCCAGGCCATTACCGAAGCCGTGAAGCGCTATTGGAAGAACGGACTTTTCTCTCGTGTGGCTATCTCTGCCGACTCCATTGTCGGTTCAAAAATCTACCTGCGTATCACGCTGGCTCTCCATCCCCGAGTGTCGCAAATCAACTACATCGGCGTGAAGAAGTCAGAGCGTGAAGACCTGGAGACGAAGCTCGGCATGATGAAGGGTAGTCAGATTACTCCCAATATGCTTGACCGTGCGAAGATCCTGGCTGCCCGCTATTTTGACTCCAAGGGATACAAGAACGCGGAAATCACCATCCACCGCCGCGATGACGTGACAGGCAAGAATCAGGTGGTGCTTGATGTGGAGATTGACAAGAAGGACAAGATGAAGATTCGCAAGATCATCTTTGACGGCAATAGCCAACTGAAGGACTCCAAGATCAAGGGCGGTATGTTCACCAAGGGTGCCTTTGGCAAGATACACGAGGCAGGCAAGCTGACCAATTTGTTCAAGGCTAAGAAGTTTACCGACGAGCGATACAAGGAAGCCAAGCAGGCACTTGTTGACAAGTACAACGAGAAGGGCTACCGCGACATGATGATCCTGACCGACTCAGTCTGGAGTGTGGACGAGAAGCATTTCGACATCTACGTCAAGGTGGACGAAGGCCAGAAATACTACCTGCGTGACATCCGTTGGGTGGGCAACACCGTCGTGACCAGTGACAACCTGAACGCTGCCCTCGGTATGAAGAAGGGTGACACCTACAACCAGAAGATGCTGAACAAGCGACTCAAGGAGGACGAAGATGCCATCGGTAACTACTTCTATTACAATAACGGCTATGTGTTCTCGAACATCGACCCCGTGGAGGTGAACATCGTGGGCGACTCCATCGATCTGGAGATGCGCGTCACAGAAGGTCCGCAGGCCCGACTGAGCCATGTGCGCATCTATGGTAACGACCGCCTCTACGAGGAAGTGGTGCGCCGCGAGCTGCGCACGAAGCCGGGCGACCTGTTCAACCGCGACGCCCTGATGCGCTCCTACCGTGAAATAGGCTCCATGGGCTTCTTCGACGCAGAGCAGATCTCGCCCGACGTGAAGCCTAACTCCGACGACGGAACGGTGGACATCAACTGGATGCTGGCCCAGAAGTCGAACGATCAGGTGGAATTCTCCCTCGGTTGGGGACAGACGGGTGTTATCGGCCGCATCGGCTTGAAGCTCAACAACTTCTCCATGCGCAACCTCTTCGGAAAGAACAAGATGCACCGAGGCATCATGCCTATTGGCGACGGCGAGCAGTTAGGTATCAACTTCCAGTCGAACGGCTCCTACTACAGCTCGCTCTCCACCAGCTATTCCACCAACTGGTTTGGTGGCAAGCGCCCCAATGCGTTCAATGTAGGACTATTCTACTCGAAGCAGTCGGACATCTCCAGCACGTACCGTAATACCAGCTACTACAACAGCATGTACTCCATGTACGGCTACGGCAGCTACTACGGATCCTACAACCCCTACTACTACAACTACGAGTCGATGCTCGACGACGACAAGACCATCCGTATGTTCGGCGCCTCCATCGGCTGGGGTAAGCGCCTACGCTGGCCTGACGACTATTTCCAGCTCTCCGCCACGCTTGGCTACACCCGCTATATGCTGCGTGACTGGAACTACTTCTATATCAGCAACGGTAACTGCAACAACATCAACCTCGGCATCACCCTTGCGCGTACCTCTACAGACAATCCGCTCTTCCCGCGCCGTGGTTCTGAGTTCTCACTCTCAGTCTCGCTCACACCGCCCTGGTCGCTGTGGGACGGAAAGGACTATGCCAACCTGGCTACTTCCCAGACCTATGCCGCCGACCCCGAGCGCTACCAGAGTGAGCTGCAGGATGTCTACCGCTGGATTGAGTACCATAAATGGAAGTTCAAGTCGCGCACCTATACCGCCCTCACGGGTGGCCAGAAGTGCTTCGTGCTGATGACGCGCGTGGAGTTAGGACTGCTCGGTGCCTATAACGGCAATAAGCTCTCGCCGTTCGAGACCTTCTACGTCGGTGGTGACGGTATGTCGGGCTATAGCTATAGCTACGCTGAGGAGACCATTGCCATGCGTGGCTATGACAACGGCTCCATCTCCAACTCGGCAGGCTATCTGGCAGGCAGCCGCATGGCCAATGCCCGTGCATACGACCGCTTTACGCTGGAGCTGCGCTATCCGTTCATGCTGGGCAACACCACCATCTACGGCCTCACCTTCCTCGAAGGTGGTAACGCCTGGGCTTCGGTCAAGGACTATAATCCCTTCGATATGAAGCGTGCCGCAGGCGTCGGCGTACGTATCTATCTCCCAATGGTGGGTCTGATGGGTATCGACTGGGCTTACGGCTTCGACAAAGTATACACAGGCAGCCGATGGGAGCGCGGTGGCAGCAACTTCCACTTCGTCCTCGGACAGGAGTTCTAAGCGGGCTCGGCATCCCGACAGGGTGACGCTTGCCTAAGCAAGAAAGAAAAAATTAAAATATAAAATAATAAAAAGAAAGATTATGAATACAATGTTGAAACAATGCCGCAGGGCTTTATTATTTATTCTTTTTTCTTTTATATTTAGTACCGCAGGAGCGCAGAAGTTCGCTTTGGTGGATATGGAGTATATGCTGAAGAAGATTCCTGCCTATGAGCGGGCCAACGAGCAGCTCTCACAGGTGTCGAAGAAATGGCAGGCAGAGGTGGACGCATTGACCACCGAGGCCCAGACTCTCTACAAGAACTATCAGAATGAGGTGGTGTTCCTCTCGGCCGAGCAGAAGAAAGCCCGCCAGGATGCCATCGTCGAGAAGGAGAAACAGGCAGCAGACCTGAAGCGCAAGTACTTCGGCCCCGACGGTGAGCTGTTTAAGAAGCGCACCTCCCTCATGTCGCCCATTCAGGAAGAGATCTACAATGCCATCAAGGACATTGCCGACCAGCACGGCTTCCAGTTGGTGCTTGACCGCGCCAGCGACTCTGGTATCCTTTTCGGCTCGCCCAAGATCGACATCTCCAACGAGGTGCTCCAGAAGCTGGGCTACAGCACCTTTTAAACGATTCAACGGCAGAAACGTCTAACACACGTAGACTTCCGCAAATAACAAACATGAGGAAGAAACAGCAATATTAATCAATTCAAATAGAAAGAAATGAAAAAACTGATTATCTGCGCTATTTGCGCTATCTGCGGCTTCACCACCGCTAACGCACAGGCCAAGTTCGGTCATGTGAACACCCAGGAAATCATCCAGGCCATGCCTGAATACACCAAGGCCAAGAGCGATATCGACGCCCTTCAGGCACAGTACGAGGCCGACCTGAAGTCCATGCAGGACGAGCTGCAGAAGAAGAGCGACGAGTTCGACAAGTTGCCTGCTACCACTCCCGACAACATCAAGCAGCGCAAGCAGCAGGAACTGCAGGAGATGTACCAGAAGATTCAGCAGAGCTACCAGGACAACCAGCAGGCCCTCCAGAAGGCTTCCTCCGAGAAGATGCAGGAGATTACCACTAAGGTGCTCGACGCCATCAAGGCTGTCGGTCAGGCTGGCGGCTACGTCTATATCATGGAGATGGGTGCCGGCATCCCTTACATCAGCACCACGCTCTCTACTGACGTCACCGCTCAGGTGAAGCTGAAGCTCGGTTTGAAGTAATTCTGAAATTCAAATCTATCCAATATCGAATAGGGCGAGTCATCATCTTGATTCGCCCTTTTCTTTTCTCGTGGCGTGAACATCATACGCATGAGCGATGGTACGGTCAGGAAGCCACTGGTGAAGTGGCTTCCTGGCATTTTTCCGCAATGTCAATGCTCCGAGCTATGCTCGCCTGAGCACCAATAGAAATAGAAACGCGCGAAGAACGCCTTGCCCGCTGGTTCCGCGCGGGTACTTATTACGATAATTAAGCGTCGCCATCTGCCGCTGCGCCTGTGTATAGTTTGAGGCGAACGAGTCGGCAGTCTATAGGATGACGTGGTAGGCAGACGGTGCGCATGATCCATCTATTCGGTTAGCGACGACTCACTCTGCCTCTAAATCACGCCGCAAAGTTACGACATTTCTCTGAACCGTGCAAGCATTTGGTACGGGCTGGTGGAAGCCTAAAATGTCAACGGGCTGAATTCCAGATGATTGTCTGCGGCGCAACTTGA
>ONKY01000037.1 GCA_900318585.1 uncultured Prevotellaceae bacterium
AAGCAGACGAAGTTCACGTCTGTAGAGGATTACAACAAGAACCTGGAGTTCATCATCCCTGAGAACTTCAACTTCGCCTACGACGTGATGGACGCATGGGCAGAAGAGGCACCGGAGAAACTGGCCATCCTGTGGACCAATGATCAGGGCGCTGAGATACGCACCACCTACGGAGAACTGAAGGAGCAGACCGACCAAGCCGCCAGTTACCTGCAGACACTGGGCATCGGCAAGAACGACCCCGTGATGCTTATTCTGAAGCGTCACTACGAGTGGTGGGTCATCATGCTGGCCCTGTGCAAGATTGGCGCCATTGTCATTCCCGCCACCCACATGCTGACGAAGCACGACATCGTCTACCGAAACACACGCGCCAGCGTAAAAGCCATCATCTGTGCCGATGACGAATATATCATTAGCCAGATAAGACTGGCCATGCCCGAGAGTCCCACCGTGAAGCAATACATCACACTGGGCGACGAGGAAGGCTTCCACAATTGGAAGAAGGAGTGGCAGCAGGCACCGCCGTTCAAGCGCCCCGCCTTCGTCAACGACAACGACGACACCATGCTCATGTACTTCACCTCAGGCACCAGCGGCGAGCCGAAGATGGTGGCTCACGACTACCTCTACGCCATGGGACATCTCTCCACGGGTGTGTTCTGGCACAACCTCCACGAAGGCTCCCTCCACCTCACCGTGGCCGACACGGGCTGGGGTAAGGCCGTCTGGGGCAAGTTCTACGGGCAGTGGTTTGCCGGCGCTACAGTATTCGTGTTCGACCACGAGAAGTTCAACGCCGACACCCTCCTCCGCCAGATGGAGAAATACCACGTCACCTCCTTCTGCGCACCGCCTACTATCTACCGCTTCATGATTCGCGAAGACCTGTCGAAGTACGACCTGTCATCGCTCGAATACTGCTGCACCGCCGGCGAGGCACTCAATCCTGCCGTCTTCGACAAGCTCAAGGAGAAGATAGGACTCAACATCATGGAAGGCTTCGGACAGACGGAGACGACCATGACGCTCGGCACCTTCCCTTGGATGACGCCGAAGCCCGGCTCGATGGGTATACCCAATGCCCAGTACGACATTGACCTCATCCGTGCTGACGGTACACCCTGCGAGGACGGTGAGAAAGGCGAGATTGTCGTCCGCGTCGGCGATCGCAAGCCCATCGGACTGTTCAAGTACTACTACCGCGATCCGGAGCTGACCCGCGAGGCTTGGCACGACGGACTCTACCACACGGGCGACATGGCGTGGCGCGACGAGGACGGCTACTACTGGTTCGAGGGCCGCATTGACGACGTCATCAAGTCCAGCGGCTATCGCATCGGCCCGTTCGAGGTGGAGAGTGCACTGATGACCCACCCCGCCGTCGTGGAATGTGCCATTACCGGCGTGCCCGACGACATCCGCGGCATGGTGGTCAAGGCCACCGTCGTACTCGGCAAAGAGTGGAAGGACAAGGCCGGAGATGACCTTGTCAAGGAACTACAGCAGCATGTAAAGCGCGAGACAGCCCCCTACAAGTACCCCCGTATCGTGGAGTTCGTAGACGAGCTGCCCAAGACCATCAGCGGCAAGATCCGCCGCGTGGAAATCCGTAAGAAAGATGCGGAGAATAAGTGAATTTCCTATTACCTATGTATAATGGCGGCAGCAAATTATTCACTTTTCACTATTCACTTTTACCTATAAAAATGAAGTCATTTCTTATAGTCCTGTTATCCATTGCAGCTGTTATCCCATCGTGGGCCCAGGAAGCCGACGATGAGGTAGACCTGCAGGCGCTTTATCAACAGATTGACGAAGCCATCGAACAGGCTCCGCGGTATGTAACCATCCGCCAAGGCAAGATTGCCGATGCACAGAACGCACTGCTCTCCGAGGGCAGCATGGAGAAGCGGTTTGCACTGGCAGAGCAGCTCTTCGAGCTCTATCATCCCTATAGAAATGACTCGGCGCTCTATTATGCCGACCTGTGCGTTGCCATTGCCGACTCACTACACAGGAAGGACATGGAGGGGCTCTGTCTCTCTCGAAAAGCACGCCAGTGTTCAGGCGTGGGCCTGTATGTGGAAGCACTCAACCTCTTAGAAAAGGTTGACAAGAGGGCATTGGGACGCGAAGGGCTGACGAAATACTACGAGGCGTGTATGCATATCTACGGTGAGCTCGGCACCTACTCCCAGCAGCACGATGATCGTTGGCGCTACTACGGCTTGCAGGACAGCTATCGCGATTCCGTGCTCGCCGTGGCCGAGGAGGGCAGCGAGGAATACCTCCACCTGAAGATGGACGTGCTAACAGCCAGGAAACTCTATCAGGATGCGCTCGCCGTCAGCGACAGCTGGCTCGGCAAGGTTGCCGACGGCACCCATGAGGAAGCCTTCGCCGCTTTCTACCGCTCCGTTGTCTACGACAAGCTCGACAACCATCACCAAGTGCGCTACTGGCTGGGCAAGTCTGCCCTTGACGACATCAAGTGTGCCGTCTACGACCAGGCATCGCTCTTCATGCTGGCCGAGCGACTGTGTGAGGACGGTGACTATAAGCGGGCTTATCGCTATGTCCGTTTCTGTGAGGAGTGCAACATGACTTTCTCCTCCCAGCTACGCAACTACCAGGTGCGTTACGTGGCCAATGTGCTGGAGGCCTCCTACCGTGACAGCCAAGCACGCTATTCAAAGCTCCTATTCATTGCAACCACGGGAGCGATATTACTCCTGGGAGTAGTGGCCCTACTTCTGTTCCGCCTGTTTCGCAAGAGGCACAAGGAGTGAGCATAACAATGAGGAACTTAAAATGTGCGTAAACCTGCGGAATCTGGCTTATTAAGATTCCGCAGGTTTACGTATATCTTTTGTTTTGTAATGTGCTCACTTATTAGTAACTTTGTCCCCAAAATGGAGAAGAATCTATATATCATCAGCGGTTGCAATGGTGCAGGAAAGACAACGGCGTCGGCTATTGATTTCTATCGCAAAAATGGGTTCAAGGAACTCACTAAGAAAGAAGAGGACGATCATTCCCGCCTGATGTTCTTTGATATGATGGATGTGCTTTGATAACTCTATAGAACCTTCGCCCCCATACCCCATCCCTCTCCCCCTCACCAGCGAAAGGGATGTTTCGTTTTGGCGATATGGTGTAAGATGTTTCATGTCAGTAATTTTAGAGAGGGTAAGCAGGATGGTGATGATAGTTCTTGCCTTGCAAGCGACCAAAGGTCGAGCGTGCTTGTTCATTTTACTTTCATGAAATTCAATACCACATCCGAGCCAATGAGATGCCAAGTCATCGCCTTTGCTGAAAGCCTTTGTATATCATACTCATATCTCTCTGAAGGCGTACCGCCATACATGCATTCGAAGATTGTCAGTCGGCGACCGTTGTCTGACAATACATAGTAACGTTGAACGGTCGTGTCACCTGCAAAGACATCATACGAGTAGATATTGCAGTCGCCACCTGTAGAGGGAACACCAGGCGTAAAGGTGTACTGCACATACCCCTCAGCGATAACACCTTCATCATACACCTGCTGCCAAGTGCCTGCGAGTTGGTCTATTTGCAATTCATCATCGT
>ONKY01000001.1 GCA_900318585.1 uncultured Prevotellaceae bacterium
GCGCGTGCAAAATGTTGACCTCTTCTCATAACTCTTTTTAACTTTTAAGAGGCTTCAGAGGAGTCAACGTATTTCAGGCTAAGACATGAATTTTCAGAAAAAAATCTTGTGAATTATTCGTGAACCGCAATGGAGATGTTGTACCTTTGCAGCAGAAAAGTGAGAAGGAGCGGGAAGTGAAGGCTACGGTCAGGATTGGAATGGAGTGAGAAGTGAAAGGCTACGGTCAGGGTTGGAAAGGAGTGAGAAGTGCTGCCGCCGTCCGGAGGGCGCAGCCGATAAGCACCGAGTAGTCCGGAATGCTCAAGGCTTATTGAAAAATACTCAAAACTCCTCAAGATTCGTTTAAGAGATAGAATTACAAAACAAAGATGTCAGACACGCCGCTGAAACACCAACTGAAAGGGTTTCGTGACGGAGGAATGACGGGGTGAACGGCACATAGCGGTGGCAAAACATGAGGGGTGTACTTGACATTAGGATTTCCTGGCAGACAATAAAACGTGTTGTCCTGCGTTATTAATAGGTATGCAAAGACTGTGGCAAACCGTTTTCCTCATGCTTCTTGCCCTGCTGATGAGTGGGTGCGGAGCCGAGCAGGCTGTGAAGAAGGGCGATAAGTTCTACTCCATGGGCGAATACTTTGATGCAGCGGCACAATACAAGAAAGCATACGCACAAACCCCTGCCAAGGAGCGCAAGGAACGTGGGAAGCGGGCGCTGAAGATGGCGGAATGCTACCGCCGCATCAATTATGCCCAGAGAGCCATTGCCGCCTACAACAATGCCATCCGATACAAGCAAGCCGACTCGCTGACCCATCTCTACTTGGCACAGCAGCTGATGAAGAATGGCAACTACAAAGAGGCAGGGAAAGCGTTCCTCACCGCACAGGACAGCCTTGGCCCTTTGCCCATCATCAAAAACGGATTGGAGTCGGCAAGGAATGCTGCCGCATGGAAGAAACAGGGCTCGAAATACACGGTGAAGCGCCAGGACCTCTTCAATTCCAGGCGGGCAGATTACTCACCCATGCTGGCAGGCGACCAGAGCGACGAGCTTTACTTCACCTCCACGCGCAATCAGGCACAGGGCGACGAGCTCAGCGGCATCACGGGCACGAAGAACGGCGACATCTTCTTCGCCCAGAAGGACGACAAGGGGAAGTGGGGGCGTCCGCAAACCATTGACTCGGAGCTGAACTCTGCTTTGGACGAGGGTGCCTGCTGCTTCTCGCCCGACGGCAAGACCATGTATCTCACGCAGTGCCAGACAGATCCCAACTATCCCCGCTTTGCCCGCATCTACTCTGCCCAGCGCTCTGATGCCGCCTGGGGGAAGCCCACGGAGCTGGTCATCACCCGCGACACGCTTACCGTCATTGCCCATCCGGCAGTATCGCCCGACGGCCACTGGATCTATTTTGCCAGCGACATGGCTGGCGGCATGGGCGGATATGACATCTGGCGGGCAGAGCTCAACGGCAATAGGGTAGGTATAGTGGAAAACCTCGGTGAGCTCATCAATACGCCCGGTGACGAGCTGTTCCCCACCTTCCGACCCAATGGCGACCTCTATTTCTCCTCGAACGGACATCCTGGAATGGGAGGCCTCGATATATTTATTGCCAAAGCACAGAAAGGGGAAGAAGGAAAAGTGAATAGTCAAAAATTTGCTGCCGCCGTTCCTTCAGGTGATGGTAAGGCGGCTGCAAATTATTCACTTTTCACTCTTCCCTATACCTTAATAGAGCATCCCGGTTTCCCCCTCAACTCGCAGGGCGACGATTTCGGAATGACCTTCGAGGGGCTTCAAAACCGCGGCTACTTCTCTTCCAACCGAGGCGACGCACGCGGCTGGGACCATATCTATTCTTTCGAGAAGTCGGAGGTGGCTCAGACGGTCAAGGGATGGGTATACGAGCAGGATGGCTACGAACTGCCTGCCGCCCAGGTCTATATGGTGGGCAATGACGGCACCAACCGCAAGCTCAGCGTGAAGGGCGACGGCTCGTTTGAACAGGAGATAGAACCCGGCGTCAGCTATGTGTTCCTGGGCACCTGCAAGGGATACCTGAACCACAAGGAAGAGCTGCAAGTGGAGCCGGCAACGGAGTCGCAGCAGTACACGCTGCAGTTCCCCCTGGCCAATATCTCCGCACCCGTGCTGATAGAGAACATCTTCTACGACTTCGACAAGGCAACGCTCCGTCCTGAGTCGGCTGCCGCCCTGGATGAGCTGGTGAAGCTGTTGGAGGAGAACCCCAACGTCACCATTGAGCTGTCCGCCCATACCGACTTCAAGGGCTCCGACCAGTACAACGAGCGGCTGTCGCAACGCCGTGCAGAGTCGGTGGTTAACTACCTCATTGACCACGGTATCGCCGCCGACCGTCTCACTCCGAAAGGCTATGGTGAAAGCCGACCCAAGAAAATCAAGCGCAAGGTGGCCGAGCGCTACAACTTCCTGAAGGAGGGTGATGTGCTGACGGAGGAGTTTGTCACCGCCCTGAAGGAGCCGGAACAGCAGGAACAGTGCAACCAGCTGAACCGCCGCACCGAGTTCCTCGTGCTTCGCACCACATACGGCATGTTCGACGAGAAAGGCCAGCTGAAGAAGCAATCGGAATAAAAAAAAAGCATTTTCCTTTGCATTTTCGCTCACTTATTTGTACCTTTGCAGCCAGAACGTAAAATCACAACTGAAAACGTAAATCGTCTAATCGTAAAAATTGTATGTACGCACGTATGACCGCTGCCGAGGCTGCAGCACTGATCAAGAATGGTGATCACATCGCCATGAGTGGCTTTACACCTGCCGGTGTGGCAAAAGCCACGACAAAGGAGTTAGCAAAATTAGCCATTGCCGAGCATGAGGCAGGACGGGAGTTCAAAGTGGCTATCTTCACGGGCGCGTCGACTGGACAGTCGACCGATGGTGATATGGCTAATGCACAAGCTATCCTCTATCGTGCACCCTACACCACCAACCCTGACTTCCGCAAGCATGTGAACATGGGTGAAATCCCCTACAACGACCTGCACCTGAGCCACATGGCACAGGAGCTGCGCTACGGATTCTACGGCGATGTGGATTGGGCCATCCTTGAGGTTTGTGACATTGAGGACGCTGGCGACGACTGGCGCGTCTACCTGACCGCTGCCGGCGGCATCTCCCCCACAGCTGCTCGCTTGGCCAAGAAGGTTATCCTTGAGTTGAACTCATTCCATAGCCCTGACGCCAAGTACATCCACGACGTCTATGAGCCGCTGGATCCCCCTTACCGTAAGCCCATCCCCATCTTCAACGTCTCTGACCGCATTGGCGTGCCGTACGTCTCAATACCCAAGTCGAAAGTGGTGGGCGTAGTGGAGTGCAACATCCCTGACGAGGCCCGTGCCTTCAAGGACAGCGATCCCGTGACCGACAAGATTGGCTACCTGACAGCCGAGTTCCTGGTGGACGAGCTGCACAAGGGCCGCATACCCAAGGAGTTCCTGCCCCTGCAGAGTGGTGTGGGAAGCACTGCCAATGCCATCCTCGGCGCCTTAGGCGAGGACAAGCACGTGCCCGATTTCAACATCTACACTGAGGTGCTGCAGGATGCTGTCGTCGGTATGATGATGAACGGACGTGTGAAGGACGCATCGGCATGCTCGCTGACCGTATCGAACGAGTGCCTGAAGCAGGTGTACGACAATATGGATTACTTCAAGAACCACTTGACGCTGCGTCAGAGCGAGATATCCAATCATCCCGCAGTTATCCGCCGCCTGGGTGTCATTGCCATCAATACCGCCATCGAGGTGGACATCTACGGCAATGCTAACTCCACTCATATCAGCGGCACGAAGATGATGAACGGCATCGGCGGCTCTGGCGACTTCATCCGCAACGCCTACCTGAGCATCTTCACCTGCCCGTCAGTAGCCAAGGGCGGTTGCATATCTTCCGTAGTGCCCTTCGTCACCCACCAGGATTCATCGGAGCACGACGTCAACGTCATTGTGACAGAGCAGGGTGTAGCCGACCTGCGCGGCAAGAGCCCCATGCAGCGTGCCCAGTGCATCATCGAGAACTGCGCACATCCTGACTACAAGCAGTTGTTGTGGGATTACCTGAAGCTCGGTACCGGCGGACATACGCACCACTGCCTCACCGCCGCCTTCGCTATGCACGACACTCTGGCTCGCAAGGGCGACATGAAGCTCACAGACTTCTCGGAGTACGTGAAGTAAGGTTAAAGGTAAAAGTAAAAGGTAAAAGTGAATAGTGAATAAATTGCTGCCGCCTTTTAAAGGGAAAAGGTAAAAGTGAAAAGTGAAAAATTTGCTGCCGCCGTACCTTCTGTCTGTTGAAGGGATGGCGGCAGCAAATTTTTCACTATTCACTATTCACTTTTACCTTTTCATTTTTCCCTTAAATCACGCTGATACGGAAAGGGTGAACGACTGCTGCTGTACCGGCTGACGCCAGAAACGGTAAGTAATGTCGTCAAATGAACCGTCAGGTGCCAACCGGTAGAGACGCTGGTTGGTGGTGGGCGACTTCAACGGGCCGAGATGACGGATATAAGGCCCTACCTTAATGTAGTCGAAGTCGGTCTTGCACACCTGCGGCGGTACTCGCAGGCGGCCGCTGTACCAAGCCACCTTGTACTGCGGGAACTCCTCGTGAATATACTGCGCCAGAAGGTTCACGCCCTTGGGGTCGGCGTCGCCACCCATCAGCGCAATGCAGGTGATATCGTCGCCATACTGCTCAATGAAAGCATCGATGGCGTCAGTGTCAAGCGGGAGGCCAATGTCCTCCCATAGGTAATGGCTGTGACATCCCGGGCAGCGACACGGGCAATTAGAAATGTTAATCGCCAGTGTCACTTCGTCGGGAATCTCCTGAAACACAATGCCTGTGTTTACATATTTCAACATACTAACGCTATATTTTCATGGTTTATTATGCCGTAGCATAGAAGCGGCGTGCAGCCTCCTCCTGACGAGGCTGCGAGAAGTTGCTGACACGCTTCAGGTAACCGATGATGCGGGTCATGTAATCCACGTTCTTCGAGTGGCACTCCGGGCACTCCTTCAGGTAGCGCTTGTCAATGTGACCGCAGTCGTTGCACACCGTGTTGGGGATGTTGAACGTGAAGTAGTTGCAGCCTTCCTTCGCAGCCACCTGCAGCAGCTTCTGGTACTGCTCCTTCGACAGGTGCTCTTCCAGGTTCATGTGCAGGGCGGAGCCGCCGGTCAGGTGCTCAATGTACGGAGCACCGTGCAGCTTGAACTTGTCGATGATTGAGAGCGAGTCGTCCTCCACCACGTAGAAGTAGGAGTTGTAGCAGTCGCGCGGCACGAAGTAGCCGTCCTCGCGGTCCCA
>ONKY01000105.1 GCA_900318585.1 uncultured Prevotellaceae bacterium
ATCTCATGTCACTCCCCCATCCATAATCACCATAAATCCTACAATAGCACCAATAAGAGCCATCTGAACTTTGAGCAAACATTGTTAAATTCATCATGCATAGTAATGCACATAAAGCAAATTTCTTCATACCTTAATTGTTTTTGGTTATTAATCTGCCACAAAGATAGGAAAAATATCTAATACAACAATGATTTGTGGTGAATAATATTCAAAAATGTTATGAAAATGAATATTATAGTCTATAATAGTGGATAAATTTTGTGGATTATTGCGCACAATCGTGTAATAATGGTGCACAGATCTCAATGAAGACAACACTCCTGTCCCCATCGTGACTATGGATGTTTGTAAAAAAATTCCTAAAATATTTGGAAGTTAGTACTAAATTCAGTACCTTTGCACTCAAAACTCGTGCTAAGATGCTAACACTCAGCATAGCTCAAAGGCTACGGGTAGGCGCGCAAGCGGGAATGGCAAGTTTGGCTTTGCATTCGCTTAATCGCATTATTACGCCCAAAGAATCATAATTATGGGTTCAAAGGAAAAAATAGTTGAGCGATTCAAGAAGAAACCGAAGGACTTTACGTATGAAGAAACGTTGAGTCTGCTAGCCCATTTCGGCTATACGGAGCATACGAAAGGGAATACATCGGGTTCACGTGTCAGGTTTAAGAATGAGCAAACGGGAGCCTATATCGACATTCATCGTCCGCACCCAGGAAGCATCATGAAGGAGTGGATGGTGAAAACAATTTATCAGCATTTGAAGAATCACAAGTTAATAAAATAAGGAGGGTAATGATTATGGATTATCTGGAGTATAAAGGCTACAAGGGGAGCGTGCAGTATAGCAAGGAGGACAATTGCCTGTTTGGTAAGGTACAGGGCATGAGTAAAGATCTGATTACGTATGAGGGTCAGACACTCGATGAACTGCGTCAGGATTTCGAGGATGGCGTGGACAGTTATCTTGAGGGTTGTAAGGCTGACGGCGTAGAGCCGGCAAAACCATATAGCGGCAAGTTGAATCTTAGGATGTCATCGGAACTTCATTCTCGCGTGGCTGCGATTGTGGCAGCTACTGGTACTACGATTAATGAATTTATTAACAATGCTATCAAGAACGAACTGAAGAAGGTTGCAGCATTCTGATGCCATTATCAAAGCAGATATTTCCTGATGTCGCTGAAGCGTTCGACGGAGAACATCCGCTCATGGTCGAAAGCCTCGAAATGTTCTAACTGCCAGGTGACATGAAAGGGGATGTGGATGGCCCACGCTCCGATGGCCAGGGCAGGAGCGCAGTCGCTCTTCAGCGAATTGCCCACCATCAGCAGTTGGGAGGGATGTACCTGCTGGTGCTCGCACAGGGCAAGGAACTCCTTCTGACCCTTGTCCGACGTAATCTCCACATCGTCGAAGAAAGGCAACAGTCCTGATCGGCGCAGTTTGTTCTCCTGGTCTTGCAACTCGCCTTTCGTGAAACACACCATCCGCAAGTCCTCGCGCTCTGCCCGTAGCTCCCGCAGTGTGTCGACAACACCTGGCAACGGCGTAGCCGGCAGATGCAGCAACGACTTGCTGTGAGCCAGCAGCTCCGAGAGTTGGACAGCCGTCAGATGGGCACCGCCCACACGGAGGGCCGTTTCAATGATACTGATGGTAAAGGCCTTGCAGCCATAACCCAGGTCGGCCATGTTACCGCTCTCCGTCTGGAACAGTTCCTGTTTCGGATTCTCACAATAGGGAGCTATCAGCTGGTACAGGTGCTCCTCCACCTGCTCGAAGTGCGACTGACAGTCCCACAAGGTATCGTCGGCGTCGAAGGCCACAACTCGTATTTCATTCATGGGCACAAAGGTACAAAGTTTTTCCCACTCAGCAAAAGAAACCGTTAATTATTAAAATTTCTTTTGAATCGTATCCAGAATCAGGAAAAAAGGATTATCTTTGCACAAACAAAAGAACAAAACACCTATGTTAGTAAAAACTTACTGCGCTGCAGTCATGGGCTTAGAAGCCATCACGGTAACTATAGAGACCAGCATGGCAAGGGGAAGGGAGCTCCACTTGACTGGACTTGCCGACACCTCCGTGAAGGAGAGCTACGACCGCATCAAGGCTGCCATACTTAACAACGGTTTCCAGATGCCAATAGCCGACATCACCATCAACCTCTCGCCTGCCGACATCAGGAAGGAGGGCAGCGGCTATGACCTGCCGCTGGCTATCGGCATACTGGCTGCCGACAACAAGATAGACAATACAAGACTATCCCAATACATGATGGTGGGCGAGATAGGACTGGACGGGAAGCTGCAACCCATCCGGGGTGCCCTGCCCATCTCCATCCGCGCCAGGGCAGAGAAGTTCAAGGGACTTATCGTTCCCATTCAGAACATCCGTGAGGCTGCCGTCGTCAACAACCTTGACGTCTACGGTATGGAGTCGCTGATGGATGTTATCACGTTCCTCAACGGATACGGATCCTACGAGCCAACAAGGATTGACACACGCAAGGAGTTCTATGAACACCAGTACGACTACGACCTGGACTTCTCAGACGTTCGCGGACAGGAGAGCGTGAAGCGAGCCCTGGAAGTGGCTGCAGCCGGCGGACATAACCTCATCATGATAGGTCCTCCTGGCAGTGGCAAGTCCATGATGGCCAAGAGACTACCCTCCATTCTCCCACCGCTGACGCTGGCCGAGAGCCTTGAGACCACCCAGATTCACTCCGTAGCCGGAAGACTAAGCAAAGAGACTTCACTTATCTCACAACGTCCGTTCCGGGCACCACATCACTCCATCTCCCAGGTAGCACTGTCAGGAGGCGGTACCAATCCGCAGCCGGGAGAAATATCATTGGCCCACAACGGCGTACTCTTTCTGGACGAGCTGCCGGAATTTTCCCGCTCAGTGCTGGAAGTACTGCGCCAGCCACTGGAAGACCGGAAGATTACAATCAGCCGGGCCAAGTACTCCTTGGAATATCCCTGCTCGTTCACCTTTATTGCGTCCATGAATCCCTGCCCCTGCGGCTACTACGGTGACCCGACACACCACTGCGTCTGCACACCGGGCCAGATACAGCGTTACATGAACAAGATCAGCGGTCCCCTACTCGACCGCATCGACATCCACTGCGAGATACAGGCCGTACCCTTTGCCCAACTCAGCCAGATGAAGCCGGGCGAGCCGTCTGCTGCCATCCGTGAGCGCGTCATCCGTGCCCGCAAGATTCAGGAGGAGCGCTTCAAACAACACAAGGGGATCTACTGTAATGCAATGATGACGGAAAAGATGCTCCATGAGTTCGCAGAACCCGATACCGCCTCGCTCGACATGCTACGTATGGCTATGGAACGACTTAAACTATCTGCAAGGGCATACAGTCGCATCCTGAAGGTCGCCCGCACCATTGCCGACCTCGAAGGCAGCGAAAAGGTGCAGAGCCACCACATAGCCGAAGCCATCGGCTATCGTAACCTAGACAGAGGCGATTGGGCAGAGAGAGGGATATAAAAAGAAGATAACAAAAACGTCCATGCCATTTCTTTCTATGGTATGGACGTTTTTACGTTTCTATTTTATCGCATTAGATAGACCACTACGCCTGAGCCCTGAACTCCTGCGGAGTCAGCCCTCACTTTCTCTTGAACAGATGAGAGAGAGGTACAATTGAGCGAGTGCTATGCAAGCGGGGTATTACGAGTCGAGCCAGCGTTTCACGGTGGCGACTTTGTCTTTGCTGACAATGATTTCCTCGTCGGGGGCGGCTGTCATGTGGATGCGCATCTTGCCAAGGAAAAAGGTAGAGAGTTTTTGGACGGCGGCAGCACTGATGATGTACTGACGGTTCACGCGCATGAAGCGTTGCGGATCGAGTTGACTCTCTACTTCTTCGAGCGTCATGTTCAGGGTATGGTGTTTGCCTTCCATTGTACATAGGCGCACCACGCCGTCGCGGATAGTGATGTGGCTCACCTCACTGACGGGGATGATCAGAAACTCGTCTGCACGATGGGGGATGAGGAAACGCTCGCGATAACGGATGCTTTGACTTTTGACGGATTCCAGCAGTTGGGCGATGGCGTCGGTGGTGGAAAGAGAGGAGCCTCCCCCCTGCCCCTCCCGAAGGGAAGGGCGGGATAACGCTAATTGTGACTTCACCTTATCGAGTGCGGCATGCAGTTCTTCCTGGTCGATGGGTTTCAGCAGATAGTCGATACTGTTGAAGTGAAATGCCTGTACGGCATAGTGATCGTAGGCGGTGGTGAAGATAACGGGAATGGTCTCAGCCACCATGCGCAACGACTCGAAACTCAATCCGTCGCCCAACTGGATGTCACTCAGAATCAAATCGACATCAGTATGTGCGGCATCGGCAAAGAATGCCTTCACCTCGGCATTGCTGACACAGACTCCTACCACCTCGTGTTGACCTTCTTGCGTCCCTTCGGTAGCAAGCGAGCAAAGCTCGAGCGCGGTCTTCCTCTGTCGCGACTCGGCAGAACCCAAGCAAGCTTGGCTCTGCTTTCGCTGCTCCATCGGTTCGTCTTCGAGCATTCTGCGCAGACGGTCGGCGCTGCTCTGTTCGTCTTCAATAATCAGTATTCTCATTTTGCTTCAATAATCGGAATGGTGACACAATAGTTTTCTGCATCGTTCTGAACGAGAACTTTCTCGTTGGTAAGCAATCGGTAGCGCTCTGCGATGTTGTGCTGTCCCACGTGGGAACTCTCTGCCGTCGTGATGGGTTGTTTGGGATTGCTCACGCTGATGCGCTGTCCGTCGCTCGTCACGTCGATGATGAGTGGACGAGCCTGCGTATGTTCGTTGTGCTTGATGGCGTTCTCTATCAGCATCTGCAGGGCGGCAGGCGGCAACTTGCCTTGTATTTGGGCCACCCCTGGCGCAATCTTCACTTGTATGCCCTCGCCAAATCGCTGATTGAGCAGGACGAGATAGCGATGCAGGAATTCCAATTCTTCTTGGAGCGTCACCGTATCATGGTCGAGGTGCGACAGCGTATAACGATACACTTTCGAGAGATTCATCAGGTAGTCTGAAGCCTTCTTCGGATCTACCTCTATCAGGTCGGCCAAGATGCTGAAGTTATTGAATACGAAATGCGGGCTCAGCTGGTTCTCTAATGCCTGCAGACGGAACTTGTCGCGCTCCCGTTCAGCCTTCTCCCGTGACCGCCAGTAGTAGAGCGTCACCACCGTGGTAAACAGACAACAGGCGGCGTAATCCACCAGCATCTCCCATGATTGCCAGGGCCATCCGTGCTTGAACATTTCCCTAAAGTCCTCGTCGGTAATCAGCCACATGGCATAGTAGAACAGTAGTCCCAGGACCGACAGCCCCAGCACCAAAAGCACTCCATATACGACCCTTTTTATTATCATGATTGCAAAGATACATAATTAATTTGAATAATCTACTGCGGAAGCATATTATTCACTTTTAACTCTTAACTTTTCTCTTAGTATTTACCATCTACCCCAGTCGCCGAAGCCACCCCAGTCGCCATCCCACTCGTCATGACCTTTCTTGTCTTTAAGATTGTTCTTGCCACCCAGGATGTTGAAGCGATAGACCACACGGAGCATACCGTACTGATAGATGGCATTGTTGCGTGAGTCGGTGCGCATAAGGGCAGAGATTTCGCGGCTGATATTGGTCTGCTGCCCGAGGATGTCATTGACTTCGAGCATCAGGGTGAGAGCACGGCCCTTCAGGAAGGAGTGGCTCACCTGCGCGTTCCACAGTAGTTCGTTGGTGTTCATGGCACTTTGCGAATAGCCACGGCGGCTGCTCATGCCGATGTCGGTGCTCAGCGATGTGCCCCACGGGGCCGTCCATTCAAACTCTGCGCCATAAGAAAAGTCATAGGTGCTCATGTTAGCTATGTCGTTGACGTTGTTCTTGGAATTAGCATAATCGAGCCGCCCGTTGAGCATGATGCTGATCTGGTCCTTGCGGTATGAGAATTCGAGGCCTGAATTGAGGTTGATACTTCGCGTGATAGACTTGATGTCGGTGTTGTCAGCATCGTTGTTGTAGAAACCTACGCGGCGTGTATAGTCGCCCCCTAAGTCGATGCCGACATTAAAGAGTTTTTTTTGACCTAAGCCCTTATTGAAGCCCATGCCACCACCGCCGTTCCAGTTGCCGTTAATGTTCATCGGCATGGTGGTACGCACACCTGTCGTGTTGTCGTAGGTGGTTTTGTTGTCAATGCTGTTACGGGTGGCACTGAACCACATCCAGGAGTAAACACCCTGTTGCTGCTCGGCCTTGTAAGAGTTGAAGTTGGCAAAGATGTTATGAGAGAACGAAGGCTTCAGACCTGGATTTCCTTTAGTGATGACGAGTGGGTTGGAGTCGTCTTTGATGTCGAGCAGGTTGGTCATGCTGGGCTGACGTGTCCGCCCGTTATAGCGCACATGGAGGTTTGTTTGCTTGTCGAAGTTCCAGCGTAGGTTGACGCGTGGAGCGATATTAAAGACTTTGCGCGTGATCTCAGGATACTCGTAGCCCATATACTTATAGTTGAGCGTCGTTCGTTGGGGCAGGAAGTCGAGGCCGATACTGAAGTTGTAGTTCTCACGCACCCGACGGAAACTGAGGTTGATGGTCTGGTTGTAGTTTCGGTATTCCGAGAACTGACTCAGCCGGTTGGCAACAGAGTCGGTGCCGTCGAGCACATATTTCAGCTCGTCCATAAACCGCAGCACGGCATCTATGTTGTAGCGTTTCTGCTCTAAGCCCTGCTGTAGGGTCTGATAGGCATCGCTATCGTAGATATAGGCGCGGCGGTCATTCTTGCTATAGCTGTAGTCGTAGGTGTAACTCAGTTGCACGTAGGTACGGTCAGCAATGGGCTCACTATAGGAAATCTGTCCCTGAAGGCCGTAGTTCTTCGTCGGCGTTTCATAGTAGCGGTTATTTTGCTGGTCGGTGCTCTGCGTGTTGTAGGTGATATTGGCTGCCGACAGCTGCTCGCTCCTGCCGTCGCCATAGTTCCCCACCACGCGCAGGGTCAGGTTGCGCCCTCGGCTGTTCAGCTTGCGGTTGGCCTGCAGCTCGCCCTTCAGCGTGGTGTTCGTGCTGTAGTTCATGTTGCGGTTGGCGTTGCTGTTCACCATGATGTCCGCCAGCCGGTTGAGGATGGTGTCGTTGGGGTTGGCGCTGTACGAGGCCGACGTGCTGTAGCCCCTTCCCCTGTTGCGCTGGTAGGTGAAGTCTGGACGGAAGATGATGTTCGTCATCGTGTCGGGCTTCCATTCTATGCGGAAATTGCCCGTCAGCCGCTGGTTCGACGTCATGTTCTTCGAGTAGTCCTCGGTATATCTGGCCAGTGTGGCGTTGAAGTATTCCGTCGACGACGTGTTCTCCAGATCGCTGCCGTCGT
The DNA here is from genome assembly GCA_900318585.1 of uncultured Prevotellaceae bacterium. Taxonomy (GTDB): domain Bacteria; phylum Bacteroidota; class Bacteroidia; order Bacteroidales; family Bacteroidaceae; genus Prevotella. The sequence continues at coordinate 7,427 of ONKY01000105.1, forward strand.
AGCGGTAGCGGACGCTGCCTCCCGTCTCCAGTTTCGGCTTCGCCGTGGCAAGGTTGCCGCCTATCTCCTTGCTGCTTTTCAGGCCCTGATCGCCCCAGCCCCAGCGACCGCCACCGCCGCCGAATCCCATGTCCGACACGTTGTTGGCACTACCCAGCAGGGTGGCCTGGAAATCGTCCTTGAAGTGGTTCACGTTGAAGCGCTCAGCATAGCGGTGCTGCGTGCCCGCTCCCAGGTTCACGTTGCCGTACCAGCCGTTCTTCATGCCCTTCTTCACTGTCAGGTCGAGCACCGTCTCCTCCTCGCCGTCGTCGATGCCCGTCACGCGGCTCAGGTCGCTCTTCCTGTCATACGTCTTCAGCTTG
>ONKY01000104.1 GCA_900318585.1 uncultured Prevotellaceae bacterium
TACAATTTATTGTATGATACAATGGATCTCTATCTTCCCATTGAGTCCATTGTGTTGGATAATTCAGTAGACCAACAGGAGCTGAAAATCAAGGGTCAATACTTCACACTTGTGCTCCACGCCGAGAAGTTGAGATAATCGTAGGAATCGAGGGCGTGCAGACAGAGCAGGAGCTGTTGCAGCAGGTAATCGACGGTCAGCCACGTGCCAAGCACGAGCTTTACAGCCGTTATGCAGCCATGAGTATGGCGGTGGCTATGCGCTATGTGGCTGACGGTGACGTGGCGCGCGACGTGCTGCAGGACAGCTTCGTGAAAATACTCACTGGAATCGGGCGTTTCAAATATCAGGGCGAGGGCTCGCTGAAGGCATGGGTCATGCGGATTGTGTCGAATGTGTCCATTGACTACCTGCGTCACAAGAGCCGAATATCGTTTATGGAAGTAGTGCCCGACGATGTGCCCGACGAGGAGCCTGACATAGGACTGTTACCGCCTGCCGTGCTGCAGCAGATGATCAAGCGGCTGCCCCCTGGCTACAGAACTGTTTTGAACCTCTTCGTCTTTGAGCAGCAGAGTCACCGCGAGATTGCCCGCCAACTTGGCATCAGCGAAGGAACCTCCTCCTCGCAGTTCCTCCGAGCGAAGAGGCTGTTAGCCAAAATGATTCGTGAATACTTAAACAATCCAAGGATATGAAGCAAGACTGGACCGAACAATTACGCCAACGGATGGCGGGCTATGAAGAGCCTGTCCCCGACGGACTGTGGGAGGCCATTGAGCAGAGCCTGCAACAACAGGGGGTGCCTCTTGCTTCCCTGGAGAGTCCGGATAGTCCGGAAAATCTGGAATCTCCCGAGATCCCGGCAACATTGGTTCGCCGCGTGCCATTGCGTCGTTGGCTGGCCGTGGCCGCTTCCGTGCTGGTGTTGATAACGGCAGGCGTGGCCTTGTTGTTCCAACGCTCGGCGCAACAGCCGGAATCCGCTATGGACGTTGCCGATGCAACTATGTTAGGGACGGCAGAGCCGCCAGCTACAACAAACGCCAGCGAGGAGGCTGTGGTGGCTACTGTGAAGACGGAAGAACCCTCTGCTGGAGACGGTTTGGCTATGGTCACGGCTTCGCCTCGGACATCGTCGCCTGAGCCCCAATCTTTGAATGCTTTTCTTGGTGAAGACCGAGCCCTCGCCAGTGATGGTAAAACCACTCCAGACAGCACGTTGGAAAAGAATTCTGTTGAGGCGGGTTTGCCCTTGCTTGCAGAAAACTCAATAGAAGAGAAGAAGGTTCACGAAACGGAAAGGACTACGGAGACCCTATCCACGACGATTCCTTATGAAGGGTCTGTCGTCACTGACTTGACAGAAGTCCCTCGCATTACAGTAACTGAGAGAAACCTGACTGTCAGCCTGCGAGGCTCGAACCTGTTGGCTTCCAACAGCACTAACGCTGTCAGTACCTCTGAACCCATTTACATGGCTCGTAGCTACATGAACGGTGTCATGTATGCGAACAATTCCGCTGACTTTGAACAAGACCCCATCCGCCTGATTGACTATGCCGACGAAACCGAGCATGAGCATCCCTTCCACGTCGGTCTCTCGGTCAGCATTCCCCTGACTGACAGGCTGTGGATAGAGTCCGGCTTGTCCTATACCCGTGCGAAGTCCACTTTTACTACCCGCATGAAGCGTAACACATCCGTCTATCATCAGAAGCTGCAGTACGTAGGCATCCCCGTTGACGTGGGCTATACCTTCTGGCGCACACGTTCCTTCCTTGCCTACAGCGTGGGCGGTGTGCAGGCCGACGTGAACGTGGATGCTCGCTTGGAGACCGACGGTCTGCGGCGACATGTTGACAAGGACCGCCTGCTACTGTCTGTCGGCGGCCGTGCCGGTGTTGAGTATCGTTTCCTGCCGCACTTCGGTCTCTATGTGGAGCCGGGCTTACGTTGTTATCTTGACAACGGCAGCCGCCTGCAGACGGTCTTCAAAGAAAAGCCTTTTCAGATGGATCTCCAGTTGGGCGTGCGCTACAGCCTGAAATAAGGCGTAGCCCACAGCCCATACCGGGTTTGTCTTTTTGTTTTTTTGCTCTTTTTCTGAAAAAAAACGGGCAAAAAGGCGAATATTTCACAAATTTTGGTTATTTTTGCAGTCGAAAACTGTTGTTGGCCGCAAGGTCGGCGGCTTTTTCCGTAAATACTAACTACTGATGTGAATCATTAAGGCTCTGAAAATGAATCTATTAATACAAATTCTATGAATAAACGTAACATTCTGAAAGGTATTGTCGTACCTATCACTGCGCTGTGCTCGGTGATGGTCTTTTCGCCATTGGGTGTTCAGACCGTACGGGCTGCCGTCAACGAGACGCAGCAGGCAAGCGTCGTCAAAGGAGTGGTGGTAGACGATCAAGGAGAAGCAATTATCGGTGCCAGCATCGTTGTCGTGGGGGCAAAGACCACCACGGGTACGGTGACCGACTTTGATGGTAATTTTACCCTCAATGTCCAGCCCGGCACCCAGTTGAAAATCACGTATGTCGGCTACAAGGAGCAGATTGTCAAGGCCCAGAACGGCATGAAGGTTGTGCTTAAGGAAGAGTCCACCATGCTGCAAGGCGTGGAGGTTGTGGCCTACGGTGTGCAGAAGAAAGTCACTGTGACGGGCGCCCTCTCCAGTGTGAAGGCTGAGGAGCTGACCCGCACACCGGTGTCTTCTGTCAACAACGTGCTGGCCGGTCAGCTCTCGGGTGTGACGACCGTGCAGACCTCTGGTGAGCCGGGTAGCGATGCCGCTACCATCTTTGTTCGTGGTCAGGGCACATGGGCCGACTCTTCCCCGTTGATTCAGGTTGATGGTGTGGAGCGTGACATGTGGGACATCGACCCCAACGAGATTGAGAGCGTCACCGTCTTGAAGGATGCCTCGGCCACGGCCGTGTTCGGTGTACGTGGTGCAAATGGCGTAGTGCTGATTACTACCAAGCGTGGTGTCGAGGGTAAGGCAAAGATATCCTTCAATACATCGTTCTCTGCTCTGATGCCTACCAAGATGGTTGAGCAGGCTTCCTCGGTGGAGTATGCTACGTTCTACAACCAGATGCGTGCCAACGACGGACAGTCAAAGATGTTCTCCGACGAGTTGATTGAGGCTTTCCGTTCCGGCAGCGACCCCATTCGTTTCCCGAACATGCAGTGGACGGACTACCTGATGAAGGATGTCACCCTGCAGCAGCAGCACAATGTGAACATTACTGGCGGCAACAAGACCGTGAAGTACTTCATCTCTGCCGGTATGTTTACACAGGACGGTATCTTCAAGGAATTCGACCGCGACTATGACTTCGGCTACCAGTACCAGCGTTTTAACTATCGTACCAACTTGGACATTGATGTGACGAAGACAACGAAGGTCAGTTTCAATATCTCTGGTAAGATTGATGAGTCGGCTAAGCCCCATACGGGACAGGGTTCTGACCAGATGATCCGTGAGATGTACTGGGCATCTCCTTTCAGCAGTCCCGGTATTGTGGACGGCAGGTACATCGTGACCAGTACTGATCCGTCAGACAATATGGTGGATGAGGAATTGAAGCCGCAGGGCGAGACAGCTCTGGTGCTCCCGATTAGCACCAGCACGCCGATGGCCTATTATATCTCTCAGCCGGGTGCGTACCATTATAATAATAACAAGCTGCAGATGGACCTGATACTCGATCAGAAGCTGGACTTCATCACTAAGGGTCTGTCGCTGAAACTGAAAGGCTCCTATAACAGTTCCTATCAGGTGCGTAAGGAGATTACCCATAGTTCAGCCACCTATACTGCTGTCTATCATAAGTATGCCAAGACGGATGATAATGGCAATTTCATCCAGACAGGAACGAAAATGGTGACCCAACAGGACGAGGAGGGTAACGACATCCAGGTGGAGATACCCGTCTATGCATGGGGCGAGCGCACTGACTATCGTCTGTCGAGCGACAATACCGAACCGGCTTACAGTAATTCTTCTCCCATCAAGGGGCGCAACTGGTATGCCGAGGGTTCGTTGAACTATAATCGCTCGTTCGGCCTGCACACGGTGACGGCCCTTGCCCTTTACAATCAGAGTAAGGAATACTACTATGGCGGAGAAGAGTATAATGATATTCCCCGTACATACGTTGGCTTTGTAGGTCGTATCACTTACGACTGGAACAACCGCTACATGGCTGAGTTCAACTTCGGTTACAACGGTTCCGAGAACTTCGCCCCCGGCAAGCGCTTCGGTTCCTTCCCCGCCGGTTCCGTGGGTTGGGTGGTCAGCGACGAGCCGTTCTTCAAGCCAGTCAAGAGTTTCATCAGCTTCCTGAAGCTCCGTGCCTCTTGGGGTCTCGTCGGTAACGACAAGATTGGTGGTTCGCGTTTCATGTATATGTCCGACCCGTACATCGTGAACCAGACGAACACCTTCGACCGCTTCACTTATACCAGCGTCAATGAGCCTGCCTTTGCTTACCTCTTCGGTATTGAGAACGGCACGGCCACCAAGGGTGCCTACGAGTCATCGAAGAACAATCCTGAAGTGTCTTGGGAGAAGGCCTTCAAGCAAGACTACGGCTTCGACATGAATTTCCTGGATGACCGTCTGCGCGTGGTGTTCGACTATTATAAGGAGCACCGTACCGACATTCTTGCCCAGGACTGGACCACTCCCGGATTCCTTGGCTTCAATCCGCCGTATACCAACTTCGGTATTGTGGACAGCCACGGTTGGGAACTTTCCCTGAACTGGCAGGACAAGATTGGCTCTGACTTCCGTTATTCTGCCAAGCTGAACCTGTCGCACAACCAGAACGAAATCATTGAAAACCGTCAGGCTCCGCAGGAGAATGAGTTTATGTATTCTGCTGGACGCCGTATCGGTTCACGTTTGCAGTACAAGTTCTGGAAGTTCTACTACGAGGGTGCCGAGGCCGACTATGAGAAGGAGTTCGGCTCACCTTTCCCCACGCCTCTTGTCGACAAGCTCTATCCTGGCGACCCCGTATTTGTTGACCTTGACAAGGATGGTGAGATTACTGCCAACGACCAGAGCCGTGACTACGGCTACACCGATGACCCGCAGTACATTGCCGGTCTGAACCTAGCTCTTTACTACAAGAATATCTCGTTCAGCGCCCAGTTTACGGGTGCTTGGGCCGTTAGCCGTGTGCTGGCCGACGTGTTCCGCCGCCCGTTCCAGAACCGTTCGACGGTGAGCGACGGTGGTCTGTTGAGATATCACCTTGACAACACCTGGACTACTGAGAATCCCTCTCAGGACGCCGAATATCCCCGTGCTACTTGGACCAATGCCAATCAGAACTACGCTGGCTCCACGCTCTTTGAGAAGGATGCCAAGTACCTGCGCCTGAAGACGCTCCAGATAGCCTACGATTTCCACTTCCCGTTCATGAAGGTGCTTGGTCTGACCCAATTGCAGCTGGCGTTGAGCGGCTACAACCTCTTCACCCTTACTCCCTATAAGTTCGGTGACCCTGAGGCACGTGCCAGCACCACTCCTTCTTACCCGCTGCAGCGTACCTACACTGCCAGTCTGAAGCTTGGTTTCTAATATTATAATAATAAGGTATACAATTATGAACATACATCATAAAATCATAACCGGAGTCGTGGCGCTGGCCTTGGGTAGCATGGCGTTCACGGCTTGTACCGACGACGTGAAGTTCGGCGACAGCTTCATTGAGAAGACACCCGGTGGAACCGTGTCGCTGGACACCGTATTCAGCAGCGCCGAATACACCAAGCAGTTCCTGGTGGGCTGCTATGTGTTGCAGTATTACGGTCTGCCGTTCAAGAACGCTACTGAAGCTCCCTGGAGTGTCAGCTATTGGAACTGTAAGATGGACGCACTGACCGACTGCTACCAGCAGCATTTCAGTAATGGTGCTGCCTTCAGCAAGTATTACGGAGGCATGCTTTCCTCTGCCGACATTGGCAACACCGACCACCCGCTCATTTCCTACACACATGACTATGTGTGGGAGACGGTGCGTCGCTGCTGGCTTCTGATGGATAACATCGATAATGTGCCCGGCCTGACGGATGCAGAGAAGAAGAACATGATAGCACAAGCCAAGTGTATCATTGCCGCGCGCTACTTCGACCTTTATTCCATCTATGGTGGTCTGCCCATCGTGGACCATTCATTCACCGGTACGGAAGGCAGCTACGAGACGCGCCGCGCGACAGCAGAGGAGACGGCCAACTTCATGGTCAATCTGCTTGACGAGGCCGTTCCCGACCTGCTTTGGGCTTACAACGGCAACACCATTGACACCGATGCCGACAACAATACCGGCCGCTGGACGGCCGCTGCCGCCAAGGCGTTGAAGGCCAAGATTCTGTTGTTCAACGCTTCGCCGCTCTATAATGACGATCAGCCTTACTACGACGGTACGACCGATGCCGAGAAAGACAGCGTAGTCTGGCACGGTGGTTTCAAGCAGGAACGCTGGGAGCGAGCTTTGGCAGCCTGCAAGGATTTCTTCGATACCAATGCCGCCAACGGCAACTGGTACGGTCTGAACAAGACTACCGTTACTAAACCCTCTCCAGAGGATTACCGCCAGGCATACCGCATGGGTTATATCTATCAGGGGAGCCGTGAGGTTATCCACTGCACCCGCGTGACGGGTCAGACCAGTAACAAGGCCTCCTACCAGTGGGCTAACTTCTGCGGCCCGTTTGGCACCAGCAATGGTCCGTTCCGTCATTCCTACTGCCCCACTGAGGAGTATGTAGAGATGTTCCCCTGGAGCGACGGTACACCGTTCAACTGGGAGGTTGACTCCCTGAACGGCAATATCGGCGGAGAGAAGGGCAAGCTGTTCTATCAGTGGGCAAGGGGCAAGGTGGTTGTCAAGACCGCCTCTCGTGACCCGCGCCTCTATGAGAATGCTATTGTCTGCAGCCAGACACTGTCGCTCAACTGGACGACTGGTAAGGCTGAAGGCGACGTCTACGAACTTTGGGTTGGTGGTGAACACGAAAAGACCGATGCTGCCGATGTCGACAAGGATGGCAATGTAGTGGTCATGGAGAAGGATATTGCCCGCTTTGCCACCGGCTATGGCACTATCAAGTACTATCTGGGGCAGGAGTACTATGGTAAGTACACCCAGTGGGTCTACCTGAGCTACGACGAAATGCTGCTCATGTATGCCGAGTGCTTGGCACAATGTGGACAGCTGACAGAAGCCATTGCCAAGGTTGACGAGGTGCGTGCCCGCGTAGGCTTGAAAGGCCTGAAGTTCGGCCAGGCCTCCTTCAAGGGCGACAAGAGCACCCTGCCTGACCTGAATACCAAGGAAGGTGTTGTCTCAGAGATTCTGCGTGAGCGTGCCTGTGAGCTGGGTATGAGCAACAACCGCTACTACGACATGATCCGTTACAAGCACACTGACTGGATGACCAAGCGTCTGCACGGTCTCATCACTTTCCGCATGATGCAGAACTCCAAGCGTGAGTGGGTTCGCTCAATCCGTCCCTACATCGGTGACGACAAGAACAACCTCGTGCCCGAACCCTACGTGTTCTCCTATCAGAAGTTTGAACTGCAGAACCGCGCCCGCTATTTGTGGGACTACAGTCCTAACGACAAAGAAGTCAAGAAGTGGCTGCTGATGCCCCTGCCTCTGTCGGAGATTAACAAGAACTACGGTCTAGTCCAGAATCCCGGATGGTAATTCTTTCTAATGGATAATAGATAATTGATAATTGAAATGATTATGAAGACAAGAAATATATTGATGTTGTCGCTGCTTGCAAGCCTGAGCCTGCCGGCATCTGCGCAGCAGGACAGCACCGGCATTGCCTTTGCCGACCAGGCCATCGAGGTGGGAGCCAACAAAGACTTCTCCCGTGCCCAGTCCACGGCTGCCGTATCGGTCATTACCAGCAGGGATGTCAACAAACGCTCGGCCAAGGATGTTGGCAACTCCATTCTCGGCCAGGGCAACGGCCTCGTTTCCTTGCAGGGAACGGGCACGTATTTTGAACAGAACCCCACGTTCTACGTGCGTGGTCTGCAGAGCCTCAGCACCAGCACACCGCTCATCTTGGTCGATGGTGTGGAGCGTGACCTGAGCATTGTCAGTCCCGAGGAGGTTGACCACGTCAGCATTCTCAAGGATGCTGCCGCCGTGGCTCTCTATGGTTATAAGGGTGCCAACGGTGCCATCCTCATCACCACGAAGCGCGGTGAGTACAAGAGCCAGAACATCCGCGTCACCTACGACCACCTGTTCAACTCGCAGCTGAACCGTCCGAAGTTCGTCGATGGCGCCACCTTTGCCAGTGCCATGAACGAGGCATTGTATAACGAGAATCCTGCCGGTGGTAAGAACCAGCGTTACACTGCTGACGAGATTGCCGCTTTCCAGAGCGGGAAGTATCCCTACCAGTATCCTAACGTGAACTGGGCGGATGAGACGTTCCGCAAGAGCGGCGCCACCAATAAGTTAGGCGTGGAGTTTAGCGGCGGTGGCGAGCGCTTCCGTTACTTCACCATGCTTAATCTGCTCTCCGACAAGGGCTTTATCAATAACTTCGACGCTACCGACGGCTATTCCACGCAGGACAAGTACGTGCGTGGCAACCTGCGCACCAACCTCGACATCGACCTGACGCCGACCACCATGCTGAAGGTCAACATGCTCGGTGTGCTGAGCGAGATGTCGCGGCCGGGCGGCCCCACCTCTACAGGTAGCTCCTCTACCAGTGCCAAGGCCGACCTTTGGGACATGGTTTACAGCATTCCCTCGCTGGCCTTCCCCGTCAAGAACGAGGACGGCAACTGGGGTGGCAATGCCACCTACGACGGTGTGAACAATCCCGTGGCGCAGTCATCAGGCGCAGCCTACTACAAGATTCATGAGCGTGCCCTTTTTGCCGACATGACCCTGACGCAGGACCTGAAGTACTGGATTGAGGGGCTGAGTCTCACTGCCCGCCTGGGTTACGACACCTACAGTACGCTGTACGAGGACCACTCCATGACCTATGTCTATGGTAACTACCCCGTCAGCGGCTGGGAGAATGGACAGCCTGTCAAGGGTGATTATTGGACGTCTGGTACCCCTGGCACCATGAGCAAAAACGCTGGTACCCTCGACTGGTCACGCCGCATGATCTTCTCTGCCGGCCTGAACTTTGACCGCACCTTCGCCGAGAAGCATTACATCTACACCCAGCTGAAGTGGGACTATGAGTATCAGAATTCCACCGGTTCCACGGGCTATACCATCTATCGGCAGAACGCTTCCTGGCTGGGGCACTACGGCTTTGACAATCGATACATTGCCGAGCTGGCACTGCTCTATTCGGGCAGCAACCGTCTGGCTCCTGATACGAAGTGGAACTTCTCGCCCACGCTCTCAGCAGCCTGGGTACTCTCCAACGAAGCCTTCCTACAGGACAATCCCATGGTGAACTTCCTGAAACTGCGCGCCAGCGCAGGCATGATTAATGCCGACTATCTGCCGGGCGACAACGTGTGGACCTACTACACGCAGTCGTTCTCCCAGGCCAGTTCGGCTACGGGCAGCTATCCCTTCGGCAGCGGCTATGACGTAGTCTATGCCAACACCACGCTGGGACAGATAGCCACCATCAATCCCTCCCATGAGAAGGCCTACAAGTACAACGTAGGTATTGACGCCACGCTCTTCGGTGGTCTGAACCTTGAGCTGGACTTCTACAAGCAGCATCGCACCGACATCTGGGTGTCGGGTGCCGGTGCCTACACGGCTCTCATCGGCTTTGACGCTCCCTATATCAATGGTGGTGAGGTCGACAGCCACGGCTTTGAGCTGTCGCTCGACTATACCAAGAGTATTGGTGACCTGACCTTCAACCTTGGCGGTTCGTTCAACATGAACAAGAACGAGATCAAGGACGAGGCCGAGGAACCCCGTGCCTACGACAACCTCGTGGAGACGGGTAATCCCCTCAACTCCACCTACGGACTGATTGCCCTGGGACTGTTCAAGGACCAGGCGGAAATCGACGCCAGCCCTGCACAGAACTTCTCCACCGTCCGTCCTGGCGACATCAAGTACAAGGATGTGAACGGCGACGGCGTGATTGATGCCAACGACAAGACGAAGATAGGCTACAGCGCCTACGCTCCGGAGATGGTCTACAATTTCCATGCCGGTGCCGAGTACAAGGGTGCGGGCTTCGACCTGACGTTCCAGGGCGTGGGCCGCTACACGGCCAACCTCAGCGCCAAGGGTATGTACTGGCCGCTTCTGAACAGCACGTCGCTCTCGCAGCAGTACTACGACGGCCGCTGGACTGCCAGCAATCCTGACCCGAATGCTGAGTTCCCGCGCCTGAGCACCACGAGCAATGCCAACAACTACCAGACTAGCACCTTCTGGCAGCGCGACCGCTCGTTCCTGAAGCTCCGTAACGTGGAGGTCTACTATCGCTTCCCGAAGTCGCTGTTGGAGCAGACCAAGATTGTGAACGCCGCCAAGCTCTATGTGCGTGGCGTTGACCTGCTCTGCTTCGACCACATCGACGACGCCGATCCTGAGTGCTACGGTGTGTCCGCTCCACTGAACAAGAGTATCGCCGTAGGTTTGCAGTTGTCATTCTAATCACTTAATCCGACAGAAGAATATGAAACTGAAGAATATTATATTGAGTACACTCGCAGCCGTGACGCTGGCTTCGTGCAGCGAACAGATGGACTATAAGGAGTATAGCATCTACGACGCGGCCTATATGCAGAAGAAGTTTGAGCGTGCCGGCGGATTCCTCTCCACCATCTATGCCGACCTCGACTCTGACTTTGGCAACTACAGTGGAGCCATGCTCAGCTCAGCCACCGACGAGTCGGTCTATTCGCACGACGGCAATGCCATCGAGAGCTTCTACAACGGTGCCTGGAGCCCAACCAACGCCAACAGCTCCATCTGGACCACCTGCTATCATGGTATAGCCTACTGTAACCTGTTCCTCGATGAGTTCAATGGCCTGACCTTCGACGACTACATCCTCGACAAGAACTACAAGGCTGAAATGTACCAGTACAACAACTATCAGTGGGAAGCCCGTTGGGCCCGTGCCTATTTCTACTTCCTGCTGGTGCGCCAGTACGGAGGTGTGCCCCTCATCACGGCCAACATGAATGCCGACGAGGCCAGCCGCCAGCCTCGTGCTACGGCCGATCAGGTGTTTGAGTTCATCGACAAGGAGTGTGAGGCCATCCAAGATACCATCACCAAGGACTATGGCGACCTGGGCAACCTGGCTATGACACCGGCTAACAATGGCCGTGCCAATAACTTGGCCGTGATGGCCCTGCGTGCCCGTGCTGCCCTGTATCATGCCTCGCCCCTGTTCAATACCGGTAACGATCAGTCGCGCTGGCAAAAGGCTGCCGAGCTGAATAAGGCTGTCATTGACTCTTGCCAGAAGCGTAACATGAAGCTGTCGTCCGATTACAAGGGACTCTTCATCGGCAACACCAGCTGGAGCGATGCCAATGCGCTGGGCGAGATTATCTTCGGACGCCGTATGCCGACAGAGAACCGCAACTTCGAGACCTACAACTTCCCCGTGGGCATCTCGGGAGCCGGTGCCGGTGGCGGCGGTGGCAACTGTCCTACCTACAATCTCTTCTCCGCCTACGAGGATGGTGACAAGCGCTTGGCGCAGACCATCGCCCAAAACGGCGATTCGTGGCCCAATGCCAACACCGTGCCCCTGGAGACCTATGTCGGCGGCGTGAACGGCCTGCCCACAGCCTACGCTACGCCTACGGGCTTCTACCTGAAGAAGTACGTCACCGAGTCGGTACAGATTGCCGGCAACGGTGCCAACACCTGTAAGCACGTGTGGGTGACCTTCCGTCTGGCAGAGTTCTACCTGAACTATGCCGAGGCCATGCTCAACCTTACTGGTGGCGGCTATGAGACTTCTGGCAGCCTGACCATGACGGCTGCCTACGCCATCAACCAGGTGCGTCAGAAGCACGGTGGCCTGGCTGCCCTGCCTACCGACCTGAGCGCCAGCGACTTCAAGACCAAATACGAGAACGAGCGTTTCGTGGAGCTGGCCTTCGAGGGACACCGCTTCTTCGACGTGCGCCGCTGGAAGGAAGCTGATAAGTATTTCACCAACATCCGTGGACTGGAGATTACGAAGAATGCCGATGGTACCTTCACGGAGACGCCAAAGACTGTGCAGACCCGCCAGTGGCAGGACAAGATGTATCTCTTCCCCATTCCGCAGAGCGAAATTCTGAAGTCGGGCGGTGTACTGACGCAGAATCCCGGATGGGAGTAAACGTTGAAAGGCTTGTGGTGAAGGGCAAAAGCCTTCGCCACAAGCCAAACGTTAAAAAATACTGAATCGTTGCCAGTTTCGGATAGTTTTCGTAATTTTGCACCGATATAGTAATAGCCAAATCTTAACAACAATACTTTTTATTCATTAAAACTAACAATTATGAGAAAATTCTATCTCCTTTTTGCTGCAATGATCGGTTTTGCAGCTGTTGCGAATGCAGGTGTAAAAAACCTGTATAAGCAGGACTTTGAGACCGTGTCTACGCCTGCCGATGCTGGTTGGTCATCGCCCAACCTGGCTGGCGGTATGTCGCTCGTCTCGTCTGAGAACGGTAAGTGGTTCATGTTCAGCCTCGGCAACAACAACAACCGTAACGCCGTGCTGAACTGGAATCCCTCTGACGGCACTATCTATGATGGTCAGGATGTCAAGGAGTACACCGTGAAGTTCCAGTGGGGTCTGACCCGCAATCCGCAGAGCACAGGTACGGCCAAGAACGTACAGTTCTCCTCTGAGGTGGCAATAATCAGTTCTCCAGTAGCAACTGCGGATGATGTGCCTGCAGGATGGAAGATAACCCAGTCTGTTAACAATGGCCAGTATGGTGCATTGGACTCATTGCGTATCTTCTCGATTACCCAGTTGAAGGGTGCCTATGCAGATGATAACACCTATTGGGAGTCTGATGCTGACCTGAGCAACTATGCCTTCGATTTCTTCATCAATGGCGATACCGAGAACCGTATCACTCTTGAGGAAGGCATGTGGTATGACATCACCGTGAACGTGAACGCTGAAACGCGTGACATTGCTTACTCCATCTACACTCTGACCGGTGAGCTTGTGAAGGAGGGCACAGGTAAGATTGCTGACGTATGCCGCCCCTACGCAAAGGGTATCAATGTGCTGCTTGGCCGCTACAACAGTATCGCTGAGATTGACGAGGTGAAGGTGCAGGTTCCCGTTGAGGGCGACTATGCTAACAAGCCTACCATCTCGTTGACCGAGGTTGACCAGACCAAGCGTTCTTACGACATCTACTTCGAAGATGGCGAGATTCTGCACGTGAAGAAGACCGATGGTTCTGAGGATACTTCTGTAGAGGTTCCTTACAAGTATTCCACTACTACTTCCGGTACGCTGGAGGCTTGGACTGAGAATGGCACTGCCCTCTCTGAGCACGTTACGATGGACGTTGACTGCTCTGTCATCACCCTGCCTACTGCCGAGGTTGATATTACCAAGGTGAACTCTGGTTATGTTAAGACCTACAAGATTACTGTTGACAACTCAAGCGTTCCCACGCAGCCGCAGATCACCCTGACCTATAAGTATGTAGGTGCTGACGGTACAGTCATTGAGGATCACACCAACGAGGAACCTAGCGGTACGCTGGTAGAGGTTTCCCAGAAGGGTACCCTCACCGTGACTACTCATGCTTACGGTTTTGCTGAGTCTTCAGTCAGCATCCTGAACGATGTGGAGTTTGCTGTTGATAAGACCGTTGACTTCCAGCACATGGAGGAGGCCGACCTGCTGGCCAAGGGCTTCTCCGAGATTGAAGAACTCCGCGCTGACAAGATGTCTGGTGAGCAAAACTGGACTGCCCGTTCGCGCATGTGGTTCGGTATCGAGAATGGTGAGACCAACGACGATGGTACTCCTAAGTACGACACCCACGTGGTCTATGGACCTACCACCAATGCTGAGGCCGAGGGTATCCGTCGCTTCCTGCTCGTTCCCTCTAAACTGACTGAGGAGGTTGCCAAGAGCATCTTCGCCCCTGTTTATACATGGTATACTGGCCAGGCTGATCCCGCTGTTGCTGATGGTAGCGACGTGGCTGGTCTGAAGATGAACTATGGCATTGGTCTGATCAACACTGGTACGAAGACTGACGAAGGTACCTCTATCAACTATCCTAACGGTATTGTTGGCGTTGACGGCCTGACCGATGGCGACTACTTCATCGTATACGTTATCTCTGACTACGGTACTTCTTCCAAGCACCCGATCTATCCTCAGGGAACCGACGTGGCAGAAGCTAAGGCTAAGTATAAGGCAGAGAACCTCGGCGACGGCACGAATGTGCAGGTGCTGCGTGGTACAGATACCTTCAGTCTCTTTCGTATTGACACTGCTATCGCACGCATTGACATCTTCAAGGCTCAGAATGTATCTGAGGGCATCCAGGAGATTCGTAATGCTGACCAGATTACTATTTCCGACCACAACGCTCCTATCTACAACCTGAACGGTATGCAGGTGAAGAACCTGAAGAAGGGCCTCTACATCAAGCAGGGCAAGAAGTTCGTGGTTCAGTAAGCGCAAAGCAAGCTTGAGCGAGCTCAAGTTTGTGACCTGTAAAGATTG
The DNA here is from genome assembly GCA_900318585.1 of uncultured Prevotellaceae bacterium. Lineage (GTDB taxonomy): Bacteria > Bacteroidota > Bacteroidia > Bacteroidales > Bacteroidaceae > Prevotella. The sequence continues at coordinate 14,731 of ONKY01000104.1, forward strand.
AACAATCCCCGCGCTCCGACGGAGCACGGGGATTGTTGTGTGCTATGACGTATAGACATGGACGCTGGAGCCTTGAGCTGAGGGTAAGTAATTGATGCCCCACCAACACATCTGCAAGAGCACGAACGAAATAAGCAATACCCACAAAGCGAACTTCGGACGGTGAGAAGGTATTTGCCTGTAATGCACATAGATGAGATAAGCGAACCAGGTGATGGCAGCCCACGTCTCCTTGGGGTCCCACGACCAGTAGTGTCCCCACGCCTCCTTGGCCCAAAGGGCTCCAAAGAGCATGCCGATGGTCATAAAGGCGAGGCCGACATACACCAGATTATCGGTAATGTCGAATTCTTCGACGGCGATGTTTTTCCTTTTAAAGAACAACAGATAGAGTGCCATTACTGTCGAAGCACCCAAGACGGCGTATGCGAACATATAGACGATGACGTGAGGCGCAAACCACGGACTCTGCAGGGCAGGCATCAGCGTCTTGCTGTGGATTTCAGGCTTGAAGAGGTTGATGCAGATGAACACCAACGCAAGGACGGTAGAGAACGAGAGTATCCACTGATAACGCCAACGGGAATAGACGATGATGCCCGCCAGCGGCAAGAAGAATGAATACCACAGGCGCGTCTCGCCCATCGTACGCAATGGTGGTCGTTCTAACGAGATCCACATCATCAGAATAAAGCTGAAGAACACGACAAGCCCGATGATGGTAGATGTATAGGCTATCGCCGACTTTTTACGCCACGCAGCCCAGGCACCTACGACCCAAAGTAGTACGGCTGCTATTGCGAAATATATAAATTGTTCCCAAGTTACCATCTATAAACTATAATTATTAAACTATAAACTCTTTCTTCTTCCCCCTAAAATAAACATACACACCGCTCCGGCAAGCATCATGTAGATGCCGGCATAGACCAGCGGCAGCCAAGGGTCGCTCACCAGTTCCAAGATGCTGGTCTGGCTCATGGCGCCCATCTGCGTGTCGTAGCCGTACTGGTAGGTTTCCCAACCGTCCACCTCTACGGGTTTGTTCACCTCGACAGTGGTCAGGATGCGCTTGCCCGACTTCGTCAGAATCTGGATATCAGAGGCAAAGCGACGGGGCGAGCCGTCATCATAGGTCTCCATGATAAACTCCTTCAGTTCGATGGCAAAGGGCATTTCTACAATCTGCTGCTGCGAGGTCAGCGCCCGCCATTCCGGTTCACCCTTTACCGTAATCATTTTTAGCCGCTGCACGTCGGCATTGCCCAATGTGGCAGTAGTCATGGCAAGGAAAAGACCGAGATGATTCAGCAGGAAAGGAATGTCGCGAAGCCAACTGGTAAAATGCAACGTCCGTCGGAGAATAATCTGCCCGAGAATCATAGCGATATAAACGTAAATGAGTACGAAGGGCCAGAACGATAGCATATTGTTCAGCCACACGCCATTGACCGTCTGTCGCGTCAGCCCCATGATGATGGTCAGCACAACAGCATACACCAGTGCAGGGACAGCGGCCTTGTAGGTGCCTATGAACTGGAATCCATACACTTTCTTTCTTAGCAGGAAAATGATGGTAATAAGTATCAGGAGTCCCGCCATCACGATGCCGTTGACAGGCCAGCGGAAGACATCCCAATCTATAGGGCCGCAGCTCAGTTCGAGCATCAGTCCTGCAATGATAAGTCCTCCTCCGATGAGGAAACCTTCTTTCATTCCGTAGGTTTTTGTCCACATAATGCCTATTTATTCACTATTCGCTTTTCCCTTTACGGCAGCGGGGTCAAGGGATAAATAATATTTACAATGAGGATATTGGCAGCCAGGATGATAAAGTTCATCAGCAGACCAATGCGCATGAAGTCGCTGAAGCGGTAGCCACCAGGACCGTAGACGAGCATGTGGGTGGGCGAGCCGATAGGCGTGGCAAAGCTTGAGCTGACGCTGACCATCAGGGCGATGAGGAAAGGGTAGGGCTCGTAGCCTAACTTCTCGGCAGCCTCGTACATGATGGGGAAGAACATGGCACCAGCTGCCGTGTTGGAAATAAACTCTGTAATAAAGGTGCCCACCAGACAGATTGCAGTCATCACAACTATGGGGTTCGTGCCGCAGACGTCGAGGATACCGAAGGCCAGTCGCTCGGCAATACCTGTTTTCTGGATGGCGACACCCAGCACAACAGAGCCTGCAAACACCATTAGGATTTCCCAGTTGATGGCCTTCATAGCCTGGTCAACATTGCAGCAGCGGAACAGCAGCATAGCCATTGCCGCGAGGAAGGCACACTGCAACAGCGGGATGACATTCAACGCCGAGAGCACCACCATCGCAATCATGATAGTAGTAGAGATGAGGGTCTTCTTACCGATATTAGGTACCTGCGCAGAATCAAAGAACTGCAGTTGCGAGGCCAGGCTATCGGTTTGTATCTTGAGGTTTGGCGGACATTCGAGCAGCAGCGTATCGCCGTCCTGCAGCACCACATCGCGAGGCGACTCTTCGATACGTTTGCCACGGCGGGCTACGGCAACAAGAATCATGTTGTTATCCTTCTCGAACGTGCTGCCGCCAATCTTTTTGTTGATAAGGCTGCTGCCGAAGGTGACATAGGCGGTGCGCAGCTGGCGATTGGTATCAACCTCGCTCATGGTGAAGATGTGGTGATCGGCATTAACAAAGCCGTGGCTCTTCTTGAGGTCGAGAATCTCATCGATCTGACCAGCAAATACCAGACGGTCGCCACCCATGATAAGGTCATCATCAGGTACAGGCGAGGTAATTTCGTCGTAGTGTACAATCTCAATCAGACTGCCGCCACGCACGTCTTTCAGACCAGCCTCAACAATGGTCTCTCCGATATGGGGATTATCTGACGGTACCAGCAACTCGACGGTATAGTCGCTGGTCGATTCGAAGGCAGCCTCAGGCGCCTGGCGGTCGGGCAGCAGCTTGCGCATGGCAATGATGCTGAGCACACCAACAAAGAGGCAGAAAAGTCCAGGGATGATGGTTGCCAGCACGTTCATAGCCTGTCCTGTGTGGTCGGCATAGAGACCGGAGATGATCAGGTTTGGCGGCGTACCAATCAGCGTACACACACCACCCATGCCCGAAGCATAGCTTAGCGGAATCAACAGTTTCGAGGGAGAGATGTTCAGTTTCTTCGACCACATCTTCACAATGCCCACAAACAAGGCCACTACAGTGGTGTTGCTAAGGAACGAACTGAGAGCCGCCACTGGCAGCATCAGTCTGATGACCGCCTTCGAGTAGCTCTTTGGCTGGCCTAACAGGTGTTTCACTATCCACTGCAACACGCCCGTGTGCGTCAGTCCTGCCACTACGACAAACAGAACGCCGATGATGACTACCGACGTGGAACTGAAGCCAGAGAAAGCTTCCTTGGCATCAAGCACCCCCGTAACGAAGAGGATGGCGATGGCTCCGAGGAACACAAGGTCGGAGCGTATCTTAGTGAACAGCAATACGGTGAACATCGTGAGCACCGTAGCAATGGTAATCCATGCATAAAGGTTAAACCCCCAGAAGATGATTGATTCCATGCAATTATTTAGTGTTTATTGTTTAATCTTTTCGTCAGCAGCCCCCACTTCTGTCATCTCGTTTTTCATGATCTGTAGTCGTGAGTGATTGTACTTGTATTTGAAGTTCGGATTCTCTACCAAGTTCTGTATATTATTTTTTTGTTCTGTTTGCAAAGATAGTGTTTTTATCCAAGAAAAAACAATTTTCTGCGGAGAATTTTTACTTTCTCCGTAGAAAAAGGCATTTGCAGTACGGCCACCCTATGCTTTTAAATGTATATAATGTTCGCAAGCGCGCGTATACGTATATACAAAACGGAAAAACACCCGCACGTGTCGCACGTCCCGCACGTAAAAAAAACGAAAACACAACGATTGTTTTTTTTAACGACAACTTGGACAACAAGGTCGAGCGGTCCAAGTTGTTTGTGTTGTCGTTTTTAAAAAAACTTGCGGTTGTTGTGTAAAGTACAGTTTCAGTAATCAGAATGCCTTGAAACAAATTATTCCAGCCTGTGGAATAATTCTAAACCAGTGCTTTAGCGTCGTAAACCACTGGTTTAGCATCGTA
>ONKY01000077.1 GCA_900318585.1 uncultured Prevotellaceae bacterium
TCGTTCGCCTACCCGTAGCCTTTCACTCTATTCTGCATCGGACTTTACGGACTGTCTCGGACTCTTCTTTTGTCCGTGTCAGTCCGTAAAGTCTGTTGCCTTTTATTCTTCACTTTTCCCTTATTATTTACGGCGGCAGCAAATTTTTCACTTTTCGCTTTTCACTTTTCCCTTAAATTTTGTACCTTTGCGGCAAAAATGATGTGAGATGGAAACGAAGAATATCAATGAAGTGCTGCTGAGAAACGCAGAAGTATTGGCCCGCCACTCCGAACGTGAGGACGAGATGATGCCGGGCGAGGACGCACAGCTGCCCCAGGTGGAGCAGGTGAAGGAGATTGTCAATCTGGCGAAGAGCATTATCTTCACCGACTACTTTTACCGCCGCCAGCCGGAGGAGCAGATACGTCAGTATTATATCGGCATAGCCTTAGAGGAGCTGTATGCTCTATTGAAGAACCAGATAGTCAGAGGGTTGCAGTTCTGTGACCCTGAGCCGCAGGCCGACGGACAGCCGCACGAGACAGAGTGCAGCGAGAGCATCTTGAAGCAGCAGGCGGCAGGGATGGCACTGCAGCTGATCAACCGTCTGCCGGAGGTGAAGCGGTTGCTATATACCGACGTGGAGGCGATGTTCCAGAACGATCCCGCCGCAAGGAACTTCGGCGAGGTGATCTACTGCTACCCGGTGATCAACACGATGGTACACTACCGACTGGCACACGAGCTGCACCTGATGAAGGTGCCCGTCATTCCGCGCATCATCACGGAGCTGGCACACTCGAAGACAGGCATAGACATTCACCCGGGCGCCACCATCGGCGAACATTTCGCCATAGACCACGGCACGGGCGTGGTAATCGGCGAGACCTGTATCATCGGTAACCACGTGACGCTGTACCAGGGCGTGACACTCGGCGCCAAGAGCTTCAAATACGACGCGGAAGGAAACATGCTGAACGTACCGCGCCACCCCATCATCGAGGACTACGTGACCATCTACTCCAACGCCTCAATCCTCGGACGCATCACCATCGGACACCACTCTGTCATCGGCGGTAACATCTGGGTGACACACGACGTGATGCCCCACTCACGCCTGCAGCAATCAAAGGCCGTGGACAGCCCCTTCGAGGGAGGACTGGGGATTTAAAAGAGAAGAGTGAAAGGCAACGGACTAAACGGACTGACACGGACAAAAGAAGAGTCCGAGAATGTCCGTAAAGTCCGAGGCAGAATAGAGTGAAAGGCAACGGACTAAACGGACGGACACGGACAAAAGAAGAGTCCGAGACAGTCCGTAAAGTCCGAGGCAGAATAGAGTGAAAGGCAACGGACTAAACGGACTGACACGGACAAGAGAAGAGTCCGAGAATGTCCGTAAAGTCCGAGGCAGAATAGAGAAGAGTGAAAGGCAACGGACTAAACGGACTGACACGAACAAGAGAAGAGTCCGAGAATGTCCGTAAAGTCCGAGGCAGAATAGAGTGAAGAGTGAATAGACATTGCAACCGAGTTGCAGAAAATGTGCCGTACCTTTGCAGCGTGAAATCAAACAAAAAGCAAAGATATGGCACATTTACATGAACACCACTGCAAGAGTTGCTCGCACGAGCACAGTCACGAGCACGAGCATCACCACGAACACGGACATGAACACGAGCATCACCACGAGCATGAGCATAGCCTGAAGGAACAGCTATGGCTGATTGGCATCACTGCCGTGCTGCTGGTGGTTGCCGTCCTCATTGAGCGCAGCCCTAATTATCCATTATCCATTCTCAATTATCCATTATACAAGTGGCAACTGCTACTTGTTTATCTCGTTCCTTATTTAGTCATTGGCCACGAGACGCTGAAGGAGGCTTGGGAGGGTATTGTGAAGGGCGATATGTTCAACGAGCATTTCCTGATGTCGATAGCTACCATCGGTGCCCTCTGCATCGGCTTCCTGCCCGGCGCGGAGACACAATACCCCGAGGCAGTGTTTGTGATGCTGTTCTTTCAGGTGGGCGAGCTGTTTGAGGGCTACGCCGAGGGGAAGAGCCGCGAGAGCATAGCACACCTCATGGACATCCGGCCAGACGTGGCGCATCTGGAAATGGAGGAAATGAGAGATGGAGATAATGAGAAATGGATAGATGTGAGTCCGGAGGAGGTGACGGTGGGAGCCGTCATCGTGATCCGTCCAGGAGAGAAGGTGCCATTGGACGGTGTGGTGATTGAAGGCAGCAGTGCGCTGAACACCGTCGCACTCACGGGCGAGAGTCTGCCGAGGGAAGTGAACGCAGGCGACGAGGTGGTGTCCGGCTGCGTCAACCTGTCGGGTGTCCTCCGCGTGCGTACGACGAAAGCCTTCGGCGAGAGTACCGTCTCAAAGATTATCAGCCTCGTGGAGAACGCAGGCGAGCGGAAGTCGCAGAGCGAGACCTTTATTGCTCGCTTCGCCCGTGTCTACACACCCGTCGTCGTCTTTGCCGCCCTGGCCCTGGCCATCATCCCGCCATGTATTTCATTTATCATTTATCATCTGTCATTTAGCGAGGCGTTTGCCACCTGGCTCTATCGTGCCCTGATGTTCTTGGTGGTCTCTTGCCCCTGCGCACTGGTCATCAGCGTGCCGCTCACGTTCTTCGGCGGCATCGGCGGCGCTTCAAGAAAGGGCATTCTCGTGAAGGGTGCCAACTACATGGATGTGCTGGCGAAGGTGGGTACCGTGGTGTTCGACAAGACGGGCACGCTGACGCACGGTCAGTTTGCCGTCACCGCCGTACATCCTGACAAATGCGACGAAAATGAGCTTCTGCACCTCGCTGCTCACGTGGAGCACTTCTCCACCCATCCTATTGGCGCTGCCCTACGTGACGCCTTTCCCGATGAGGCAACGGACGGTTGTCAGGTGAGCGATGTGGAGGAGATTGCCGGTCATGGCATCCGTGCGAAGGTAGGGAATCAGGTGGTCTGCGTGGGTAATACGAAGATGATGGACGCCGTGGGTGCGAATTGGCACGACTGCCATCACGTGGGTACCATCATCCACGTGGCCATCGACGGCGAGTATGCCGGCCATATCGTCATCAACGACCAGGTCAAGGAGGACAGTGCGGAGGCTATTGCCGACCTGAAGGCATTAGGCGTGGAAAAGACCGTGATGCTGACGGGCGACCGCAAGGAAGTAGCGACGCACGTGGCTGAGACGCTCGGCTTGACGGAATACCACGCCGAACTGCTGCCCGCCGACAAAGTTAAATTCATTGACAGCTTAGAGCATAGAACTGAGAGTGCAGAGGTGGCATTTGTGGGCGACGGCATCAACGACGCACCAGTGCTGGCGCGTGCCGACGTGGGCATCGCCATGGGCGGGCTGGGCAGCGACGCTGCCATCGAAGCAGCCGACGTGGTGCTAATGGATGACAAGCCGTCGAAGATTGCACTGGCCATCCGCATTGCCCGCCGCACGCTGAAGATTGCCCGACAGAACGTCTGGTTCGCCATCGGCGTCAAGGTGGCCGTACTGATACTCGCCACCTTCGGCCTCGCCACGATGTGGCTCGCCGTCTTTGCCGACGTGGGCGTCACCGTGCTGGCTGTGCTGAACGCCATGCGCGCCCTGCGGGTCGCATAATCCGGTTTCCTCAGTTCAGAGGGCCAGGGGTTCGTAAGGCAGGCCGAACACATCGGCGACAGCCTTGAATACCACCTTTCCCTCGACGATGTTCAGGCCCTTTGCCAAGGCAGAGTCGTCCTTACAGGCCTGCTGCCAACCCTTGTCGGCAAGGGCGAGGGCATAGCGCAGGGTGGCATTGGTCAGTGCCAGCGTCGAGGTATTGGGTACTGCCCCGGGGATATTGGCCACACAATAGTGGACGATGCCCTCCTCCATATAGACAGGTTCGCTGTGGGTGGTGGGGTGTGAGGTCTCGAAGCAGCCGCCCTGGTCGATGGCCACATCGACGAGCACTGTTCCCGGCTCCATCAGCTTCAGCATATCGCGAGTAATCAGATGAGGCGTCTTGTCGCCTGGCACGAGCACGGAACCAACGACGATGTCCACCGTCGGCAGCTGCAGGCGGATGTTGTGCTCCGACGAATAGAGCGTATGCACATTGGCCGGCGTCTCGAGGTCGAGCTGGCGCAGACGAGGCAGTGAGACATCGGTGATGGTCACCTCTGCGCCCATGCCGGCAGCCATCCGTGCGGCAGCCTCGCCGACAACGCCGCCGCCGAGTACCAGCACACGTGCTGGCGACACGCCCGGGACACCGCTGATAAGCTTACCCTTGCCACCCTTGGTTTTCTGCAGGTAATAGGCACCGTTGAGGGTGGCCATGCGTCCTGCCACTTCACTCATGGGCTGCAACAGCGGCAGGGAGCCATTGGGCAGCTGTACCGTCTCGTAGGCCAGACAGACGGCACCACTTTGGAGCATGGCATCCGTCAGTTCTTTCTCGCACGCGAAATGGAAATAGGTGAAGAGCAACTGCCCCTTACGCACCAGCGCATACTCAGGCTCGATGGGTTCCTTCACCTTCACGATCATGTCGGCCTCGCGATAGACGTCTTCGATGGCGGGCAGAATCTTGGCACCTGCCTTTACATAGTCGTTATCGCTGAAGCCGCTGCCCTCGCCAGCCGTATGCTGCACGAAGACCTCGTGGCCACGACGTGTCAGTTCTGCTACTCCCGCAGGGGTCATGCCCACGCGGTTCTCATTGTTTTTTATCTCCTTGGGAATACCTACTTTACACATAGTTTTGAGGAGTTTGGGGGTTAGGGGGATAAAGGAGTTAGTACGCATGATCAGTCTTGATCTCTTCCTTGTCGAGCTTCTTGCTGTCGATAGCGCGCCAGGCGTAGATGATGTAGGCCAGCACGAAGGGTACAAGCAGTGATACCCAGAACATCGTGGTCAGCGTAAACTCACTGGAGCAGGAGTTGCTGATGGTCAACGATGACTGGAGGTCGGCAGTGGAGGGGTAGTAGGCCGTGTTGTTCCAGCCTGCGCAGAGCAGCAGGGCAAGAACAGTAAGAACCGTTCCGATGCCGGCAAACCAAATTCCGCAGTTATAGTCTTTCGACATGATGGTCTTGCCGATGCCCCAGAGGACGAGGACAACACCGATCAGCAACACGATGAGAAGGTACCACATGGTGATGAAGTTGGTGAGGTACTTGTATGGTTCCATCACAATGGTGCCGTCAGCAGCGACGGCAAAGCCGTCCTTCAACAACAGGTGGACGAGATAGGCCACGAAGAGGATGACGAAAGGCACGGAAGCACCAATCAGGCGCACGCTGCCACGCGAACGGATCTCTTCGTCGTTGACATTGTTCATCACATAGAGTATGCCGAGCACGCGGGCCAGGAAAACGACGGCAAAGCCGAGAACAAGCACCCAAGGATTGAGCAGGGCATCAAGACCGTGGGAGCAGTTGGCCCAACGGGAGATGATGGGTGTGACGGCCCCGGCATCGATGAGATTATCCTTGGCAATGAGGAAATTGCTGCCCTCGAAGAAGGTGGCGACGGCACCGCCCAAGAGGAGCGGGCCCACGATGCCGTTCAGCGTGAGGAAGAACTGGAAGGTCTTGGGGCCGAGGAAATTGCCTATCTTGTTCTGGAACTCGTAGCTGACGGCCTGAAGCACGAAGGTGAAGAGGATGAGCATCCACAGCCAATAGGCTCCGCCGAAACTCGTGGAGTAGAACAGGGGGAAGGAGGCGAAGAATGCGCCTCCGAAGGTGACAAGGGTGGTGAAGGTGAACTCCCACTTTCGGCCTGTGGAGTTGTAGACAAGGCGACGCCCATCTTCGGTGTAGCCTAAGGTACGGGCTACGGAGTTGGCACCCTGGACAAACAATAAAAATACCAATATCGCACCAAGCAGTGAAACAATGAACCACCAGTAGTGCTGTAAGAATTCGTATGTCATATTCTTTTAAGTGAATAGTGATTAGTTAATCATTATGTATATCTCTCAAGGAATGAACAGCGGTAGCAAATTATTCACTTTTCACTATTCACTATTACCTCCTCCGTATACTCCGGTCCCTTGGCAATCTGCTTCAGCAGGATGCTAATCTCAACGGCCAGCATCGTGGTGAAGAGCAGGAGGAAGAGGATGAACGTGATGGCAACGCTCGATGACTGAAGGTCGGAAACGGCAGCCCACGTGGGGAGCATATCCTGGATGGTCCAGGGCTGACGGCGAAACTCGGCTACGAGCCATCCGCACTCTGAGGCGACATACGCCAACGGTACGAGGGCGATGGCCAGCCAGTAGTGCCAGGCGGGCAGGCCCGTCAGCTTGCCAGCCACGTCAGACTCTGTCTCAGGCAGGATGCCGAAGGTGGCCAGCAGGCGGCGCGTCGTCACCGACAGGAACGGAACATCGTAGACCAGCAACAGCAGCATGAGGAAGTAGAGGATGAAGATACACCCGAATCCCACCATGATGCGGAAGGCCCAGAAGTTGACGGGGATATAAGGCACCAGGTCGGCCTTGTCGCGTACATAGCCATAGCCGAAATACTTCATGTTCTCCTTGAGGATGGAGAGGTGAGGGGCGAGAGTGGCCTCGGCAGCACCCTCGGCCTTGGCCTTGCGGTAGGCGGCAAGGGCAGCAATGGCCTGCTTGCCCCGCGCTATCTTCTCATCGGCAGAAGGCTCGACAGTACCGTCGGGCTTGGTGTAGCCATTGAGGATATCATTGATGCCAGGAACATAGCCGTGGATGTCGTTAGTGGCCATGAATGAGAGGGCGTAGGGCATCTCGATCTTCAGCGGTGCTTCGCCGTCAGTCTCGTAGTCAGGCTGACAGAGGGGATTCACCCAGGCCACAGCCGTCAGGCCGACGTCAGTGCCGCCATTGTAGAGTGCCTCCATAGCAGCGAGTTTCATGGGTTGTACCTCGCCCACGCTCTGGGCCGACTTATGACCGGTGGCCCCAGCGAGGAGGGCGGCGATGACTCCCACCCAAGCGCCGATCTTCATGCTCTCGGTGGCGAGCTTCGTGTCGCGGTTCTTCATCAGATACCAGCAGCAGACGGCCACGCAGAAGATGGCGCCGATGATCCATGAGGAGATGACCGTGTGGAAAAACTTGTCGATGGCGAAGGGCGAGAGAGCCACCTCGGCAAACGACACCATCTCGTTGCGCATGGTGTCGGGGTTGAACTCGCAGCCCACTGGGTACTGCATCCACGCGTTAGCTACAAGGATCCACCAAGCGGAGATGGTGGCACCAAGACCGGTGAGCCACGTGGAGGCAAGGTGGAAACCTGCCGACACCTTCTTCCATCCAAAGAACATCACGGCCACGAAGGTAGACTCCATGAAGAAGGCGACGATGCCCTCCACGGCCAACGGCGCACCAAAGATATCGCCAACGAACCAGGAATAGTTCGACCAGTTGGTGCCGAACTCAAACTCAAGGATGATACCCGTGGCAACGCCCATGGCGAAGTTGACGCCAAAGAGCTTCTGCCAGAACTTAGCCGCCTGCTTCCAGAACGGGTCCCGGGTGCGATAGTAGCGTGTTTCCACGATTCCCATAATCAGGGCCAATCCCAACGTCAGCGGGACAAATAGCCAGTGGTAGATTGCCGTGAGAGCGAACTGCGCCCTCGACCAGTCGATGGTACCGGCATCAATGTCTAAAATCAGATTTTGTAGCATAATACTTATGTTTAGTGTTTAGTGTCTATTGTTAATTGTCTATTTCGCGCGGTCAGTGAGTTCGGTGGCCACATAGCCGGCTTCGTCTCCATCGGCATGTTGCTTCAGGAAGTTGGGGAAGAAGAAAAGCTTCAGCACCACGAAGATGATGAACAGCTTGATGATGATGATGGCCCACAGAGTGCGGCCTAAGGTCATGTTTCGGAAACCTTCATAGTAAAGGTTAAAGGCTTTATAGAAGAAACTGTTCTTGTTCATAGGCACGGTAGTAATAACAATCTGCAAATATAGTGTTTTTTTCCTTATCTTCCAACTTTTTTGTTGAGAATTTACATCGGCGGCAACAAATTCTCAATTCTCAATTGTCAATTGTCAATAAAAATACGTACCTTTGCAGCCGCAAACAATGATGAATCCTATGGAGAAGCAGAAGGTGATTATATCGCTCCAGCTGGAGCAGTCGATAGCCACGGCCATCGACGAGTGTGAATTCGACCGGTTGTTCGTGCTTGTAGATGAGACCACACGGGAACTGTGCCTGCCACTGGTGGACAGTCTGCCCTGCATGAACGGGGCACAGGTGATCTGCATCGGCGCCACTGACCAGAACAAGACGCTGGAGTCGCTCAGCCACGTGTGGGCAGAGCTGCAGCGCGGCGGTGCCACCCGCCACTCACTCATGGTGAACCTGGGCGGCGGAATGGTAACAGACCTCGGCGGCTTTGCAGCTGCCACGTTCAAGCGCGGAATCAGCTTCATCAACGTACCAACGACACTACTCTCGATGGTCGATGCCTCCGTGGGCGGCAAGACGGGCATCAACTTCGGCGGACTGAAGAACGAGGTGGGTGTGTTCAAAAATGCCAACAGCGTCATCCTCAACACGGTGTTTCTCAAGACGATGGATAGCAACAACATACGCTCCGGATATGCGGAGATGCTGAAGCACGGACTCATCAGCAATGAGCAGATGTGGGCAGAGCTGGTGAACTTCGACCTTGACCAGCCCGACCTGTGGCAACTGCAGCGCATGGTGGCCGACTCGGTGAAGGTAAAGGAAAAAATCGTGTTGGAAGACCCCACGGAGAAGGGCATCCGCAAAGCCCTAAACCTTGGACATACCGTAGGACACGCCTTTGAGTCATTGGCGCTGAAGCGAAAACCCGTGCTTCACGGCTACGCCGTTGCCTACGGCATGGTGTGCGAGCTGTACCTCAGCAGCATGAAGACTGGATTCCCAACAGACAAAATGCGACAGACGGTCAGCTTTATACGCGAGCAGTACGGGCGCATGGACATCACCTGCGATGACTATCCGGAGCTGATAGAGCTGATGACTCACGACAAGAAGAATACTGCCGGACGAATCAATTTCACACTGCTGGGTGGCATCGGCGACATTCGCATCAACCAGACTGCCACGCAGCAGGAGATAGAAGAAGCCCTCGACTTTTACCGGGAAGGATGAAGGGCTAATTGCTCTGCTTCTTTGCGGGCGGGCTTGCCTGTAGCCGTCAGGGGAATGTGGTCAACACGGATATAGGCACGCGGCTGCCAGTATTTGGGCAGTACCTGATGGGCAGTATTTTCCGCTTCGTCAGTAGCACTTTCCGTCAGTAACACGACTATCTCGCCAAACTTCTCATCCTTGCGTTTCGTAATCAGGAAAGGCGCAGAGAGGTGGGGGCGTAACAGCCGCTCAACTTCCTCGGCCTGGATCTTTAAACCGCCAGAACAGATGACGTTGTCCTTGCGACCGAGGATGCGGAAAGTGCCGTCAGGGGAGAGCTCGGCTATGTCGTTGGTGACGAGTCGCTCCGCACAGACCTCCGGCGCGTCGATAACGAGACAGCCGTCGGCGGACAGGCTGACATGGACAGAGGGGAAGGGCGTGTACCTGTCGGATGCCTCGGGGCCGTTGAGCCGGCGCAAAGCAATGTGCGACAAGGTCTCCGTCATGCCATAGGTGCTCCATACCCGATTGGGGAAACCAACCAGTGCGGACGCCAAGGCGTCGTTAATAGCACCGCCACCGATAATGAGGTGGCGTACTTGCTCCAGACGGCGGCGACCGTTGGCATCGTGAAGAAGGTTCCAAACCTGAATGGGCACCATCGCTGCAAAATCTATCGGTCCATTCCACTCCGGCGTTCCGGTAGGAGGCACCGACACCAATCGCAGACCACGCTCCAACGAACGCACTACCATCATCTTGCCAGCAATATAGTCGAGCGACATACAGAGCAGCGCCGTATCGCCAGCTTTTAGCCCGAGAAAGTCGCAGGTGATACGGGCGGAGGCGAGCATCCGACACTTCTCAACCAGCATCGGCTTCGGGGCTCCCGTCGATCCGCTGGTCTGTACGCGGATATATGGGGAAAGGCTGTTCCACTCTTCAAGGAATTCCTCTAACGTCATTCTCTCATTCTCCACAACCTGTCGCCGCGAATCTCTAACGGCATGGGGATATTGTCGGTGAAAAGCTGGCCAGTGCCGAGACCTTGGGGGAAAGTAATGGAATCGCCATAGACGGCAGAGCAGAACTGGGCAATGGCGTTGAGGCCGATGTTGCTCTCGAGGGCGGAAGTAATCCAAGAGCCGATGCCCAGATCCTGTGCAGTAGAAATCCATTCGCGGCAGCCTGCCATGCCGCCGTGCAACGAGGGTTTGAGGACGATATAGGCGGGCTTAATGACGCTGAGCATGTGGTGCTTCATCTCGGAATCATTCACGCCGATGAGCTCCTCGTCGAGGGCGATGGGCAGGGGAGACTCCCGGCAGAGCTCTGCCATAAAGGCCCACTGTCCCTGACGGATGGGCTGCTCAATGGAGTGGATATTGTATTGCGAGAGAAGTTCCAGCTTGTAAAGGGCATCGTCGCGGGAGGCGATGGCGGGAGAACCGTCATCCACGGACGGTGGGGTATTCATGGGAGGGGTATCATCTACGGATGGGGGCACTTCCGTATTTGGAGTGGATGGCAGGAAAGCGAAGGCACCGTTGGCATCAAGGCGAAGTTCCACCTCATGGAAAGAGAAACGGTCGCGAATGCGGCGGATGAGGTCGAGCTCCTGTTCAAAATCGATGGCTCCAATCTTCAGCTTCACGCAACGAAATCCCTGCTCCAGCTTCTGCTCCATACGCTGCAACATCTCCTCGTAGCTGCCCATCCATACCAGCCCGTTGATGGGAATGCCCACTTCACCCCGAGAGAATGCTGTGTCGTAGAGGAAGGAGGAACGTAAAGACAGAACTGCTGTTTCGAGTCCGAAAAGCATGGAGGGATAGTCACGAAGAGCATCGTAGTCTATCTCACCTGTCTCGCATAACTTCTCGCAATACTTATTCAGTATTGAAGCATACTGATCGTCTCCCATCGCATCACAACTGAGGTCAGGTAGTGGCGCACACTCCCCTACCCCCTCACGTCCACCTTCATACAGATGGACGAACCAACTCTTCCGCGTAGTATAAACACCACGCGAAGTCCCCGCCGGCTGCTTGAAATGCAGTACTTTTTCTTTTAAGGAGAAGCGCCCGGGCTTTGCTCTCTCGTTACTGTAAGGACTCAAGACCATAAGAAATCATGTAAAAAAGCAATCACTTCTTCTCAGATTTGAAGACAATTGGAATGTCCGAGGACAGGTAACCCGACTGCTTACCATCAATGTAAAGGCCCCCCTCCACAATCTTCATTGTAAGCTCTTTCTTGGTAGCATCATAGGAACCGAACGAGTAGGCACTATAGACATAGAAAAGCACTTGCACCTTGTGTTCTTCACCTTCATACTCAACATTGTAGGTCAACGTCCATGGGTTAATCAGGAATTCTACCGGAGATGTGCTCACGAAGCCGATATAACAGTTGAGCGTCTTACCGGGCTGTTCGGCCAGCGCTTCCCTAAGGGGTGCATAGCTGATACCGTTGGCCACGGCCTCGGCGGGAAACTGGTGAATGACAAGGGTCGAGTCACTGGCAATGCTCCACGCAATGTCGAGGGTATCGATTGCTTCAGCCACTTTTGCGGATGAAGCGGCATAATAGATGAGCTTCCCCTGATAGTCGCCTCCAACGATGGCAAAGCACTGGGCTACCTGAGTCGGCGTAAGGGATTTGTCTGTGTCATCGTCGTCATCACTGAAAAGGCATGACGAGAATGCCGTTACCGCTACCATGCAGCACACGGCTGAAAGAAATTTGAACTGTTTCATATCTATGGCATTTTAGGATACTTGTCGAAGTCGGGCTTGCGCTTTTCAAGGAAAGCCTTGCCGCCCTCCTGTGCTTCGTCGAGGAAGTAGTAGAGCATGGTACAGTCGCCAGCCAGTTGCTGGATGCCAGCCTGTCCGTCGAGCTCTGCATTGAGGCCCGCCTTGATCATGCGCAAGGCTAAGGGTGAGCGTTCCATCATGGTCTCCGCCCACGCCACACACTCGTCTTCCAGCAGGCTGAGGGGTACTACTTTGTTCACCATACCCATCTCCTCGGCTTCACGAGCAGTATACTGGCGACAGAGGAACCATATCTCACGAGCTTTCTTCTGTCCGACGATGCGTGCCAAGTAACTGGAGCCGAAGCCGGCATCAAAAGAGCCCACCTTCGGTCCCGTCTGTCCGAAGATGGCGTTCTCGGAAGCGATGGTCAGGTCGCACACCAGGTGAAGCACATGACCGCCGCCAATGGCATAGCCGTTGACCATTGCAATAACAGGCTTCGGCAGACGGCGAATCTGCATCTGTACGTCGAGCACACTGAGGCGGGGCACGCCCTCCTCGTCCACATAGCCACCGCGACCCTTCACGTGCATGTCGCCGCCCGAGCAGAACGCGTGTTTCACGTCTTCTATCCGTTTGCCCTCGGGCACCTCGGACATAGCTCCCGTGAGCAGCACCACACGAATGCGCTGCAACTCGCGGCACTCGGCGAAAGCCTGGCTCAGCTCCAGTGTAGTGCGAGGCGTAAAGGCATTACGGTATCTGGGGCGGTTGATGGTAATCTTTGCGATACCCTTGTACTCTTCGAAGCGTATCTCCTCGAACTTCCTGATTTCTTTCCACTCTCTTTTTTCCATACTTATGGTACTTCTGTTACAATGACGATGCAAAGGTAAGCAAAAAAACGAGAAAAACCTATACTTTTGAAGGATAAATAAAAAAAAGATGGAAGAAATGGCGGCTGTTTGGGGAAAAAGTTGTACCTTTGCAGCCGATTTCGGAAAAACCGAGGCATTCCAAGACGTGAAACGCCCTGTGATTAAGGCGAATGAGCGTCGGAAGGATGTTAATGATCAAACAACAAATTTAATCACAATTTAAAAATCATGTACTTAGACAAAGCTAAGAAAGAAGAGATTTTCGGCCAGTACGGCAAGTCTACCACCGACACGGGTTCTCCCGAGGCTCAGATTGCCCTGTTCACCTATCGCATCAAGCACTTGACAGAGCACCTGAAGCAGAACCACAAGGATCATGTGACTGCCCGCTCACTGACTATGATGGTAGGTAAGCGTCGCAAGCTGCTGAAGTATCTCTATGTGAATGACATCAACCGCTACCGCGCTATCATTAAGGCTCTCGGCCTGCGTAAGTAAAAGGTAAAGAAACAACCAAAGGCTGTGTACGGATTCCGATACACAGCCTTTTTCATTGCTAAAGCGCCGAGTATTGACGCTAAAACGCCGTTTCAGCGCGCTGAAACGGCGTTTTAGAAAAGGATTGCCTACTTTCCGATGTGCCTTACCGGCTTCTCCGTGACTGTCACGCTGTCGGCAGCGGCAGAACGGGTGCGGCTGTAGTAGTAGTCGTCATACCAATCGTCGTAGCCCCAGTGGTCGTAGTTGTCCCAATTGGGCGAGGAGGTGTGGACGAGGCTGAACTCCACATCGTTGTCGCCATCCTCGATCCATCCACGGAAGTGATTGTTGTTCAGACTATAGTCGTGGATAATGATCGTTGTATCTTCCTCACGGAAATATACCTTGATGTGACCAGCGTCAACGCGCCATGTGATGTGGTTGGCCACATAGTCCCAAGGAGCGTCGGAGTAGTAGTCTACCCAGTAACCTTCACCAGAGCTGAAGGCGTAGGGATTGCGCAGGAAGGTAATCTCAGAGTATGTGGCATCGTAGCTCCTGCCATTCCAGGTGGAGTACACGTACATATTGCCTTCCCATGTTCCCTCAAGGGTATCAGCAATTTCAACATCTTCAACCCACTCACAGGAAGTGAGCATTGCGGGGAGGACTGCTGCGAGGAGCAGTGCCATCAGGGTGGTGTATAACTTCTTCATAGCTGTAATTCTTTAAAGGGTGAATAACTAAGTTTTCTGCTGCAAAGATACATCAATTATTCATTACCCGCAAGGGGAAATACATAAACATAGGTAGGGGAAACCCTAAAGATGATAGGGGAAAAAGAAAAGTGGCCAGGCTTGGTCACTTTTCTTTTTTTATCTTACATGCGCGGGCCACCAAAGCCACCGCCGCCGAAGCCGCCCATCGGCATACCGCCGCCGAAGCCGCCACCGCCTCGATTGCCGCCACGGCCGCCGCCAGGCATACCACCGCCAGGCATTGGGCCACCGAAGCCGCCCTGTCCACGTCCACGTCCGCCGCCGAAGCCGAACATTCCGCCGCCTCCGAAGACGTTCAGGCGATAGCTCACCCGGAACATCACGTAGCTGTTGACTGCGTTGTACTCATTATCGGTACGTGCCATATCATTGATGGTACGTGTGAAGTTGGACTGCTGTCCAAGGATGTCGTAGAACTGCAGAGAGAGCGTGAGGGGCTTGCCACGCAGCAGGCTGTGTGATATCTGTGCATTCCACAGGAGCTCGTTGGTGTTCATGGTCTCGTCGGTATAACCACGACGGCTATTCATGCTCAGGTCTGTAGTAATCTGGGTGCCCCAAGGCATCTGCAACGTAGAGTTAAAGCCGTAGGCGAAAGTCCATGTGTCAAGGTTTGACTTGGGCTGCAGCTTGTTGCGCGTCTGGTTGTAGCTGAGTGATCCATTGACCTCCACCTCTAACCAGTCGTTGCGGAAGCTGGTACCCACGCGTCCACCGATGTTGTTGGTGTTGGTGACATTCCTCACGGCTTGCTTGTTCTGGTCCAGATAGCTCACGCGGTGGTTGTAGTTGTCGTTCAGCGAGATATTGTAGCTGAAATAGCCTAATGAGTCGATGGCCGAGTTGAACATGATGTTACCGCCTGCGTTCCAGTTGCCGTTGATATTCTCAGGCTTGGTCTCTCTTCCACCATTTTCAAAATAAGTTACCTTGTTCGAGATACTGTTGGCCGTTGTCGAGAAGTTCAGGTTAGCGTTGATGAAGCGCTGACGGCTCATGATGTAGTTGTTGAAGCGCAGGTTGAAACGCTGCGTGAACGAAGGTTTCAGGTCAGGGTTACCTCTGGTCTTGTTCATGGGGTTGGTATCATCGTTGATATCGAGCAGCTGGTCGATGGAGGGCTGGCTGGTTGTGCCGCGATAGTCGAAGCGCAGCTGACCCTGCTGCGAGAAGCGCCAGTTGATACGGGCCGTCGGGCTCCAGTTAGTCACCGAGCGGTTCACCACGGTGTCAACGCCCAAGTAGCGTTGTGTATACTCAGAGGTCTGCGGCACAACCTGCACACCCACGTTAAAGTCGTAGGTATTGCGGATGAAGCGCAGCATCAGCTCACCCGTGTGGATGTAGTTCGAGTAAGCCGAATAGCGGCTCTGATCCTTGCTATAGTAACTGTCATTGGCTGTGGGAGAGTAGCCGTTGCTGATTAAATTGAAGTAGTTTTCCCACTTTCCGTACGATGTCGGAACGTCATTGAGGTCAAAGCCATAGGGAGGATTCGAGTAGTCGAAGGTCGAACGGTCGCTCTCGTTCCAGCGATACTGGAAGGTGTAGCTGAACTGCAGGAACGTGGCGTAGGCAATCGGCTCGCTATAAGATGCACGTACGCTGTAGTCATACGACGTGGTGGGTGACATGTTGTAACGGTTTGTCTGATACTGGGTGAGGTTTGTGTAACCATTGATGGCTCCCGTCTTTCCATTGAAGTATTTCATCTGGTTACTTGACATCTGCTGGCTGGCGTTGTCACTGTAGTTACCTGTCAGCTGGATGGTGATGTTTCGGCCCTTGCCGTTGAGCAGGCGGTTCACCTGCAGCGTACCGCCTAAGCGCTTGTTGTCGCTATAGGTCAGGGACTTATTGCTACTGCTGTTGATGATGTACTCACTCAGGTCGCCGCCGTTGGCCACAATCTGTGCCATCACGGCTGCGTCGAGCTGATAGTCCACATGGTCATACGGGTCTTGGTTGAACGTTGCCTCGGTGTTCCAGCTGCGTCCGTCGTTGGTACCTAAGCTCCAGCTGGGACGGAAGGCAATGTTCCACAGCGTGTCGGGCGTCCACTCCAAACGACCCTGTACGCTCCAGTTGTCAGCACGCGAGAAGCTCTGGTTGATAGAGTTCGAGAACTGCGATGACTGCTGGTTACCTGTGAAGTTCTCAGTCGAGCGGCGCGACCAGGAGTCGCCGTCGCGGTGGTTGAAGTTCACGCTGGCCTGGGCAATGATCAGCTTGGGCTTCTCATAGTTGAAGTTCACCATGCCGGTCTTGGCAGCATTCAGGCCACCGCCGCCCATGCCGCCCATGCCGCCGCCCATGCCGCCGAACCGACGGCCACCGCCGCCGCCCATACCCATGTCGTTGGTGTTATTGGCGTTGAACATGCCCATGACACGATAATCATCGCGCATATACATTCCGAACAGACGGCCCGAATAGCGCTCCTTCGTACCCACCCCTAAGTCGGCATTCATAATAGTACCACGGTTCATGCCTGCGCGGACGCCAAAGTCGAGCACCGTCTGCTCATTACCGTCGTCGATGCCGGTTATACGGGCAAGGTCGCTCTTCTCATCGTAGGCGCGTACCTTTTCTATAATATAGGTCGGCAGATTCTTCAGCGCCGTCTTCGCATCGCCGAACTCCTTGCCGTCCACTTTGATTTTTGTCACCTGCTTACCGTTAATGGTGATACTGCCGTCATCGGTCACCTCGGCACCAGGCATACGCTTCACCAGTTCCTCCACTACAGAGCCCTCAGGCGTGCGGTAGGCATCGGCATTGAAAATCAAGGTGTCGCCCTTCGACTGTACCTTAGCCACGTGTGCCGTTGCCGTGACGCCCTTCAGCATGATGGCGTCGGGCTGGATGGTAATAGTACCCACCTGAACAGGCTTCCCATTGACGGTAATGCGTCGGGTATAAGCCTTGTAACCAACAAAAGTCACCCTCAGGATATAGGTTCCATCCTTCGGGGCATTCATCTGGAACTGACCATTCATGTTAGTTAAGGCATTGGTCACAACTGATGAGTCTGGGTTTAGAAGTGCTACTGTGGCCTGGATTACGGCCTCTTTCAAATCTCCGTCATACACTTGACCGGAAACTGTGCGTTGTGCAAGAGCTGAGAGGGTCGTCAACATAACGACCGTCATGAATAGTAATCTTTTCATTCTGATTGATTTTTTGTTTTCATTCTGGGTGTTTGACGCAAGAAATCCACCAACGTTTAATCAGGTTTCAACTTTTTCCCACATTTTTTGTTCATTCCCGATACAAAAGCAAAAAAATGGAAAAAAAACTTGGAAAAGTTTGGTGGAGTGAAAAAATAGTCGTACCTTTGCACCGCGTTTGAGAGAAAACCCCTCGGTGAAGGCTTCACGAAGCATCTTTTGGAAGGATGGGTGAGTGGCTGAAACCAGCAGTTTGCTAAACTGCCGTACGGGTTCCCGTACCGGGGGTTCGAA
>ONKY01000174.1 GCA_900318585.1 uncultured Prevotellaceae bacterium
ATGTGAATAATATGAATAATTTTGGCCACAGATAATAATTCACTATTTCTGGCCGTAATTATTCACATTATTCATATTTCTTTCATAGTATGTCTTGGTTTGATGGTGTAAAGTTACGAAATCAGAACGACTGATGTGTTGTTTTCCGTTGTCGTAGGGCTATTCTTTCTTCTTTTTATTTCAGTAAATCATATTTTTTGCCTTTTTTTCTTTGCTTTTTCGCTTTTTATTCGTAAATTTGCAACCAAAACGGATTAGTGCCGTTACTGCATAACTAAAAATGAAAACTATAGTGTCAACCTGTAGATTCTGCCTCATCGGTGTACTGATGTCACTGCTGCCGCTGCCTGATTTCGCAGCGGGCTACACGGAATTTGAAATTGAGCACGTGAGGCACTTCAAACTCTTCAGGCAACTCTATGATGAAGGACCCGATTCGGCTTTCTACGAGGCTGCCGCCAAATATGAGCTGTTTCTCAGGAACGCGGGCAAGGAGGTGGAGTACTTCAAGATCAAGTGCAACGAGGGCTTCTACGACGTGAATCATCACCACATGATACGGGCGATGAAAACCGCCAATCTCCTGGACAAGGAAATTCATGAGGCGGGCATGGCCGACGAGCTGGGCTACCTGCCATTGGGACTGCTGGGTGACATCAACAAGGCAAGCCACAACATGAAGCGGGCGCTGGAGTTCTACGAGCAGGCACTGGAGCAGGCGGGCGACCACGACAAGAAGTTTTCGCTGGAGAAGTATATCAGCATGGCCGAGATGGTCTACCTGAGCGCACCGGAGCAGGCGTTGGAGTATGCTGACAAGGCGCTGAAGCTGTCAGAGGAGATAGACGACATAGAGTATAAGGCGAAGGGCTTGGCACTGAAGGGCTTCGTACACTTCCTCAACGGAAAGAGTGAGGCGTTCTACTCCGTCTACAACGGCTACGAGGCACTGCGCAGCATGGAGCACCCGCGTTTCAGCCACCGCTATGACAACTTGATGCTGGCGGCACGGCTGGCCTTCGACCACGACTATTTCGGCGCCGAGAGTCTGGCCACCACGAAGAAGCTGAACATTGACCGCTCGCTCGTGCTGCTTAAGATCTATGCAATGGAGGGTAATGTGCAGAAGGGTTTTAATACCATTACCCACCGCGTGGTGGAGCTCGACTCAATGGCCGCTAGTATCCAGGAACTGAACCTGAACGACATGGAGGCCGAGATGGAGATGAACAGGCTGAAAACCGAGGCAACGAACAATCGACGGCTGGCTACTCGCACGATGATGGCGCTGGTGGTGCTGACGTTCATCTTCCTGATTGTCTACTTTGCTACCCGCCGCTACCTTATCAAGAAAATCCGCGCTCGTAACAAGGAGCTGGAGGTGGCACGCGACAAGGCCGAGGAGTCGGACAGAATGAAGACGGCCTTCATCCGCAACATGAGCCACGAGATACGCACGCCGCTCAATGCCATCAACGGCTTCTCGCAGGTGCTCTGCTCGCCCGCCTACGAGTTGGACGACGATGAGCGCACGAACCTTCAGCAGCGCATCACGGAGAACGTGGACAGTATCACGGAGATCGTGAAGGAGCTGTTGGATATGTCGAAGGGTGAGAGCGAGGCACTGAAGTCGGAGGTGGCGCCGCTCGTCGTATGCAGGAGGGTGGTGCAGCTGGCAGAGCAGAAGAATGTGAACGGGCTGGATATTCGCTTTGACACGCCCTTGCCGGAGTTTTTCACCTTCCAGTGCCACGAGCAGAACCTGGAGCAGATACTGAACCGCCTGATGGACAACGCCCTGAAGTTCACCGAGAAGGGCAGCATCCTGCTGGAGTGCTACCAGCAGGGGGCGCTGATGATGTTCAGGGTGACCGATACGGGCATCGGCGTGAAAGCCGAGGAGCACGACCATATCTTCGAGACCTTCGTGAAACTCGACCAGTACAAGGGCGGGGTAGGGCTCGGTTTGGCCGTCTGCCGCCGCCTGGCTCACCTGATGGGTGGCGACGTGACGCTCGACACGCAATACACCGAGGGTGCCCGCTTCCTGCTGTCGCTACCGTTGTAGCCCCCTCCAAACCTCCCCCCTTAGAGGAGGCTTTTTTACCCCATCCCTCTAACTGTCCCCCTTAGGAGAGGCTTTTTGCCAGTTACAAGAAGCCGTAGTCTTTCAAAAAAACTCAAAAATAATTTGGTTGTTTGCTTGCTTATTAGTACCTTTGCAAGCGAAAAGATGGCAATCGGGTGGCTGTAGCCGCCTGATGTAAGGGAATCCGGTGAGAGTCCGGAACTGTACCTGCAGCTGTAATCCCCGTTAAGGAGGCCTGCCTGTATAACGCCACTGACTTTAAAGGGAAAAGTGAATAGTGAATAATTTGCTACCGCTTTGAACAGAAAAGTCGGGAAGGTAAGGAAGGCTGGGGAAAGTCAGAAGACCTGCCACGTCAATTGAAATTGGCAATGGATAATTGACAATGGAAAATTGAGAATGATCATACGGCCGTACAGGGATATGCGGCACGGAAAAGAAGGTTTTTATGAAGAAGAGACAGAAACTGGCTATTGGCCTTTGGCTGTTGGCTGTTGCTGCGTTGGCACAGACGGACACTGTCAGGCGTCAGAAGGGGCAACGGTCAGGCGAGCTTGACTCGGGAATCAGCTTGCAGGAGGTGGTGGTGACGGGTACCGGCACGCAGCACCTGCTAAAGGATGCCCCCGTGCAGACGGAGGTCATCAGCCACCGTCAGCTGCGGCAGTACGCAGGACGCTCGATAGAGGACATTCTCTCGGGCCTCTCAGCCAGCTTCGATTTCAGCGCGAGCGACATGGGCTCACGGCTGCAGATGAACGGCCTGGGCAACAGCTATGTGCTCATCCTCATTGACGGACGCCGCCTGCATGGCGACAACGGCGGAGAGAACGATCTCTCGCTCATTGACCCCTACAATATTGAGAAGATTGAGATAGTGAAGGGTGCGTCGAGCGCCCTCTACGGCTCGGATGCCATTGCCGGCGTCATCAACATTATCACCCGCAAGCACCGTGAAAGGCTACGGGTAGGCGACGGAACGTCGGGAATGCAGGGCTTGATGGTGGAGAACACGTCGCGTTTCGGCAGCTATGGCGACATACGCCAGCACAACGGGATTGCCCTGAACTACGGCCGGCTGTCGAGCTATACCAACTTCCAGCTACAGCACAGCGACGGCTGGCAGAACACCGCGGAGGAGGCACCGCAGCAGACGGAGTACCACATTACCGACTCGCGTAACAAGACCGTCAACCGACACACCAATTGGCAAGTGGCCGAGCGCCTGACTTATCAGGCCTCCAAGCAGCTTGAACTCTATGCCGACGGCAGCATCTACTGGAAACGCATCTACCGACCCTGCGGACATCATCCCGGCGTAGACGTGAGGACATGGGACCTGCAATACGACAATGCATCGGCATCGGTGGGCGGCAAGTGGCAGCTGACAGCCAAGGACGTCATCACCCTGGATGCCGACTGGAAACGCCATGCCTATAACTATGTCTATACCGACACGACGCTGACCGACGGCTACGTGAATGGCCGCTTCACCAACTACTATCCATACTTCCCTGACGACAAGGAGTTACAGAGCGACCAACGGCTGACGAACGTATCGCTGAAGGGAGTGTTCGCGCTGCCCTACGAGCAGCAGCTCAGCGCTGGCATAGATTACCGATACGACTGGCTGAAGGCACCCATGCGTGTGACTGACGGCAAGGCGACAGACAATACGCAAGCCGTCTACGTGCAGGACGAGTTCGCGCTGCTGGAGCCCCTATATCTGACGGCAGGCCTGCGCCTGACACGTAACGAGGGCTTCGGCACCCGCCTCACGCCGAAGCTGTCGGCCATGCTGAAACTAGGTGACCTCCGCCTGCGCGCTACATGGAGCCAGGGCTACAAGACGCCGACACCCAAGGAGCTGCACTACCAGTATGTCAAGAATATGAACGGCGTGTACCTCTACTTGGGCAACGACAACCTGAAGGCGCAGCACTCCAACTACCTCGGCGTGAGCGTCGAATACACCGTCGGGCGGATGACCGTCACAGTGGCGCCCTATTACAACCGGGTGAACGACATGATTACCCTGGTGACAATCCCCACCAAGCAGGCTCCCGGCGAACTGATTACGAAGTACGACCCCATCCGGGTGCGACAGTACCAGAATATGGAGGATGCAAAGACCTACGGCGTGGATGTAACCGTACGCTATCAGGGACGCCACATCACGGCGGGAGGCTCCTACAGCTATCTGGACACAGAGGCCAACCAGTACGACTCAGAGAACGACGTGATGCAGAAGGTGACCATCGACGGAATGGCGCACCATAAGGCCAACTGCTACGTGACCTGGAGCCATGAATTCCCGTCGAAATACCAGCTCGGCATCGGGCTGTACGGCCGTTTGTCGAGCAAACGCTACTACCAGATAGACGGCGACGGCAAGGGCTACCAGCTATGGCGGCTCAGCACATCGCATCAGTTGGGCAGAAACTGGCGTGTGGAGGCTGGCGTTGACAACATCTTCGACTATGTGGACCGTACGCCTCACGGTCTTCACTTAGGCACGACGACTGCTGGCCGTACCGTCTATGCCTCGCTGACCGTCCGATTCAATGAAGGAAAGAAACTGACAAACAAATATAAGTCTAACTTAAACCCAAGTAACAATGAAAACGATTAAGTTTATGATGCTGGCAGTGGTGACTGTCATTGTCGGCGCTATGTTTACTGCATGTAGCAGCGACGATGACAACGACAACGACCTCAAGGTGTCGAACTACGAGAAGTACCAGCAGGCCGTGAACAACACGGTGAACGCGCAGAAGAAGAGTGATAAGGTCATACTCCTCGTTGCATTCGGCTCCACATGGGAGCAGGCTTACGACACCTTCGATAAGGTGGTGGAAGACTACAAGGCCAACTTCAGCGGATGGGATGTCTACCTCTCTTTCTCCAGTGCTATCTGCATTAACAATGCCCGTGCCGGAGAGAATGTTGCACCGAAGGACTACTACGATCCTGAGCATTGGCTCACCGCCATCGGTCTGGCCGGCTACAAGCAGGTGGTCGTCCAGTCGCTGCAGGTGATTCCCGGCGAGGAGTACCGTCGTGTGCGCGACAGCTATGTGAAGGACTTTATGAACAATCGTAACAGTGACTTTACCGATGCCTACATGAAGAGCATAGACAAGCAGGTGGCTGTTGGTACGCCGCTGATGGCAGAGGAGGCAGATGCCCGGATATTGGCACAGACACTGAATAGCGAGGCTGACGTCAAGGCTGCCGTACAGCAGGGCATCGTAGCCTTCATGGGGCATGGTAACCCCGAGGGCTATGACTACTATGGCGGAAATATCCGATACATACAGTTGGAAAACTATCTTCGTAACATCAGCACCAACTATTATGTGGGAACCGTTGACATGGCCGATACTTATGCAGAAGACGTGCTGAAGCACATTGAGGGTGGCGAGTTCAAATATGAGATTGGTGACATGGTCATTCCCGTCAGCTATTCTGCCAATGAGAACAAGAAGGCTCAGCTCTTCGTGCTGATGTCTATAGCCGGTGACCACGCTCATAACGACATGGCCGACGATGAGGACGACGAGAGCTGGTTCTCGATGTTCAACGAGACAGGTATTGCGACTGCTGCCTACGAGACGGGTTTCAAGGAGGCGTGCTGGAAGAAGTACAATAGTGGCGAGGAATATATCCCTGGCCTGGCAGAGCGTAGCGCAGTACGCAAACTGTGGATGAACCACACCAGGGAGGCCATTGCCAAGCTGGGAACTGACGACGCCCTGTCAACGCCTACGACGGCTCCAGAAGAGTAAATTATTACGTGTATTATTATATAAGTTTTTGTGGCAAAGGAGGCCTTGTCGTGATGACAAGACCTCCTTTCACTTGGTATGCTTCCTAGACAAAAAGCCTCCCCTACAGGGGGAGGTTTGGAGGGATGGGGTTAACAAAAAGCCTCCCCTACAGGGGGAGGTTTGGAGGGATGG
>ONKY01000089.1 GCA_900318585.1 uncultured Prevotellaceae bacterium
GGCGACGGCGACGGACTGGCTATCGGTGGTAACCACTTCATCCATGCCAACCGTCGTAACATCGACCTGAACATGATCCTGTTGAACAACCGTATCTACGGTCTTACGAAGGGTCAGTACTCCCCCACCTCACCCCGTGGCTTCGTCTCGAAGTCGAGCCCTTACGGCACGGTGGAAGATCCGTTCCGTCCCGCCGAGCTCTGCTTCGGCGCCCGCGGACACTTCTTCGCCCGCTGCGTGGCTACTGATGCCAAGGGTAGTGTTGAGGTGCTGAAGGCTGCCTACGAGCACAAGGGCGCCTCGGTCACGGAGGTGCTGCAGAACTGCGTTATCTTCAACGACCACTGCCACGACATCGTCTACAACAATGAGGGCCGTAAGAAGAATGCCATCTACGTGCGCCACGGCGAGAAGCTCGTGTTCGGTGAGAACAACGAGTACGGACTGGTGCAGCAGGGCTTCGGCCTGAAGGTGGTGGAGATTGGCAAGGATGGCTATACGCTGGACGACATACTTGTTCACGACGCCCACTGCGAGGACAATACCCTGCAGCTGAAGCTCGCCATGATGACTCCTGAGGATGGATTCCCCATTGCTCTCGGCGTCATCCGCGACGTGGAGGCTCCCACCTACAACGATGCCGTCTATGCCCAGATAGCGGAGGTCTCTGCCCAGAAGAAGTATCACAATTTCTCTGAACTTCTTGAGACCAACGACATCTGGACCGTCAGCTAATAGTAAGCGAATAAACAATGAAAAGCAAGAGCCGCTATCCTCGGGACAGCGGCTTTTGCTTTAATGATGGTAAAATAACAACTTGGTACAATTAATGGTTTAGTCATAAAGTCGGAACATACGTTCCATCGGTTGCCACTTCTCGTCGCTGCGGGCGTCGGCAGGACAACCCTGGAACTTGGCCACAAAAGCTTCCCACTCAGCCTGACGGGGAAGGGTGGCCAGACGGTTCATAGCCTCCTCCCACTGAAAGTCGGCAGGCGTATCGACAATCATCACGAGCTTGCTACCCAGGATGTAAATCTCCATTTCGAGGATACCCACGGCTCGGATGCCCTGCCGTATCTCCGGCCAGCTGTACTCCTCGGAGTGCCACTTACGGTACTGAGCCACCAGCTCCGGGTCGTCACTGATTTCCAGGAATTGCACATAACGCTTTACCTTCCCATTGGAAAGGTGCTGAACATAACCCTCCATACAAATTATTCTTACTTGACAAGAACCTTCTGGCCCTTCACGACGTAAACGCCAGGTTTGAGGGTGGCTGTCTGAATCTTCGAGGCTACCTTGACACCATTCAGGTTATACACGTCCACGTCCTCGTTCTCAGTGGCAACTGCCGTGATACCCATCGTCTCGCTGGCGGCTAAATGGTGGGTAGTCAGCTGCTTGGCGGTGCCAGATGCCAGCTTGATGTAGCAGCGCGTGGCATAGAAGCCTTGCGTGTCGCTACCCACTGCCACGAACTTGGCGTCAGCATTGTCCTTGGCCATCACGCCATACAGGCCCTCGCCTTCGGTTTGCTTCGACGCACCACACATCGTCACCTCCTCGTTGCCCTGCGTCCTGAAGGTCAGCGAAGACACGGCATTGCCTATCAGCGCGCTCTTGGCAATATTGACGTTGCTGTTCTCGCCCGTAAAATAAATAATGTAGGGTGTGTTAGCCTGCAAGCCGTCAGCCTTGCAGTCCTGGAAGTCCAGCTGGATATTGCCGGCTGTCTCTTCTACGCCCACAAGCCTCTCGAGCCTGCAGTCATTGCCAAACACTTGGTTCAGCTCCTGTTCACTCATGGCAAAGGGCAGCGACAAGGTGTTCCAACCCTTGAACATCATGCGGCTGACAGTCACATTACAAGTCTTGCCGTCGAACTTCGTTACGTCAGTACCCTTGTAAGTACTCAGGTACAACCTCTGTTGTGCACTGACAGTCAGTGTGACGAGTGCCAATGCTGCGATTAGGAATAGTTTCTTCATAGTCATCTGTAGCTTTTAGTGAAACGTCATATTCTTTTATTGCTCCGTAAAGAGCACCTGTATCAAGGTCTGGCCGACGGCCTGGAGCGTGCTGCGGTCTATGTGCTGCATGCTGTCGTTGACGGTATGCCACGTGGGGCCGAAGGAGCTGGCTTGGCAGTCGGGATAGTAAGGGATGATATCGATGCAGGGAACTTTGGCTTTCTGGTTGACGGGCAGGTGGTCATCGGTAATACGGCCGCCCTCGTCGTTGGGGAAGAAGCTGCCGAAGCCTACGGCACGGGCGGCCTGCCACACTTTCTTCACCACGGTGGAGGCAAAGTAGAGCGACACACCCTCCTGATAGAAGCGGGCTCCCTCTCCGCCCACCATGTCAAGCAGGATGCCGTAACGAGGTTTGAGGTTGGAGTTTTGAGTGATGAATTGCTCAGCCCAGTGCTGTGCACCGAGCGCCCATGTGTCGGCGTCACTGCCTTCGCTCTCCACCCACTGCGGCGTGCCCCAGTCCTCGGCATCGAAGCAAATGAAGTCTACGCCTACGTTCAGGCTGTCGGCAGCAGCTATCTGGCGTGCCACTTCTATCATCACAGCCACGCCCGAGGCTCCGTCGTTGGCTGCCATAACAGGCTTTCGCCAATTAGCCTCGTCGGGGTCATTGTCAGCCCAGGGGCGGCTGTCCCAGTGGGCGCAGAGCATGACGCGATTCGTCCGTTCGGGCTTGTAGGAGGCTATGATGTTCGTGCTGTTCAGCGGTGTGCCGTCGTAACCTTTGAGAGTGGCCTTCTGCGTAGCTACGCTGAGACCGTACTGCTGGAACTTACCGATGATCCACTGCTCGCACTGGTCGTGGGCGGCGCTGTTCATGGTACGCGGCCCGAACTGGCACTGCTGTTCGCAAAACAGATAGGCGGAATCGGCAGAGAATGTCGGCCCGACAGGTTGCTGTGCAACCTCTGCCTCTACGGTGCTCTTCTTTGCATTGCCGCAGCTGAACAGCAAAAGGGCAGAAAGACTAAACAGTAAATATCTCATTTTCTTCATTTCTCATTTTTCACTCTTCATTTTATTCTGCCTCGGACTTTACGGACAGCCTCGGACTCTTCTTTGTCCGTGTCAGTCCGTTTAGTCCGTTGCCTTTCATCCTTCACTTAGTTCTGCCTCGGACTTTACGGACAGCCTCGGACTCTTCTTTTGTCCGTATCAGTCCGTTTAGTCCGTTGCCTTTCATCCTTCACCTAGTTCTGCCTCGGACTTTACGGACAGTCTCGGACTCTTCTTTTGTCCGTGTCAGTCCGTTTAGTCCGTTGCCTTTCACCCTTCACCCTTCCTCTGCACCTGTGCCATGACACGGAGGAAGTTAGCCCCCCAAATCTTCTGGATATCGCGCTCGCTATACTTGCGCGCCAGCAGCTGACGGGTGAAGTTCTGTAGCTCGGAGGAGTTGGCTAAGCCGGGTACCCCGCCGTCGCCATCAAAGTCAGTACCGATGCCCACGTGGTCAATTCCCATCACGCGGACGGCGTGTTCCAAATGAGCCATCACGTCGGCGATGGTCGCAGGGCCGTCCTTGCGGAGGAAACCTTCGTAGACCGTCACCTGCATCACGCCGCCCTTTGCAGCCAAGGCCCGCATCTGTTCGTCGGTCAGGTTGCGCGGATGGTCGCACAAGGCGCGGCAGCTGGAGTGGCTGCACACGATGGGCTTCTGGCTGATATCAAGTGCGTCAAAGAAGCTCTTTTCCGAGGCGTGACTCATGTCCACCATGATACCCAGACGGTTCATCTCGCGGATGACCTGTTCGCCAAAGCGGCTGACGCCGTTGTGCGTTCGGCAGCCACGGGCAGAGTCGCACAGGTCATTGTCGCCGTTATGGCAGAGGGTGATATACACCACGCCGCGCTCTGCAAAGTGCTGCAGCTGCTGCAGCTGTCCGCCCAAGGCCAGCCCGTTCTCAATGCCCAGCATGATGGACTTCAGGCCATGGCGCTTGTTGTCATACAGGTCACCGGGCGTGCGGGCGAGGCTGATATACTTGTAGTTCTGATGGACTATCTCCTCTATCTTGTCAAAGATCAGGTCGGCATATTCCGTCGGCCCTTTCACGTCGAACG
The DNA here is from genome assembly GCA_900318585.1 of uncultured Prevotellaceae bacterium. Lineage (GTDB taxonomy): Bacteria > Bacteroidota > Bacteroidia > Bacteroidales > Bacteroidaceae > Prevotella. The sequence continues at coordinate 4,103 of ONKY01000089.1, forward strand.
CCACCTTCGACGAGAAGGTCTCCCCCAGCTTAGGCTGCGGCAGGTAGGCTACCATGACGGTAGCATCCTGACGCCCTTCTGTCATCTTGTGCAGGTCGACGAGTATGCGCGGATCGCGCTGGTCGAAGTGTATGCCCTGCGGGAAAAACATGGGCGTGTCACAGTGGGTGTCGAGCGTCAGCACGCGGTTGTGCATCTCCTGCGTCTCACGGTAGGCCCGAGCCTCGCCGACAAGCCACTGGAACAGTGGCAGTCCCTCCTTCATACACTCTGGGTGCCATTGCACGCCCAGTATGCTCTTATACTCTGCGCTCTCTATGGCCTCAATCACGCCGTCCGGCGCAGTTGCCACCGTGCGGAACTTGCTGCCGGGGTCGCTGACGGCCTGATGATGGAAAGAGTTGACGTATAAAGTACTGCCGCTGTCTGAAGCTTCCTTGTATATTTTATACAATGTGGAATTCTCCTCAACTGTAACCGAGTGGGTAGGCTCCGAGCGGTCAGCGTTCTGCGAATGCTTGACCCAATCTCCCCTCCCCTCGCCGAAGGCTCCCCCCTCGCCCCTTGGAGAGAGGGTTAAGGGGTGAGGCTTGGGGTCGGGGGTGAGGCTTATGTCCTGTTCCACTTTACCGCCCAAAGCAACGGCCAGCGTCTGTATGCCGCGGCAGATGCCGAGGATGGGCAGCTGGCGGTTGTAGGCCAGGCGGGTAATCAGCAGTTCGGGCAGGTCGCGCACGCTGTTGATACCCCGCAACAGCGGTGACGGTTCCTCGCCACAGTAGAGCGGGTTGATGTCGCTGCCGCCGCTCAGGATGAGAGCGTCTATATGGTTGAGCGTATTGATCAATACATGTCTGTCGGCACAGGGTGGGATAATCAGCGGCACGCCGCCGGCTCTGACCACCGACTGGTAATATCCCTGCCCCAGTCTGCAAGTCAGCTCCTCATAGTTGCCCGTAATGCCGATGACCGGTCGCCGCTCCGCCTCAGGGAACTGCGAGTAGATGTCTGTCAGCTGAGCCTCCAAGTCAAACTTATTCATCGATGTGCAATTTACAACGTTCTTTGCAAGCAAAGCGAGCAAGCTCGAGCGCAATGTTCAACGTTCACTCCTCCACCGTGACGGGTATTTCCCGCTTCAGGCTCTGCTCTAAGGAGATGAGCGTTTCCGTAGCCACCACGCCGTGTATGCCCTGCAGTTTTCCGTTCAGCAGTTCCATCAGCTGCTCATTGTCGCGGGCGTAGAGTTTCACCATCATGGTATACGGCCCGGTGGTGAAGTGACACTCCACCACTTCGGGAATATGCTGCAGCTCTTCCACCACGTCCTTGTACATAGAGCCCTTCTCCAGATTGATGCCCACGTAAGTGCATGTAGAGTAGCCCAGGCTCTTGGGGTTGACGTCGAAGCCGCTGCCCGTAATGACACCGGCCTCTATCAGGTGTTGCACGCGCTGGTGGATGGCGGCACGCGACACGCCGCATTCCGTGGCAACGTCCTTGAACGGTATGCGTGCGTTTTTGGAGAGAATACTCAGGATTTTCCTGTCCAGTCTGTCAATTTTTTCCATGATTTCGTGATTTGTGTTTCATTTTGTCAGCAAAAGTAAGGATTTTAATTGACATGAGCAACATTTTCGCGGAAAAAATTAAAAAAGTGTGCCACTTTCGTAACACACCTTGCCTCTGCCGTCACTCTTAGGCGCCGCTTCACGTTGCCAAAGGCGCCGAGCCCCTGCCAGTTTTATCGCGCTTTTGCGTGCGAATCAGGGAGACTGTCCGACCTTAGTTCAAATTTAATTCCACCTAATTTGTGGAACAAGCCTATGAGCACCGTTTCTATGGCATACGCAATGAGGTAAGCCGGTCCATCGTCTCTGTGCCGATCATGTGAGTATAGCCAGCCACCAATGAGATATCCTTCGAGAACTTATAGTTGGCTTGGAGTTCTATACTATGTCCTAACGTGCGGTCCAAACTGTTGAGTTCTGTAGCAGTGGCAAGATAGTGATAGGTGGCATGGCAGGCGAACTTGGCGTCAGGCGTGAAATGTGCTCCGACGAAGGCATTCTGCAAGCCTGGTGTAAAGCCGTTGATATAGGCACTCTCGTAGAAATAGTCCATGATGCCGTAGAACTTTGTACGTGAACCGTATATTGGCGAAAAGCCGCCTTCCACTTCTTGAAGTGGCAAGCCAAAAGCTCCGCCATAAGTGACAGGCACATAGTCATCACCACTCAAGTAGTCGTATCCTATGGTAAGACCATATTGGGCGGTAAAATTGACCGTGGCCTTCGCACTGGCCATCCAGGCCGTTCCTGGCCGTCATCTTCACCCACCCCTCGTACAGTGTCAATGCATCGTTGCCTTTCATGCCCCATATCGCCTTGTTCTGAAGGACGGCATGAGCCTGCAAACCAGAACGCTGGTAGTCCACGTTTAGACGGACGCGTCCTACCATGAATTGGGATCTCTCTTCATCTGACCCGCCGTCTGCCGCCCGGGGCAAGCTGTCCTGAGTAACTCATGCCACCTCGCGCACAAACACACTTATACGGAAAAACGGAAAAACACCCGCACGTGTCGCACGTCCCGCACGTAAAAAAAACGAAAACACAACTGTTGTGATTTTAAACGACAACATATACAAC
>ONKY01000038.1 GCA_900318585.1 uncultured Prevotellaceae bacterium
AGCGTCAACCCCTGCATACCCTGTCGGCGGCCGGTTGTTTTGCGTCGTTTCTTCATGTTTTACGTACGTAAAATTGAATTCTGGCTGCAAAGATACGCTTTTTTTTTGTTCTATCCAAAAAAAAAGCGTAATTTTGCGCCCAATTATGAGTACGATTATTTATCCATCGCCCATCTTCGGCCCTGTTCACAGCCGCCGACTGGGGCTTTCTCTGGGCATCAACCTGCTGCCGGCCGACGGCAAGGTGTGCTCGTTCGACTGTATCTATTGTGAGTGTGGCTTCAACGAGGACCACCGTCCGAAGCTGCCCATGCCTACCCGTGAGGAAGTAGCGGCGGCGTTGGAGGCGAAGTTGCAGCAGATGCAGGCGGAGGGACAGCTGCCCGACGTGCTTACCTTTGCCGGCAACGGCGAGCCCACGTGCCATCCCCACTTTGCCGAGATCATCGGCGACACCATCGCCTTGCGTGACCGCTACTGTCCGCAGGCGAAGGTGTCTGTGCTCAGCAACTCTACGATGATTCACCGTCCGCAGGTACACGATGCCCTGATGCGGGTGGACAATAACATCCTGAAGCTCGACACTGTCGATCCTATATATATTAATAAGGTTGACCATCCCGCCGGCACCTACGACGTGCAGGTGGTCGTAGAGCGTATGAAGGCGTTTCGCGGACATATCATCATCCAGACCATGTTCATGCGTGGCGAGTGTATGGGCGAGAGCGTCGACAATACCGGCGAGGAGTACGTCCAGCCTTGGCTCGACGCCGTCCGTGCCATTTCCCCGCAGCAGGTCATGGTATACACCATTGACCGCGAGACGCCTGCCCACGGGCTGCTCAAGGCTACGCCCGAACAGCTCGACACCATCCGCGATCGTGTGCTGGCCCTCCGCATTCCCTGCACCGCCTCCTACTGACAATATTGAACCCCAAATATCCCATACTTCCTACACTTAAGCAGGTGTGGGATATTTTCAGATTACCTTAATTAAATACGCGCGCGCGAGAGGAATGTCCGGGGAAGAGTGTTGTAAGAAATGGCTGAACAGTTACTATGTAGCACCCAATTGTGCTTTAATGTTAACGAATGCCGTCAGTGTGTCCAAAAATCATGTGAAAATGCAACTTTTTTATAATTTTATTCGTTTTTTGTGAATAATATTGCTACCTTTGCAAACTCATACCCGTGCGAGAGCGCGGAAAACGTACGATTGAAGCATACACAAATTAGACATAAACCACTAATTAATATTAACAAAAAGAGAGATTTTATGGAAAAAAGACTAACAATGCTCCTGGCCGCGCTGTTCCTCTCCGTAGGAATGGCTTTGGCACAGACAAAGGTTAGCGGTACCGTCGTTTCCTCTGAAGACAGCGAGCCCGTGATCGGCGCCTCGATTGTGGTACAGGGATCCAAGACCGGTGTCGTGACCGATGCTAACGGACATTTCACGCTGACGGTTCCCGCCGGCAAGAAAATCACAGTGAGCTACATCGGCATGGAGAGCCAGACGCTCTCGCCCAAGGCTTCCATGCGCATTACCCTCCGTCCTGACGCCAGCACGCTGGACGAAGTGGTGGTGACCGGTATGACACAGATTGACAAACGCCTCTTCTCTGGCGCATCCACGAAGATTTCGGCTGCCGACGCTAAGCTCGACGGTATGGCCGACATCTCGCGTTCGCTGGAAGGCCGCGCCGCCGGTGTGTCGGTGCAGAACGTATCAGGTACGTTTGGTACTGCCCCGAAGATCCGCGTGCGTGGTGCTACCTCCATCTACGGTTCGTCAAAGCCCCTGTGGGTGGTCGACGGCGTCATCATGGAAGACGTGACGGAGGTGAGTGCCGACGATCTGTCATCAGGTGATGCTGAGACGCTGATTTCCAGTGCCATCGCCGGCTTGAACTCTGACGATATCGAGTCGTTCCAGATTCTGAAGGACGGTTCGGCTACCTCTATCTACGGTGCACGCGCCATGGCCGGTGTGATTGTCGTTACCACGAAGCGCGGTAAGGCCGGACAGGCCCGCATCTCCTACACGGGTGAGTATACCATGCGCCTGAAGCCCATGTACTCTACCTTCAACATCATGAACTCGCAGGACCAGATGGCCGTCTACCAGGAACTGGAGCAGAAGGGCTACCTGAACTATGCCGAGACCGCCAACGCCATGAACCAGGGTGTGTACGGCAAGATGTACCAGCTCATTTCGCAGTATGACGAGACTTCCGGCCAGTTCGGCCTGGCCAACACGCCGGAGGCAAGGGCTGCCTACCTGCGCGACGCTGAGTATAGGAATACTGACTGGTTCGATGGTCTCTTCTCCAATGCCATCCAGCACAACCACTCGGTGAGTATCAGCGGTGGTTCCGAGAAGGCTCAGCACTACGCTTCCGTGTCGGCTATGTACGACCCGGGTTGGGCCAAGCAGTCGAAGGTGGAGCGCTATACGGGTAACTTCAACAGCACCATCCACGCCAACAAGTTCATTGACTTCAACATCCTGTCGAACGCTTCGTTCCGTAAGCAGCGCGCCCCTGGTACGCTGAGCTCGGAGATCGACGCCGTGAGCGGTGAGGTGAAGCGCGACTTCGACATCAACCCCTATTCGTACGCCCTGAACACCTCGCGTGCGCTGGATCCTGATGTGTTCTACACCCGCAACTACGCACCGTTCAACATCTACAACGAGCTGGACAACAACTATATGGACCTCCGCGTGAGCGACTTCCGTGTACAGGGCAGCATTGATTTCAAGCCCATCCAGAAGGTGAAGATCACCCTGCTCGGTGCCGCCAAGTATTCGTCTACCTCGCAGGAGCACTATATCCTCGACGAGTCGAACCAGGCACTGGCCTACCGCGCCATGGGTACGTCCACCATCCGTGACCGTAACCCGTTCCTCTATACTGACCCCGACAACGTGTATGCCCTGCCCATCACGGTGCTGCCCGACGGCGGTATCTACGAGCGCCGCGACCGCAGCATGTTCGGTTGGGACACCCGTGCGTCCATCACCTATAACGACGTGTTCGCCGATGACCACATCGTGAACTTCTACGGCGGTATGGAAACCAACTGCATTGACCGCCACTCCACTTGGTTCCGTGGCTGGGGTATGCAGTACTCCATGGGCGAGATTCCCAACTACGCCTACGAGGTGTTCAAGAAGGGACAGGAGGACAACTCCGACTATTATACCATGAGCAATACCCACACGCGCTCTGCTGCCTTCTTCGGCACGGCCACCTATTCTTATAAAGGCCGTTACCAGCTCACAGGTACCGTTCGCTATGAGGGTACCAACTATCTGGGCAAGAGCCGCACGGCCCGCTGGCTGCCTACGTGGAACGTCTCCGGTGCATGGAACGCTCACGAGGAGGGCTGGTTTGCAGATGCCTTCAAGGATAACTGGCTGAGCCACGCCACCGTTCGCCTGTCTTACTCGCTGACTGGTGACCGCCCCTCAACCTCCAACTCACTGCCCATCATCAAGAGCCGCACCCCGTGGCGTGCCTTCACCACCAATAGTGAGACGGCACTTTACATTGACGAGTACGGCAACAGCGACCTGACCTACGAGAAGAAACATGAGTTCAACGTCGGTGTGGACCTGGGATTCCTGAACAACCGCATCAACCTGACTGCTGACTGGTATACCCGTAAGAACTTCGACCTCATTGGTACTGCCAACACTGAGTTCTACGGCCAGCAGCTGCTGAACGTGGCCGACATGAAGTCCAACGGTTACGAGATCTCGCTCTCTACCACCAACGTCAAGACGAAGGACTTCTCCTGGACCACCAACTTCATCTATTCGCACACCCACAACGAGGTGACCACCTTGGAGACTACCAAGCGTATCATTGACCTCGTGTCCGGTAACGGTTTCGCCTTGGAGGGCTATCCCGTCCGCTCGCTCTTCTCCATCCCGTTCAAGGGTCTGGACAAGGAGGGTCTGCCTCTGTTCCTCGACCAGGACGGCAACGTCACCTCTACTGGTATCTACTTCCAGGAACGCGACCCGGACAAGCTGAACTTCCTCGTCTATGAGGGTCCCGTTGATCCCACGGACACTGGCTCGTTCGGCAACCTCTTCAAGTACAAGGGTCTGAGCCTGAACGTGTTCATCACCTACAGCTTCGGCAATGTGGTGCGTTTAGATCCCGTCTTCGCCGACGAGTACGACGACCTTGACTCCACGCCGAAGGAGTTTGTGAACCGTTGGGTGGTGCCCGGCGATGAGAACAAGACCAATGTGCCTGTCATCGCCTCCAAGCGCCAGAACCGCAACGACACAGACCTGAGCTATGCCTACAACGCATACAACTACTCCACGGAGCGTATTGCCAAGGGCGACTTCATCCGCATGAAGGAAATCTCCCTCGGCTACGAATTCCCCTCTACGATTACCAGCCCCCTCGGACTCTCCAACCTCTCCCTGAAGTTGCAGGCCACGAACCTCTTCCTGATCTATGCTGACAAGAAGCTGAACGGACAGGATCCTGAGTTCTTCAATACCGGTGGTGTGGCAGTGCCTGTACCCAAGCAGTTCACGCTGACACTGCGCCTTGGAATCTAATAAAAGGTAAAAAGGGATAAAAGTAAAAAGAATAAAACAAGAGATGATTATGAATAAATATATAGGAATTTCAATCATGGCGCTCGGCATAGGACTCACGTCCTGTAACGACTTCCTCGACAAACTGCCCGACAACCGTGCCGCCATCGACACCGAGGAGAAGGTGGAGAAACTCCTCGTATCGGCTTATCCCGACATCGACTTTATCGTGGTGGCTGAGACGATGAGCGACAACATGGACGATATGGGCGAGCAGAACCCCAACACCGTTCGTTTCCTCGACCAGGTGTTCCATTGGGACGACGTCACTGAGGGCAACAATGAATCGCCCGAGCAGATTTGGACCTCCAGCTACGAGGCTATTGTCAATGCCAACCAGGCATTGGCCGCCATCGACGAGATGGGCTCTACCAGCCGCAATATGCAAGTGGCCAAGGCCGAAGGCCTGATGGCCCGCGCCTACAACCACTTTGTTCTGGTGAACCTGTTCTGCAAGCACTACAGTAGCAAGACCGCTACCTCCGACATGGGTATCCCCTACTTGGATGGTCTGGAGGAGAAGCTGAACCTGCACCATGAGCGCGGCACCGTGGCCGACGTGTATGAGAAGATAGACAAGGATCTGCAGGAGGCACTGCCACTGGTTGGCGATGACTACATGTCAGTGCCCAAGTTTCACTTCAACGCCAAGGCAGCCTACGCTTTTGCCAGCCGCTTCTACCTCTTCTATGAGAAGTGGGACAAAGCCATTGAGTATGCCAACCTCTGCTTGGGCAGCAACCCCGAGGGTCAGCTGCGCGACTGGAGCTACGTCAGCACGCTGACCGCTTCGTCCGATGCCTATACGAACCACTACATCGACGCGTCGCTCAACTGCAACCTCCTGTTGATGACGGCCTACTCGAACCTGGGTTGGTATTTCGGCCCTTATACCGTATGGAAGCGCTATGCACACAACGACTACCTGGCCAGCCATGAAACCAGCAAGGCTGTCAACTTCTGGGTTGACAAGGCTTCAGCTGCTAAGGATGACGGCTATGCAGCCTCGCTTTATTACTCGCGTCCGCGTACCTATGCCGGCAGCAACTTCGATTTCGTCGTGTTCTGGAAGCTCCCGGACTTGTTTGAGTATACGGATCCCGTGGCTGGTATCGGCTACCGCCGTACCATCTATCCCGCGCTGACCACCGACGAGGTGCTGCTGAACCGCGCCGAGGCGTATGTCATGAAGAAGCAGTACGACCAGGCTACTGTTGACATCAATACCTGGGTACACAACATCACCACTGTGAAGACCACCTTCAGCACTGACTCGATTGTGAAGTTCTACAATGCTGAGCCTTATTCCTACGACGATGCCGAAAAGCTGCAGTCGACGGTGAAGAAACACCTGCATCCCAGTTTTGAGATCGATGCCGAGGGCTCTACGCAGGAAGCACTCCTGCAGTGTGTGCTGGGCTTGCGACGCATCGAGACCGTGCAGCAGGGCCTGCGCTGGTTTGATGTTAAACGTTATGGCATCGAGATTCCCCGCCGCGTCATCAATGCCGACGGCGTGCCTGAGAGTACTTACGACTGGCTGACGCTGGACGATGAGCGCCGTGCCGTCCAGATTCCTGACAAGGTGATTGACGCCGGTATCACTCCGAACCCCCGCGCCAAGACGAAGGACAATGACTATGTCGGCGAGCAGTTGGAAGCAATACAATAATTTAGCAGACTGAATTATGAGAAAGAAACTATTATATTTCGCAATACTGGCTGCCGTGGGAGGTGCCATGATGACCTCCTGCTCGGAAGATGAACTCAGCTCAGAGAGTGTGATCATTTCTAAGCAGACCAAAGACACAGAGTTCGACAAGTGGCTCAGGGCCAACTTCGTGAACCCGTATAACATCGACTTTGCCTATCGCTACGACGACAAGGAGTCGAACATGAACTACTATACCATTCCGGCCGAGTACAACCAGGCCGTCAAGCTGGCACACATCGTGAAGTACACCTGTGTGGAGGCTTACGACGAGGTGGCTGGCTTTACTTTCACACGTACCTACTTTCCCAAGCGCTTCCAGCTGGCTGGCGAATGGCAGTACCGCAACAATGGTACCTATGTATTGGGTACGGCAGAAGGAGGCCGTAAGATTTTCCTCTATGGCGTGAACTACCTGCAGTCCATCCTCGACGGTGAGTTAGGACAGGGCGAATTCACATTCGATTACGGCCATGATGTCGTGGCTAACCTGAACCACTTCTACCTGAAGACTATTCACCACGAGTTTACCCATATCCTGAACCAGACGAAGGACTATTCTGCCGACTACCAGCAGATTACAGGTAAGGACTATCTGGCCGACGACTGGAGCACCAATGAGGGCAATACCGGCTACTTGCAGCGCGGATTTATCTCTCCGTACTCACAGCACTCACATGGTGAGGACTTCGCTGAGATGCTCTCCATCTATGTCACCAACACGCCTGAGCAGTGGGACGCTTGGATGAAAGAGGCTGGCACTGAGGGCGCAGCCCTGTTGGACCAGAAGCTCGACATTGTGCGCGACTACATGAAGGCTACCTTCCACATTGATATCGACGAGCTGCGCAGCTCAGTGCTGGGCCGTGAGTACGACATTGCCGTAGGCAAGGTGGACTTGACTGATTTAACCGTTAAATAATTAGGAGGAAACGATCATGAAGATACATAAGATTTATGCATTCCTGCTGCTGGCAGTGCCTGCGCTGCTCATGCAGTCGTGTCTGAAGGATCAGGAGGATGCCTTCGATGAGCCTTCGGCCATCCGTATGCAGAATTTCCTGAACGATGCCCAGCAGGCGCTCATCAGTGCGCCCAACGGCTGGCTGTTGGAATATTATCCTGACAAGAACCAGAACTACGGAGGCTTCACCTACACCCTGCGCTTTACTGCCGACTCGGTCTATACCAACTGTGAACTGGATCCCGGTTATGACTACGGCAGCCTCTACCGCATGACCAACGACGACGGTCCCGTGCTGTCGTTCGACACCTACAACGACGCTCTCCATTTCTTCTCGACGCCTTCCATGTCTTTGTATGAGGCTTACGGTGGCGACTTCGAGCTGGTGATCGACAGCGTGGGTGCCGATGTCATCAAGCTGCACGGCAAGCGCAGCCTCAATACTATGTATATGTATAAGATGACGGAGGACGCCAACAGCTATTTGGACAAGGTTCTTGCCAATGCCGAGGGCCTGGTCTATGCCAGCATCAACGGCAACGTCGGCGGCCTGGAAACCAAGGGCAATGTTGACCTGGATAACCGTCAGATTACACTGTCGGCCGACACGCTCAGCGGTTCTTCCGCCTTCACGTTCACCGACACGGGCCTCCGCTTCTACAAGCCCATTGAGCTGGGCGACATCTCCATTACCGAGCTTACTCTTGATGCTGTCAATGACAAACTGTTCGGAACGGCCAAGACCGGTCAGACCATCGATCTGAAGCTGGTGCAGCCCGAGGGATGGAAGTCGTTCGAGGAACTGGTAGGTACCTATTCGTTCAATGCAGAGACGCCGCGCGATGTCGAGGTTGTTGCCAATGCCGACGGTGCATCCTACACGCTGACCGGATTCTGTGAATATGGCACTGTGCAGGCCACCTATAACAAGGGTGCCGGTTCGTTGTCCATTGCCTCACAGGGCTGTGGCATGTATGGCACTACCTACGACCTCTGGCTCTGCCCCTGCGACGGTAGCTCTTACACCTTGAGCACCACAATCTTCAAGGGTGTGAACTCTGAAAAGGACGGTGTGTTCAGCATCACTTTCTCAAATTCTGAGTGGCCCACATTCTGGATCTTCGCCTTCTCGGCTGGAAACGTTTCTTACGATACCAATGCCGGCTATTTGGAGAAGATGTCCCAGCCGATGGTGCTGACCAAGAAGTAACCTTTGATATTCAACTCACAAATAAAGACAATCAAGTATGAAAAAGATATTTAGTTTCATCGTATTGCTTGCGGGGGTGGCCATGTTCACCGCCTGCAGCGATAACGATACGGAGAATCCGTATGCTCGTGTCTCTACCATTTCCGTGGAGAAGGCTGAGGTTTACTTCGACGCCAATGGTGGTACGGGCAGCATCCAGGTGAGTTCGCCTACCGCTGTCAGCGTCAGCGTGCCCGCTGAATTCCCGTGGGTCACGGCTTCAGCATCCGGAAACACCATCAACCTGTCGGTGGCTCCCTCAACAACGATTGAGGGCCGTTCTGCACAGCTGTCCATCAAGAATTCCAACGACGAGGTGTTTGTTACTGTATCGCAGACGGGCATGGTGGCTCGCTTAGACACCTACGAGTTGTATTTCTCCGATGCGAAGGGCACTCAGGCTATCGGCTACAAGACCGACGTGCCTGTGAACTGGAAGAGCTTGGACGACTGGGTGGCTTTCCGCGTGGATGAGGAGAGCAATACCCTGCTGGTAGGCGTTGCTTCGAATGAAAATAAGGAAGAGCGTGTTGGCCGGATTGTCCTTGAGGGTGGCGACTATTCCGATACCCTCTTCGTGTATCAGGACGCCATGGTGTTTGAGCTTGAGACGACGAGCGTGATGTTCAGTTCTAACAATGCTGGTTCTGCCAAGGTGAAGGTAGACCACTCGAAGCCTGTCACCGTGCAGCCCACTGAAGACTGGCTCACCGCCAGTTTCAACGACAAGGACAGCACTGTTGTCGTTGAAGTAGCTGCCAATGGGGGTGATGCCCGTCTGGGTTATGTGGCTGTCATGTCGGGCACAAGCGTGGAGTATCTGACTGTCGGACAGTTTGACTTCGCTCAGGAAGTATCTGACGGATACTATTTCTTCTGGTATATGGATGCCAGCGACAATGATTGGCACTACATGCCTGCACTGCTTAATGGCGAAACAATGTTTTTGGGACTGACAGATGATATCGTATTCTCTATTCCCGTCTCCGTGAGCGTGGAGGACAAGGTACTCTATGCAGGACCCTCCACCTCGTTTGCCGGTAACTATGATCCTTACTTTATCTACTGGGTTTGGCGCACGCTGGCCAATACTTGGAGTGGCTATACTGGTAAGACCTATTCTGTGGGCGAGTTTGATATGTACCAAAGCCAGGATGGTGGACTCGTAAAGAGTATTATGTGGGGTGGCAATTTAGGTAAAAATACCATTGACGCCTGGGCCCTCCGTGCCATGAAGGCCGAGGGACTGAATGCAGAGAACAATGCTGGCTATCTGGCAACGTTCTACTTCCCGCAGATGGAGAAATACGAGGATGGTAAAGCTCGTGACATGAAGAGTCATGGCGTTCGCACTTTCAATGGTCATACGGGTACGCGTGCCGGAGAGCACAGTTTGCAGTTTGTACTGAGAAAGTAAGCAGAACTGTCATTTATGATTGACGGGGCGCAAAAAAATGCGCCCCGTTGTTATTTTTTATTAAATTTGTTTGCTTATTTAAAAATTATATCGTACTTTTGCGCCAATTTGTTACATATTGAGAAAAAATTGTGTCGAAAAAACACATTTCTTTATATAATAATAACAAAACGAGAGAGATTTATGAAAAGACTAACAATGTTTTTGGCCGCGCTGCTGCTCACGGTAGCTTCAGCGATGGCTCAAACGAAAGTTACGGGTATCGTAGTATCTCAGGAAGATAACCAGCCGGTGGTTGGTGTGTCAGTCCTCGTGGTAGGTACTAATGTAGGAACCGTGACAGGTGCTGACGGTCGCTTCTCGCTGACCGTTCCTCAAGGCAAGTCTCAGCTCCGCTTCACATACGTAGGTATGGAGACGTTGGAAGTGAGTGCTCGCCCGCAGATGCGTATCGTGCTGCGCAACGGC
>ONKY01000032.1 GCA_900318585.1 uncultured Prevotellaceae bacterium
CTACTGGATGATGGGCGACAACCGCCACAACTCTGCCGACTCCCGCTACTGGGGTTTCGTGCCTGAGGACCATATCGTGGGCAAGCCCATCTTCATTTGGTGGAGCAGCGACCCCGACCACTCTGGTCTCGCTGGTATACGATGGAGTCGTCTGTTCACATTCGTGGACAATATCAGATAAGAAGTGAGGAATGATAAGTGAGAGGTGAAAGTAATGCGCAGTTTGCTGAAGTTTCTGGGAGCACTGTTCATAGCGTTGCTGGCTATGCTGGCTTTTCGTGCTATTGCTTTCACCATCTATACCGTTCCAGGAGAAGGGCTTGAGCCTGCATTCCTAAGAGGCGACCGCGTGATGGTAAATCGTTGGAGCTACGGCCTGCGCACAGGTGGCGAGGGGTTGTTTGCTTACGGACGCATCCTTCGTCAACCGGTGAAGAGAGGAGACCTCGTAGCGGTGAACGACTCCACCGGTCAGGTCATTATCTGCCGCTGCACCGCCGTTCCGGGCGATAGCGTATCCATCATCAGCAAGAAGGCCAGCGAATGTGCCAAGATGATTGTCCCAGGCACCATCACCTGCGCTGACCACGACTACTACTGGATGCAGCCCATAAACCGGCAGGGCAATAGAAGCAGCCATCGACTGGGCTTTATTCCCGAGGAGAGCATCATCGGCCGCGTATGCCTGATTGCCTATAACCACAACGACAGCCTTCCACTGTGGAAGGGTTATCATCCACAGCGCTGGTTTGTCTTGCCATGACTGCCCTACTCTCAACGACCTATTTCGGCCCCATCCAATGGTATCAGAAACTCTTTCGCTACGACCAGGTAGTGATAGAGCAATACGAAAGTTTCCAAAAGCAGACCTTCCGCAACCGCTGCATCATCGCCACCACGCAGGGTACACAGGCCCTCACCGTTCCCATTGAAAGTGAAAAGTTAAAAGTGAAGAGTGAAGAATTAATAAAAGATATTCGCATCAGCGACCACGGCGACTGGCGGCGCCTGCACTGGAACGCATTGGTCTCGGCTTACGGTGACTCCCCGTTCTTTGACTATTACCAGGACGACATACGTCCCTTCTTCACCCGTCGCTGGACATACCTCTTAGACTTCAACGAAGCCATACGCCAGACTATTTGCCAGCTGCTCGACATCAGCCCTCATGTTTCCTATAGCGAAAGCTACATAAAGGATCCCGTTCCCGACGGCACCACATCTTTCCGTGAAGCCATCCGCCCGAAGCACCCCCTACCCGATTCCGACTTCCTGCCCCGCCGCTACTATCAGGTGTTTGAGCACAAGCACGGGTTCTTTCCTAACCTCAGCATTCTCGACCTACTCTTCAACATGGGTCCAGAAGGAGTGTTCTATCTCTGACACTCTTCACCACCGTATAAAGCCAAGACGGACGCCATCCCGGCGTCCGTCTTGCCACTAAAAAACCAATCATTAACTAACCAAATTCTATGTATGAAAAAACTAACGCATTAGAAAACTCTGCTTGTCTTGTATTGACGGTGCAAAGGTACGGAGTTAATTCTTGCTGGCCAAATCCTTTCAACGAAACGCCCGTTTTGCTCAATTAAACACATCGTTTCAAAGATTTTTTACCGCCTTTCACACGCGCGCGCGAGAATTTTGTGTTTTTTAGCAGAAAGGACTTTGCCCTTCGCCTTTTTTTTTGTACCTTTGCATCCAAATTTTGAAAAAATGACAGAAGAGATGAACGAAATGACTGGAACTGCCGAGCAGGAACAGGAAAACTATTCCGCGAGTAACATTCAGGTGCTCGAGGGACTGGAGGCTGTGCGCAAGCGCCCGGCCATGTATATTGGTGACATTAGTGAGAAGGGCCTGCACCACTTGGTCAACGAGACGGTGGACAACTCCATCGACGAGGCCATGGCAGGCTATTGCACACATATTGAAGTGACCATCAACGAAGACAACTCGATCACCGTTCAGGACAACGGACGCGGTATTCCCGTTGACGAGCACGAGAAGATGCATAAGAGTGCCCTTGAGGTGGTAATGACCGTGCTCCATGCCGGCGGTAAGTTTGATAAGGGCAGCTACAAGGTGTCTGGCGGTCTGCACGGCGTGGGCGTTAGTTGTGTGAATGCACTCTCCACGCACATGATGTCGCAGGTATTCCGCAACGGACATATCTACCAGCAAGAGTACGAGAAGGGTAAGCCTCTCTACGACGTGAAGATTGTCGGTGATACGGAGCTGACGGGTACCCGCCAGCAGTTCTGGCCCGACGGCACTATCTTCACCACCACCGAATACAAATATGACATCATCGCACGCCGTATGCGCGAGTTGGCCTACCTGAACGCCGGTATCACCATCACCCTCTCCGACCTCCGCCCCGACGAGGAAGGCAAGGTCAGGGAGCCCGAGGTGTTCCACGCCAAAGACGGACTGAAGGAGTTCGTTCGCTACGTAGACCGTCACCGCACGCATCTTGTCGACGACGTCATCTACCTGAAGACAGAGAAGCAGGGCATACCCATCGAAGTGGCCGTGATGTATAACACCGACTACTCGGAGAACATTCACTCCTATGTCAACAACATCAACACCATCGAAGGCGGTACCCATCTCGCCGGTTTCCGCGCAGCCCTTACGCGTACATTAAAGAAATATGCCGATACCGACCCGCAAATCTCCAAGCAGATAGAGAAGGCCAAGATAGAGATAGCCCCCGAGGACTTCCGCGAGGGTCTCACCGCCGTCATCAGCATCAAGGTGGCTGAGCCGCAGTTCGAGGGACAGACCAAGACCAAACTCGGCAACTCCGAGGTGGCCGGTGCTGTCCAGCAGGCCGTGGGCGAGGCATTGAGCAACTACTTGGAGGAGCACCCCAAAGAGGCCAAGATGATCTGCGACAAGGTGGTGCTCGCTGCCACCGCACGTATCGCCGCCCGCAAGGCCCGCGAGAGCGTGCAGCGCAAGAACCCCATGACGGGTGGTGGACTGCCCGGCAAGCTGGCCGACTGCTCAGAGAAGGATCCAAAGGTGTGTGAGATATTCCTCGTGGAGGGTGACTCCGCAGGCGGTTCTGCCAAGCAGGGCCGTGACCGCCACTTCCAGGCCATTCTGCCCTTGCGCGGAAAAATCCTGAACGTGGAGAAGGTGCAATGGCACAGGGTGTTCGAGGCCGAGTCGGTGATGAACATCATCCAGTCTATTGGCGTGCGCTTCGGCGTGGACGGCGAGGGCGACCGCGAGGCCAATATCGATAAGCTACGCTACGACAAGATCATCATCATGACCGACGCCGACGTCGATGGCTCGCACATCGACACGCTCATCATGACTCTCTTCTACCGCTTCATGCCGCAGGTCATTCAAGGTGGACATCTCTACATCGCCACCCCGCCGCTCTACAAGTGTACCTACAAGAAGTACTCCGAATACTGCTACACTGACCAGCAGCGCCAGATGTTCATCGACAAGTATGTGGCAGGCAACAGCGACGACAAGGGTCTCCACACCCAGCGTTACAAAGGTCTCGGTGAGATGAACCCCGAGCAGCTGTGGGAGACCACCATGAATCCCGAGAACCGTCTGCTGAAGCAGGTCACCATCGAGAACGCCGCCGAAGCCGACGAGATATTCTCCATGCTCATGGGCGACGACGTGGAACCCCGCCGCGAGTTCATCGAGAAGAACGCCACCTACGCCAACATCGACGCGTAATTCCCCCGCTATTATTGACAATAGTGAACTATAAGCCGGTCATAGGATATCATTTTGTTGCATTCCTGACGGTAGCTATCTGGGGCAGTACCTTCGTGTTTACGAAGATGCTGCTCCAGAATGGGCTTTCACCGGCACAGATATTCACACTGCGCTTTATCATCGCTTACGTGCTGATGGTAACGGGCAGCCTGGTGGCTGGGCTATTCTTTGAGGGCAGGCAGGTGGCTGGCAAGCAGTTCAAACTGTTTGCAGACTCGTTGACAGACGAATGTCTGATGGTGCTGCTGGGTATCACAGGCGGTTCGATGTATTTCCTGACAGAGAATGCCTCTATGCTTTTCACGACGGCCACCAACACGTCGCTTATTGTGTGTACCTGTCCGTTGTTTGCCATGCTGCTGGTGGCCATCGTCTACCGTCACACGGAGCACATCACCAGGCTGCAGACCATAGGCTCGCTGATTGCCTGCTTAGGCATGGCCGTAGTGGTACTCAACGGCCATTTTGTGCTCCACCTCTCCCCTTTAGGCGACCTGCTGGCCTTCGGTGCCTGTCTCTGTTGGGCCTTCTATTCGCTACTGATGAAGTCGGTGCTGCAGCGCTACAATACGCTATTCATCACGCGCAAGGTATTCTTCTACGGCCTTGTCACCATTACACCTTATTATTTTGTTAAGCCAGGATTCCCGCCGATGGAAGTCCTCCTGCGTAGTGACGTGCTGTGGAACCTGCTGTTCCTGGGCGTGGTAGCCTCCATGCTGTGTTACATCCTATGGAACTGGGTCATAGCCAAGCTCGGCGCGGTAGTGGCCACCAACTGGGTGTACTTCAACCCCATCACCACCATTCTCTTCGCCTGGTGGCTCCTGCACGAAAAGATTACCGTCTGGTTTCTGATCGGTAGTCTGCTCATCATCATCGGCATGATGCTTTCCGACAGAAAGACCTGAGTGACGCATCGCCGAAGTCCCCCAGCGTGATGAACTGAGTAGTAATTGGCATATTTCCGCAATATCAATGCTCCGAGCTATGATCGCCTGAGCACCTATAATAAGAAAGAAGTGGGCGAAAAACGCCTGGCCCGCCGTTTCGCGGGTACTTATTACAGTAATTATTCGTCGCCATCTGCCGCTGCGCCAGGTTATCGTAAGTTAGGCGAACGAGTCGGCAGTCTATAGGCTGACGTAGTAGGCAGACGGTGCGCAGGATCCATCTATTCGGTTAGCGACGACTGCATCTGCCTCTAAATCACGCCGCAAAGTTACGACATTTCTCCGAACCGTGCAAGCATTTGGTAGGGGCTGGTGGAATCCTAAAATAATAAATCACTGATTACCAGCAGCTTCGAGCACCACTTTCTGAATTTGTTCGCAAACTCGCACATACGTATATACAAAACGGAAAAATGCCCGCACGTGTCGCACGTCCCGCACGTATATTTTTTCTTAAACTACAACTTCAACAACAAGGACAACTTTTTGCCTACGACGGCAACTGCCGTCTACGGGGTCCAGCCGCAATACC
>ONKY01000168.1 GCA_900318585.1 uncultured Prevotellaceae bacterium
CCCCGGCGGATTCACCAAGCGCGAAGGCAAAGCCTCAGACTCAGAAATCCTGACATCGCGACTGGTGGACCGCGTACTCCGTCCGCTGTTCCCCAGCAACTATCACGCAGAAGTTTTCGTCAACGTCATGCTCTTCTCGGCTGACGGCGTTGACCAGCCCGACGCACTGGCCGGCTTTGCTGCTTCCGCAGCACTGGCCTGCTCGGATATTCCCTTCGAGTGCCCCATCAGTGAGGTGCGCGTGGCCCGTGTGAACGGTGAATATGTCATCAACCCCACTTTCGAGCAGATGAAGGAGGCCGACATGGACATCATGGTTGGCGCCTCTGCCGAGAACATCATGATGGTGGAGGGCGAGATGAAGGAAGTGTCGGAGCAGGATCTGCTCGGCGCTCTGAAGGCCGCCATGGATGCTATCAAGCCCATGTGTGAACTGCAGACCGAACTGAGCAAGGAGCTTGGCAAGGATGTGAAGCGCGAATACGACCACGAGATCAATGACGAGGCTCTTCGTGAGCGCATGAACAAGGAGCTCTACCAGCCCGCTTACGACATCACCAAGCAGGCTTTAGAGAAACACGCCCGCGCTGAGGCCTTCGAGAAGATTCTTGAGGACTTCAAGGAGAAATTCTTCGCAGAGCGCAAGAACACAGAGAATACAGAGGACACAGAGGCCATCTCCGACGAGGAGTATGAAGCCATGATGGATCGTTACTACCACGACGTAGAGCGCGACGCCATGCGCCGTTGCATCCTCGACGAGGGTATCCGCCTCGATGGTCGTAAGACCACCGACATCCGTCCCATTTGGTGCGAAGTGTCACCGCTGCCCATGCCTCATGGAAGCAGCATCTTCACTCGTGGTGAGACCCAGTCGCTGACCACCGTCACCTTAGGCACCAAGCTTGACGAGAAGCTCGTTGATGACGTGCTTGACAAGAGCTATATGAAGTTCCTCCTGCACTATAACTTCCCCCCGTTCTGTACGGGTGAGGCCAAGGCTCAGCGCGGCGTAGGCCGTCGTGAGATTGGCCACGGCCACCTGGCATGGCGCGGTCTGAAGGGTCAGATTCCCGAGGACTTCCCCTACACCGTGCGTGTGGTGTCACAGATTATGGAGTCTAACGGCTCCAGTTCCATGGCTACCGTTTGCGCCGGCACGCTGGCACTGATGGACGCCGGCGTTCCCATGAAGAAGCCCGTCTCGGGTATCGCCATGGGCCTCATTAAGAACCCCGGAGAAGACAAGTACGCCGTATTGAGCGACATTCTTGGCGACGAGGACCACTTGGGCGATATGGACTTTAAGACCACCGGTACACGCGACGGTCTTACCGCCACCCAGATGGATATCAAGTGCGACGGTCTGTCGTTCGACATCTTAGAAAAGGCACTCATGCAGGCCAAAGCAGGCCGTGAGCACATCCTGAACTGCATCACTGATACCATCGCAGAGCCGCGTCCGGAGCTGAAACCTCATGTGCCGCGCATCGAAGCCTTCGAGATTCCGAAGGAGTTCATCGGCGCCGTCATTGGCCCGGGCGGAAAGATTATCCAGCAGATGCAGGAAGACACCGGTGCCACCATCGTCATTGACGAGGAGGACGGCGTGGGCAAGATACAGGTCAGCGGTCCCAACAAGGAGAGCATCGACGCTGCCATTGCCAAGATCCGTGCCATTGTGGCCATCCCCGAGGTGGGCGAAATCTACGACGGTGTCGTACAGAGCATCATGCCCTACGGATGCTTCGTAGAGATTATGCCTGGCAAGGACGGTCTGCTCCATATCTCAGAGATTGACTGGAAGCGCTTGGAGACTGTGGAGGAAGCCGGCATCAAGGAAGGCGACCATATCCAGGTGAAGCTCTTGGAGATTGACCCGAAGACAGGTAAGTATAAACTCTCACACCGCGTGCTCATTCCAAAACCCGAAGGCTACGTAGAGCGTCCTGCCCGCCGTGAGCGTGGAGAAAGGCCCGAGCGTGGTGAGCGTCGTGACCGCCCCGAGCGCGGTGACCGCCGCGACCGTGGCGAAAGACGCGACCGTGGCGAAAGACGCGACCGTCCGGAGCGTAGCGAAAGACAACGAGCAGGTGACGAAACGTCGGGAATGCGTCATCCGCGTCCTGAGCACCAAAACACAGAGTTAGGCGACAAGCTGGCTGCTTCCCTCCGCAGCGAGGATTTCCATGATCCCGCTGAGAATCATGAGCCGAAGGACTTCAGCGACGCTTTAGATCACATGGATTTCTAACCTTTGTTTCATAAGCAATATGGGCGAAAGCTGCGCATCCTCATGGTGCGCGGCTTTCTTTTCAATACGCACTTCATTATTCATAATTCATTCTTCGTATTTCGCTGCTATGGAAAGAAATAAAGAGATCTACAAGGTAACATTGGTAGGAGTCGCAGTGAATATCGTACTACTGCTCTTTAAATTTGTTGCAGGCATCGTGGGGCATAGTGCCGCTATGTTAGCTGACGCTATCCACTCACTGTCTGACTTCGTGACCGATCTCATTGTATTGGTGTTCGTTCACATCAGCGGAAAGCCGAAGGACAAGTCGCACGACTATGGGCATGGAAAATACGAAACACTGGCCATGACCATCATCGGCGTAGCATTACTTGGCGTAGCTATCGGCATTGTATATAGTGGTGTGATAAAGGTCATAGACTGGCTTCACGGCGAGCAATTGGAGGCACCGGGATTGCTGGCTCTATGGGCAGCATTGGTATCGGTTGTGTTGAAAGAGGCCGTGTACCGTTACTCGATGGTGAAGGCACGCCAACTGAATTCGCAAGCCGTGGAAGCCAACGCTTGGCACCACCGTAGCGACGCACTTTCATCCTTAGGAACAGCGGTGGGCATCGGCGGCGCCATCTTCTTAGGACAGCGATGGACAGTGCTCGACCCTATTGCTTCGGTCATCGTGGGTCTCTTCATTACAAAAGTGGCCGTAGACCTGCTTCGCGACGGCATCGGCGACCTGATGGAGCAATCGCTACCCGACGAGGTGGAAGAGGAAATGTTGCGGTTGGTGGCTACTTTGCCCGGCGTGATTGAGCCGCACGACTTGTGTACCCGGCGAATTGGCAACCACTACGCCATAGAACTCCACATCCTCATGGACGGCGACATCAGCCTGCGGGAAGCACACGACAAGGCTTCCGAGGTAGAAAGCCTGCTAAGGAACCGCTATGGCGAGAGTACTCACGTGGCTGTCCACGTGGAACCAGAAGAGATTAGAAGAAAGAGGTGAGTTGCAGCATTTTGGAATACTTGTGAAACGTATGCGTAACTGACGTCCTCGCTTTTTTCGTACCTTTGCAGGCAAATTGAAAATTTACCTGTAATAATTGTGATGAAGAAAAGCTTTTTTATTTCCGTGTCGTTACTACTGGGCTGCTTGGCTGCCATTGCGCAGCAACTGAACTTCAGCCATCCTCACGGCATCTATGACAACGCGTTCACGCTCACCGTCACATCGCCTAAGGAGGACGGTAGCACCATTTACTATACCCTCGACGGCAGCGAACCCACTACCGTCGGTACAGTGTACACGGCGCCGCTCCAAGTGAAAGGCACCACCATCATCAGGGCTGCTGCCTTTACGGACGGTAAGCGCACATCAGACATAACGACGGCAACCTACCTCTTCCCAGAAGATGTGCTCCACCAGCCGGACGCGCCGCAGGGCTATCCCTCAGAGTGGGGAAAGTACACACAAATCAGCGGAACAGCCAAGGCCGACTATGGCATGGATCCAGAGATGACAGATAATACCACACTTCGCCCCAAGATCCTGCAGGGGCTGAAAGACCTGCCCATCGTCTCCATTGTCACAGACAAGGACAACCTGTTCAGCCATGAGAACAACGAGGAACGCGGTGGCATCTATATCTTTACAGGCCCTCCCGTTGGCGACACAACGGGCAATGGCTGGACCCGCCCTGCCAGCGTAGAGATCTTTGGCAGTGGGAAGTCCGTAGCAGACGGTAAAACCATTGACCTCTCCACTACGTGTGGCCTACGCCTGCACGGCGGACATGGCCGACTGGCAGAGAAAAACCCCAAACACTCTTTCCGCCTCGTATTCAAGGAGAAGTACGGACCGAAGACACTGAAATATCCGCTTTTTGGCGAGAATGAGCCATCAAAGTTCGACCAGTTAGTGCTGCGCTGCCACTTCGGCAACACCTGGCAGCACTGGGCGGAAGGCAATCGTCAGAACGCACAGTATACCCGCGACGTATGGGCACGCCGGATGCAGCGGAAGATAGGAGACACCAGTGTCAACGCCCTTTACGTGAACCTCTTCCTCAATGGTATGTACTGGGGAATGTATAACATAGCAGAGCGTGTGGACGACCAGTATGGCAAAGACCACTTAGGCGGCAAGAAGGAGGAGATAGACGTCATCAAGATTGAAGAGGAAAACGGCAACCATATCGAGGCTTCGGAAGGCACGCAAGATGCCTGGGACCTGATGGTCAAGACGGCTCGCGCCGTGGGCGGCTCGTCCTCTGGCATCTCGCCTGAAGATGCATACGAACAGCTCTGCGACTCCTTGCTCGACATAGACGACTTCATTGACTATATGCTCATCAACCAGTATGCTGGCAACACCGACTGGGATCACCACAACTGGTACGCCCTACGTCGGCACAACAATGACACTGTTAGCAGCCAGGGCTTCCGTTTCCTCTGCTGGGACTCAGAAGTCATTTTTGAGTCTGTAAAGGAGAATGTGCTCAACAAGAACAACGGCAACAACTCCCCCACTGGCATCTTCCAGAACCTCATGCACAATGAGCAGTTTGCCCGCCGCTACCTAAGGCGCGCCAAAGAACTGCTGGACGACAATGGGCTGCTGGGGCCTCAGTCAGTTGTGGAGGTCTGGGACAGTCTCTATCACGTCATCTCTAACGCCCTTTACGCCGAAGCTGCCCGTTGGGGCGACTACCGGCGCGACGTCCACCGCTATCAGTCGAAAGGTGAACTCTATACCGTAGACAACCAATTCATGAAAGAACGGCGCAGACTGTTAGAGGATTATTTCCCTAACCGGAGCAACAACGTGTTATCCACTATCCTTGCTTTCGTCAACATTGACGACTTCGAGGCTCCTGACGGCTGGGTGAAGTTCACGGCACAAATGTTCCACGAATGGGACGGCACGGATAAGAATGCGAAGCCCTTGGACAAGCAGGTTAACGTTGACTGGAATATGGGGCAGATGATGGACGGCGGCACGGCCATTGCCGGCAATACCAGTGTCAGCGAGTATCTCTATGCCGACTTAAGCCAGTACGGACAGTTAGTGCTTCGTGGCTCAGGCAGTGGCCTGCGCATCCTGGCCAACCGATTGGCTACAGGAAGTCGCTCATGGAAACAGTTGGTGGTGTCGTTCGACAGTAGTGACCCCTACTGGAATCAGGATTATCAGGCTCTCGTCGTGCCCTTGGACGACCTAAAGAACATGAACGATACGGACGGCAAGCAGCGTAAGGAAAACTATCTTCACTTGAACGCATTGAAGGTAGACTGGACCAGTAGTTGCAGTGTCACCGCTGCATATCTCGTGCCTACGGAACTGATGGGCGTAGAACCACTCTACAGTATGCCTGCCGACGGCGAGTACTACAACCTGCAGGGCCAGAAGGTCGAGCATCCCGTGCGCGGCATCTACATTAGGAACGGACGAAAGGTCGTGAATAAGTAAGAACAAAGCCGAGCTCGCTCGAGCTTTAGCTCAAGGTCGTGATCAAGTAATCATTTTGCCGTCAAGCGAAGGAAGAAATCCAGAAAACACGCGTTTTTCTGGATTTTTTCTTGTTATTTCTATGCAAGACTGCAGATTATCAAAAAAAAATTGTATCTTTGCACACATAAAGTAGTAACTAAAAATTAAATTCAACATGAAAAAAGCTAAATTATTTGCAGCAGCACTACTGCTGACTGTATGCAATTCCGTATTCGCACAGTACGATGACTATTACTATGACAGTTACCACACCACTACCGTAAGAAGTACTTCCTATGACTTTGAAGAGGGATTGGGAAACATCCACCTCACTTACTCACCCCTTCAGCTGACAACCGACTATAAAGGTGTGGACAACTTGAACTTCAATGCCTTTACCCTTGGCTACTCCTACACCATGGCTTTAGGAGGCCCCGCCTGCTTGGAGTTTGGCTTTGACACGACTGGCGCCTACTATTCTGAGAAATACAATGATGACGGTAAAGGAGTGAAGCACACTTACGAGTTCTATTACTCCAAGGTGCCCATCAGCCTGGCACTGTTTCTCAGCCCGAATGAGAACTTTGCCTTTATTCCCTACGCCGGCTTCCACGGTAAGGTAAATATCTCCGGCAAGGAAACTTACGAAGATTCCTACGGAACGGAAAGGATCGACTTGTTCGACAAGGATGATATTGGTAACGACCACTTCAAACGTTTTCAGCTTGGCTATCAGGCAGGATTCAAATTCTTGTTTTTCAGTGCCTTATCTATCGGCGCCTCGTACGAAGGCGATTTGACGCCTGTTTATTCTGATCACGTGGAAACTCAGAAGTTCCGCGGTTTTCACTTTACCTTAGGCTATAACTTCTAATATGAGAGAATCTTTATTTGTGATAGTATCCGCTTGTATTGCCTTGGCTGTACAGGCTCAGGGCGTCATGAAGCCCGCCATTCCACGTGATACCAAGTTGGAGGCGAAAGTAGAGAAGACCCTCTCGAAGATGACGCTCGACGAGAAGATTGGTCAGATGCTTGAACTGAATCTCGACGTAATGGGCAAAACCGTGGTAGAAAATGCCAAGGTGGATCGCGAGAAAGTACGTTCCGTGCTCCAGCAGTATGGACGGTCTGCTGAAGAGGTAGATGCCATGATAAAGATGACCGACGAGGAGATTATCGACAAGCTGGGCAGCTACCCCGTCGATATCTATCAGGGCGACACCAAGCGCGTCTGGAAGCTCAATGAGGTGATGCTCGACACGCTCATCTCGAAGTGGAAAGTAGGCTCCATCCTCAATGCCCCAGGCACCCGTGCCCCCAGCGTCGATGAATGGCAGAAGTGGATTCGGCTGATTCAGGAAAAGTCGATAAAGTACCTCGGCATCCCCGACATCTATGGACTCGACCATAACCACGGTGTGACCTATACACAGGGTGGAACACTCTTCCCGCAGCCCATCAACTTGGGCGCATCGTTTAATACCGAACTGGCTCGCATCGGAGCTGAGATTACAGCCTACGAGAGCCGTGCGGCCAACTGTCCGTGGGTGTATAACCCCGTTGTTGACCTCAGCCGTGACCCGCGCTGGCCCCGTGTCTATGAGAGCTTCGGCGAGGATGCCATCGTAAACTCAAAGATGGTAACCGCCGAAATCCGCGGTTATCAGGGCGAAGACAACAATCACATTGACCAGTTCCACGTAGGCACGAGCACCAAGCATTACTTTGCATACGGAGCTCCCTGGACGGGTAAGGACCGTACGCCCGCCTACCTGTCGCCACAGATGATTCGCGAGAAATACTTCGAGCCCTTCAAGGCAGCCGCCCTTGCCGGCACTCTTACGATGATGGTCAATTCCGCTTCCATCAACGGTGTACCTGTTCATGCCAGCTATGAGTATCTCACAAAATGGCTGAAGGAAGACCTGCAGTGGGACGGATTCTTAGTGACCGATTGGGCAGACATCAACAACCTCTTCTCTCGAGAAAAGGTGGCTAAGGACAAGAAAGATGCCATCCGCATTGCCATCAATGCCGGTATCGATATGTCGATGGATCCCTACAGCGTGGAGTTCTGCATCCTGTTGAAGGAACTGGTCAACGAGGGTAAGGTTCCCATGGCACGTATCGACGACGCTGTGCGTCGTATCCTGCGTGCCAAGTATCGTCTGGGGCTTTTTGAGAGGCCCAACACTGGTGGCAAGGGCTTTGAAAAGTTCGGCTCTGAAGAGCACGCCGCTGCCGCTCTCCAGGCAGCAGAAGAGAGTATGGTTCTCCTCAAGAATGAAAGTATCCTGCCATTGGCTAAGGGAAAGAAAATACTCCTCACGGGTCCCAATGCCAACCAGATGCGCTGCCTGCACGGTGGTTGGAGCTACACATGGCAGGGCTCCAAGGCAGAGGACCTCTCTGAGAAATACAATACCATTTATGAGGCCCTTTGCAACAAGTATGGTAAAGACAACATCATTCTTGAACAGGGTGTGACCTATAATGAGAATGGTGCCTACTACGACGAGAACGAGCCCCAGATAGACAAGGCCGTGGCTGCTGCTGCCCAGGCAGATGTGATTATTGCCTGCATTGGCGAGAACTCTTACACCGAGACGCCTGGCAATCTATCCGATTTATGGCTCAGCGAGAACCAGCGCAACCTCGTGAAGGAACTGGCCAAGACCGGCAAGCCCATTATCCTTATTCTCAACGAAGGACGTCCACGACTCATTGCTGACATTGAACCGTTGGCACTGGCTGTCATCGACATCCTCATTCCTGGTAATTATGGCGGAGATGCCCTTGCCAACCTCCTTGCTGGCGAAGCCCGCTCGGCAGACGGCCGAGTGGAAAGCAAGAACTTCTCGGCCAAGCTGCCTTATACCTATCCGCGTGAAATCAACTCGCTCAACACCTATGACTACAAAGTCAGTGAGGAAGTGGGAACGATGGCGGGAGCCTACAACTACGATGCCAAGGTGTCGCTCCAGTGGCCCTTCGGCTATGGCATCAGTTACACCACCTACGAGTATTCAAATCTGAAAGTCGATAAGGTCTCGTTCACTGCCGATGACGTTCTCTCTGTCAGCGTAGATGTGAAGAATACGGGTAGTCGTGCTGGTAAGGAGCCAGTGCTACTCTATTCCAGCGACCTCGTGGCTTCTATCGTGCCTGACAACAAGCGACTGCGTGACTTCACAAAGATAGAGTTGCAGCCTGGCGAGGTGAAGACCGTCACCTTCCGCCTGCCTGCTAAGAACCTGGCATTTGTGGGTGCCGACGGGCGCTGGACACTCGAAGAGGGCGTCTTTACCCTGAAGATTGGACAGCTGACGCAGAACGTCACATGCAGCGAGACCAAAGTCTGGGAGGAGCCGAACATTTAAGTAAACGTAAAGAAAGCTTCCGTTAGTCCTCCTTCCACTCTTTGTAGGGATATTGGCGTAGGTGGGAGTTGTAGTAACGTCGGTCGCCAGTCACTTCTTTTCCGATAAAATCGGGTTTTTCGTAGGGTTCGTCAGGAGCGGATAGTTCTACTTCCGCCATGACGAGCCCTTCGTTGTCGCCGTAGAACTCATCTACCTCAAAAGTGTGGTTGCCGCTTCGTACTAAGTAACGGGTCTTGTCGATAACCCCTGGCTCACAAAGCAGGAAGAGCTGCTCGGCCTCGTCAGGCGTTATCTCCTTCTCAAACTCATAGCGCGACAAACCACCGTCAGCCGACGGCCCCTTGATGGTCAAAAAAGCTCTGCAGCCACGGACACGGACGCGAACCGTCCGTCCGTGACTGCTGCAGATGTAGCCTTGCCGAATACGATCGGAAGCGTAGGCCAGACGCTTGTAGCTATTGTCCTTGACCAGAAACTTCCGCTCTATTTCCATACTGCTCATAAGGCTAAGAAACCAACCATACAGACCATGCGGCGTAGCATATTGCCAACAAGATCAGTATGCCAATTATCCACATGATGACGTTGTGTCCTTGTCTCTCCTGCTTCTGTGCATAAGCCTTCTGCTTAGCATTCATTCTCTTTCCGTTTGCCATAACTTTTAAGTTTTTATTATTGATGATTCATGTTTCGCTGTCAGTGACGGGGAACTCCATGAGGTACGCCTTGATGAAGCCGTCGAGCTTACCGTTCATCACGCCGTCTACGTCGGACGTCTGGTAGTTTGTGCGGTGATCCTTTACTCGCTTGTCATCAAACACGTAGGAGCGTATCTGGCTGCCCCATTCTATCTTTTTCTTCCCCGCCTCAATCTTCGCCTGCGCCTCAAGACGCTTCTTCATGGCGCGGTCGTAGAGTTGCGACTTTAGCAGCAACAGGGCCTTTGCCTTATTCTTCGGCTGGTCGCGCGTCTCGGTGTTCTCTATAAGGATTTCCTCCTCCTCGCCCGTGTCGGGGTCGGTGTACCAATAGCGCAGCCGGACACCCGACTCCACCTTGTTCACGTTCTGTCCGCCTGCGCCTGACGAGCGGAACGTGTCCCACGAAAGTTTGGCGGGGTCTACATATACCTCGATGGTATCATCGACAAGCGGCGTAACAAAGACGGAAGCAAACGAGGTCATGCGCTTGCCCTGCGCGTTAAACGGCGAGACGCGCACCAGGCGGTGGACGCCGTTCTCCGATTTCAAGTAGCCGTATGCATATTCGCCGCCTTCTATCTCCATCGTTACACTCTTGATACCCGCCTCGTCACCGTCCTGCAGGTTCGAGATGGTCACCTTGTGTCCGTGGGCTTCTGCCCAACGCTGGTACATACGCATGAGCATCTGTGCCCAGTCTTGACTCTCCGTTCCGCCTGCGCCGCTGTTGATCTTCAGCACGCAGTCCATGGGATCCTCCTTCTGGCGCAGCATATTCTTGAGCTCTAATCCCTCAATGGCAGCAAGGGCGCGCTGGTAGTCCTCGTCCACCTCCTGCTCCGTCACCATCTCGTCCTTATAAAAGTCGAAGGCTAACTGAAGCTCGTCGGCTAATGTGCGCACCTCAGCATAGCCGTCGAGCCACGCTTTGATGCCCTTCACTTTCTTCATCTGCTCCTCGGCCCGCTTGGGGTCTTCCCAAAAGTCGGGTGCCTGCGTACGCAGATCCTCTTCCTCCCACTCCATCTGTTTCTCGTCAATCTTCAGGTAGTGGCGTAACTTGTCCGCACGGTCGAGTATATCTTTCAGCTGGTCTTGTGTAATCATTAAATGTTGAGTTGTTTTCTTATCCCTGGCTTAGGCCAGCCCCTTTTCAAGGGGCTTCAAACATACATCTTGTCAATTTCCTTCTTGTAGTTCTCGTTCAGCACGCGACGTTTAATCTTGAGCGTGTTGGTCAGCTCGCCATGCTCTATCGAGAAATGGTGCGGCAGGAGGGTGAAACGCTTCACCTGCTCGTAGTGGGCCAATTGCTGCTGCAGGGTGTCTATGCGCTCCTTCATCATCTGGTTCACCTGCTCGTTGGCACAGAGTTCCTCGCGACTAGCGAAGGAAATATTGTGCTCACGGGCATAATCCTCCAAGAGGGGGTAGACAGGGATGATGAGCGCGGAGACGAACTTGCGCTGGTCGGCAATGATGCACACCTGGTCGATGTACTTGTCGACGAGCAGCTTCGACTCTATCATCTGCGGGGCAATATACTTGCCGTTCGAGGTCTTGAACAGGTCCTTGATGCGCTCCTTCAGGAATAGCTCGCCGCCCTTCAGGTAGCCGGAATCGCCCGTACGGAAGTAACCGTCATCGGTGAACGCTGCCTTAGTCAGGTCGTCACGGTTAAAGTAGCCTTTGGTGATGGTGGGCCCCTTCAACAGCACCTCACCCTCGTCGCTGATCTTGATACTGATGCCCTCGATGGGTATGCCGACGCTACCCACGGTGAACGGCTCACCCAAGTGGTTGCACGAAACGGTGGCCAGCGACTCGGTAAGGCCGTAGCCTACCACCATGTTGATACCGATGGAGTGTACGAACTCCTCTACCACGGGGTTCACCGTGGCTCCGGCGGTGGGGAAGAAGTGGGCGTCCTGCAGGCCAAGTTCCTTACGGACGAGAGAGAAGATGGTCTTGTTGATCATCTCGTACTCTATATGTAGCGCCATCGGTGGGCGCTTACCCTTCGACAGGTAGTCGATGTTGTGCTTCTTGCCAACAGCAAGGGCGTGCCGGAACATCTTGCGCTGCACGGCGCTGGAGGATTCTATCTTCTCCATGACGCCCATGTAGACCTTCTCCCAGAAACGGGGAACACTGGACATACAAGTGGGGTGCGTCTCGCGCATGGTCTGCTGAACCTCTATCGGATAGGTGTTCACGATGAGGCGTGCGCCTTCAGTGATGCAGAGTATCTTCCATCCCTTCTCGAAGATGTGGGTAAAGGGCAGGAAGTTGAGCACTCGATCGTCCTCGCCTACGGGCACGCACTTATCGTTGGCCACGAAGGCGGCATGATACTGCCCCATGGTCAAGATAACGCCCTTGGAGTCACCTGTAGTGCCACTGGTATACAGAATGTTGGCCAGGTCGTCCATTGTGGCCTGCTTCTGCAGGGCCTCCACCTCCGTCTGACGGGGCTTGTTTTCGCCCAGCTTCAGGAAGTCGTCGAAGTACATGGCGTTGAGATCGTGCGAGGAGATGCGGACACCACGGTCGAAGATGATGATGCGCTCCAAGGTGCTACAGGTTGAGAAGACGCGGCGCGCCTTGTCGTACTGCTCCTGCTCTCCCACGAACAGGAAGCGCACCTTCGCATCGTTCACCATGAACTGTATTTGCTGCTCCGAGCTGGTGGCATAAAACGGAATGGTTACCGCACGGATGCCCCACGCGCCGAAGTCGCAAAACAGGTACTGCACGGAATTCTGAGAGAAGATACCCACGTTTTCCTGCACCTTGATGCCTAAATTGAGCATGGCGTTGGATACCTGCCAGACTTTTTCCGAGAACTGGTTCCAACTATACGACTTCCACTCCTTGCTGCCGAAATCCCTGTAGATTAAGGCTTCGCGGTCGCCAAGATGACGGGCCTGGTCATGAACCAAAACCGAGAGATGACTATTAATCTGCATGTCTTTCCTTGTTTATCTTGCTGCAAAGGTACGAATAAGTGAGCAAAATGCAAAAGAAAATCCACTTTTTCTTTTCATTTTCGAACGAAAGGACCTAAGAGCGCAGCTCAAAGGTACGAATAAGTGAGCAAAAAAACAAATTAATTTGATTTCACTCTTCACTTTTACCTTTTTTTTGTATCTTTGCAGGCTGAACGCAAAGACAAGAACATGAAAAGAGCAAAGATAGTTACCTTCGGAGAGCTGCTTCTCCGCTTTTCCAAATTGGATAACATGCGCCTGTCACAGGGCGATACGTTTACCTGCAAGTACGGCGGCAGCGAGGCCAATGTTGCCGTGTCGCTGGCAACATTAGGCGATGACGTGGAGTATATCACCCGCCTACCGGACAACTTTATTGGTCACGCTGGTGCTCAGGCACTTATGCAGCTTGGCGTCAACACCCGCCGCGTGCTCTACGGCGGCGACCGTATCGGCACCTACTACTTTGAGCCGGCTGCAGGCATGAGAGCCGCCAAGGTCATCTACGACCGCGCCCACTCTGCCTATTCTGAGCTGAAGCCGGGCATGATTCCCTGGCGCGATATCCTGAAGGATGCCGACGTGCTCCACGTATCGGGCATCACCGCCGCCATCTCCCAGAATGCCGCCGATGCCACTTTCGAGGCCTTGGACATTGCCGACGAAGTGGGCGTGCTCGTGACCTACGACATCAACTACCGCAAGAACCTGTGGCGCTACGGTGCTGACCCACGCGAGACGCTACGCCGAATGCTTGGCCGCTGTGACATGATGTTTGGCGATGCCATCGAGTTTGAGTTCCTCAGCCAGCGTAAGCAGCCGCCCTTCACCGCTCAGGACTCCTCGTTCGAGATGCAGATGGACGAATACCGCGAATGGTTCGACGAACTGCACCACCAGTTCCCTCGCTGCCGCAAGTGGCTCATGGGTATGCGCAACATGGTGGCCTCCAACCACCACCTGCTCACCGCCCTGCTCTATGTGGCGGACTCCCAGGCGCCTGGACAGCTACTGAAAGCTCCCATCATGGACATTCCCGACGTCATTGACCCCGTGGGCGTAGGCGATGCCTTCATGGCAGGTCTGCTCCACGCCATCTACGCCGAGGACCTGCCGCACAATGATGTCCAGGCCATGAACTACGCCTTAGCCGCAGCCACGTTGAAAAACACCATCAACGGCGACTTCAACCTGGCCACAGACGAAGAAATCCGCGCCCTGCTCTAATTCCTCATCTCCTATAAGTTACAATCAGATTATTGTTCCACTGCCGGCTGCTGCTCACTTGGCAGCCCGAAGGCAGTTGGGGCGCACGCGTGCCCCCTTTGACGGTCAACGCGGTGTTGGTTTCCACACGAATTTCGTCCCACAAATCCTGCACAAGGAACGACTGGATGGTCTTTGTACCGCCCTCCACAATGAGCGACTGTACGCCGTGGTGGTAGAGACTCTCTAAGTTGACAGGATGGTCGTGGTCGATGACCAAGCGCTTAGGGTCAGGACCTGCCCAGTGGCGGACATTGAGTTGCGGATGGTCGCGCTCATTGGTGACGCGTCCCACGAGGATGGCATCCTCCTCGGCACGCAGTTTGTGGGCCAGCATCTGCGTGAAGGACGAGGAAATCTGCACCGGTTGGTGCTGGTCGTCGATAAATCCGTTGGCTGTCTGCGCCCACTTCAGGATAATATAGGGACGCTCGCGGCGGTGGTAGGTCAGGAAGCGACGGTTCAGCTCGCGGCACTCTGCCTCTAACACGCCTACGGTGACATCGATGCCGGCATCGCGCAGTTTCTGGATGCCACGGCCGCGGACCTGCGCAAAGTCGTCCTCGCAGCCAATGACCACGCGGCGCACACCTTTGCGGATAATGAGGTCAGCACAAGGCGGTGTCTTGCCGTAATGGCTACACGGCTCTAAGCTGACGTAGAGGGTGGACTTCGACAGCAACGGCTCGTACTCGCTGCGCACGGCGGCAAAGGCGTTCACCTCGGCATGCCCCTCGCCGTAGCGCACGTGGTAGCCCTCGCCCAGGATTCGCCCGTCAGCAACAATAACTGCGCCTACCATGGGGTTAGACTTGGCATTCTGATAGCCGCAGGCTGCCAGTTGCAGGCATCGGCGTATGTATTTCTCGTCTATGGCGGTCTGATTCATCGTAATAATGGTGGTTTTTGGTGCAAATATAGACAAAAAACTTCATACTGCCAACGCGAAAAATAGAAAAGCGCGTTAATTTCTGATAATTCTACCATTATTGGCGGAAAATTACGTAACTTTGCGCTCGATTATTAGTTATTTTGCACACCTTTATGGCTTGTATATTACATATTGAAACCAGTACCGAAGTGTGCTCGGTTGCCGTGAGCGAGGACAGCCATGTCATCTTTGAAGAGCAGGACTTGTCGGGTGCCCACCACGCCGAGCAATTGGGAACGTTCGTGGACGAAGCTCTGTCATTCACCGACAATCATGCGATACCCTTCGACGCTGTCAGCGTGAGTCAGGGACCGGGCAGCTACACGGGCCTGCGCATTGGCGTGTCAATGGCCAAAGGTATTTGCTACGCCCGTGGACTGAAGCTGCTGGCCGTGCCTACGCTGGAACTGCTCTGCGTACCTGTACTGCTGAGGGAACTGGTGGAAGAAGGTGCCCTGCTCTGCCCCATGATTGACGCCCGCCGCATGGAGGTCTACGCCGGCATCTACGACCGTGCGCTGAAGCCCATACGGGAGGTGCGCGCCGACGTGGTCACGGCAGAGACCTATCAGGAATACTTGAACAAGCAGCCCGTCTACTTCTTTGGAAACGGTGCCGCCAAGTGCATGGAGACCATCAACCATCCCAACGCACGTCTGATAGAGGGCATCGTGCCGATAGCTAAATGGATGCAACCACTGGCCGAAAGGCGACTCATGAACGGGCAAACGGAAGATGTAGCCTACTTCGTGCCTTACTACCTGAAGGACTTCGTGGCCAAGATGCCGAAAAAGCTGATTTAAAAGTTAAACAATAATATGGAGATAAAAGGATTAGACTACAACACCCAGCGTGAGAAAATGATCTTGCCGGAATACGGGCGCGAGATACAGAAGATGGTGGACTACGCCGTCAGCCTGCCCAACAAAGAGGAGCGGCAGCGGTGTGCCAACAGCATTATCCGGATGATGGAGACGAAGATTCCGCAGATTCGCGACTATGCCGACTATGAGCAGACACTCTGGGACCACCTGTACCTGATAAGTCACAAGCAGTTGGACATTGACTGGCCCTTCGACGTAACTGCCGCCGAAAAAATCCATACCAAACCCAGCCCCATTCCGCTGCCCAAGAACAGCATCAGACTTCGGCACTACGGCAAGCTGGTAGAGGAGCTGGCAGAGAAGCTGAAGACCATGGAGGAAGGGCCGGAGCGCGATAGGTTAGTGAAGTACACAGCGAACCAGATGAAGCGCGACTTAGTGACGTGGGGCCACGGCTCCATGGACGACGAGAAAGTGGCCGACGACCTGGCTTACATGACTGACGGCGCTATCCTTCTCGACCTAAACCGATTCTCCTTCGAGAAAGTAACTGCCGTTCCTGAGAACGAAGGCAAGAGAGGCAAGAAAAGAAAATAACAATACAACAGCACTGCCCATGGCATCATTCATCATTGAGGGAGGCTACCCGCTCAGCGGGGAAATCACGCCGCAGGGTGCCAAGAACGAAGCCCTGCAGGTCATTTGTGCCACGCTGCTGACCAACGAGGAGGTGACGATTCACAACATCCCCGACATTCGTGATGTGAACAACCTAATACAGCTGCTCAAGGATATTGGCGTGAAGGTAACTCCCAGAAAATCCAGACATTCCGGATTATCCAAAAAGTCCGGAAGCACCCGCACCTGCAGCTTCCAGGCCGACAAGCTGAACTTGGACTACTTAGAGAGTGACGAGTTCGTCCAGAAATGCGCTGCGTTGCGTGGCTCCGTTCTGATGATCGGCCCGTTGTTGGCAAGGATGGGCAAAGCTGTAATAACCAAGCCCGGCGGAGACAAGATTGGCCGCCGCCGTTTAGACACCCACTTCCTCGGATTCGAGAAACTGGGCGCACGATTCAATCACATAGAAGGCCGTAACGTCTACGAGATAGCCGCCAGACAACTGAAGGGCACGTATATGCTGCTCGACGAAGCGTCGGTCACGGGAACGGCAAACATCGTGATGGCTGCCGTATTTGCCAAAGGCACAACCACCATCTATAACGCTGCTTGCGAACCCTACCTGCAGCAACTCTGCCACCTGCTGAACCAGATGGGGGCAAACATCAGCGGCATCGGTTCCAACCTGCTGACCATCGTCGGCGTGGAGAGTCTGCACGGCGCCGAGCACACCATCTTGCCCGACATGATTGAGGTGGGCTCGTTCATCGGTATGGCTGCTATGTGCGGCGACGGCATTCGCATCAAGAACTCCAGCGTGAAGAACCTCGGCCTCATCCCAGAAGCCTTCCGCCGCCTCGGCGTCAAAATCAAGGTAGAAGGCGACGACCTCGTGATTCCCCACCAGCGGCACTATGAGATACCGTCGTTCATCGACGGCACCATCATGACGCTGGCCGATGCACCCTGGCCAGGGCTGACGCCCGACCTGCTCTCGGTTCTCATCGTTGTCGCAACCCAGGCTCGCGGCTCCGTGCTCTTTCACCAGAAAATGTTTGAGAGCCGCCTGTTCTTTGTGGACAAGCTGATAGACATGGGCGCACAGATTATTCTCTGCGACCCGCACCGCGCCGTCGTCGTAGGCCACGACCGGAAGATAACCCTCCGTGGCGGTCGTATGTCAAGCCCCGACATCCGTGCAGGCATCGCCCTGCTGATTGCCGCCATGAGTGCCAAGGGCACCAGCCGCATTGACAATATCGAACAGATAGACCGTGGCTACGAGCATATCGAGACACGTCTGAATGCGCTTGGAGCAAAGATTGTGAGAAATGATTAGGGAGGAAGACGTTTACAAGATTGGCAAACTGGGCAAGACCCACGGCGTGAAGGGAGAAATAAGCTTTCTCTTCGACGACGATGTGTTCGACAGCGTTGACGCCGACTATCTTGTGCTCAACATCGACGGTATCTTCGTGCCTTTTTTCTTGGAGGAATACCGCTTCAAGAGCGACTCGAACGCCATTGTGAAGTTCGAGGACATAGACACCCAAGAGCGAGTTCAAGAACTGACGGGCTGCGATGTCTATTTCCCACGCGCCCTTGTTGCCGAGGACGACGGTCCCTTCACCCTCTCTTTCCTCATAGGCTTCGACTTAGTCGATGCAAGCAGCGGTAAGACGGTAGGCCGCATTGCTTCCGTTGACGACTCCACCCTCAACATCCTCTTTGAGCTGGAAGACGGCAAACTCATCCCCGCCTCGGAAGAACTGATAGAAGACATAGACCAAAAAGCTCGGGTTGTCCGCATGAGACTGCCAGAAGGGCTGCTCAACCTCTGATAGCCCTCTATTAGTCCTTCCACTCGGAAAAAAGCAAGGGCAGCAGCCGCTCGGCGCTTTGCGACGCTTGCCTGGCAAGAAATTCTTCGCTTTTTTTGTATTTCATAATTCATAATTCATAATTATTTCGTACCTTTGCACCCCGAAAGAATCAAACAAGAATAAAAGAAGAGAATCATTCGATGAAAAAGAACTTTGTAGAAGAACTGAAATGGCGCGGTATGCTGGCACAAATCATGCCGGGCGCCGAGGAATTACTGCAAAAGGAAATGGTGACGGCCTACTTAGGCACAGACCCTACGGCCGACTCCCTGCACATAGGCCATCTCTGTGGCATTATGATGTTGCGCCACCTGCAGCGCTGCGGCCACAGACCCATCATCTTGGTAGGCGGTGCCACGGGTATGATTGGCGACCCCAGCGGCAAGTCGCAGGAGCGTAACCTGCTGAACGACGAGACGCTGCGCCACAATCAGGAGTGCATCAAGAAACAAGTAGCCAAGTTCCTTGACTTTGAATCCAAGGAACCCAACGCTGCCATCATGGTAAACAACTATGACTGGATGAAGAACTTTACGTTCCTCGACTTCGCCCGCGAGGTAGGCAAGCACATCACCGTGAACTACATGATGGCCAAGGAGAGCGTTCAGCAGCGCCTGAATGGCACGGCCCGCGACGGCCTCAGCTTCACGGAATTCACCTATCAGCTGCTACAGGGCTACGACTTCCTATACCTCTACCAGCACTATGGCGTGAAGCTCCAATTAGGCGGCAACGACCAGTGGGGTAACATGACCACTGGCACCGAGCTCATTCGCCGCACCTTAGGCAATGAGGTGGAGACCTTCGCTCTGACCTGCCCGCTCATCACAAAGAGCGACGGCAAGAAGTTCGGTAAGACCGAGAGCGGCAATGTATGGCTCGACCGCAATCGCACGACACCCTACCGCTTCTACCAGTTCTGGCTCAATGTGAGCGATGACGATGCCGAGCGCTATATCAAGATTTTCACCTCATTGGAGAAAGATGTCATCGACGCCCTCATTGAGGAGCACAAGCAGGATCCCGGCCGCCGCGTGCTGCAGAAGCGGCTGGCTGAAGAGGTGACCGTCTTGGTTCACTCTCAGGAAGACCTTGACATGGCCATTGAAGCTTCCAGCATCCTCTTCGGCAAGTCTACCAAGGAGGCCTTGGAGAAGCTTGACGAGCAGACGTTCCTGGATGTGTTCGACGGAGTGGAGCACTACGAGATTGGCCGCGACCAGTTAGGCCAGCCCGCCATTGAGCTGCTCACCACGGCAGTTCCCGTATTCCCCTCCAAGGGCGAGATGCGCAAGATGGTGCAGGGCGGCGGTGTCAGCCTGAACAAGGAGAAGCTGACGGACGCACAGCGTGCCATCACGGCCGACGACCTTATCGACGGCAAGTATATCCTGGCACAGAAGGGTAAGAAGAACTACTCGTTGATTATCGTAAAATAAGACAATCATCGAATATACAACCTAAAGAATAAAGCACCGTCGCGATTTGCGACGGTGCTTTATTGTGGTATGCTTTTGGCTGGCTGATTACTCTGCCGGCAGCATCACTACTTCAGCCTCATTGCCCGACTTGAGCACTTCAGCCACAAAAGCACAGATTTTGGCTGGCGTGACGGCTTCAACTGTCTTCTCATAGTCGGTATGGAAGTCGAGCTTCCACTTACGCCAAACATTAATGCGTCCAGCCCAATAGTTATTGGTCTTTAGCTGGTCGCCGTGGCTCTTGAGCATATACTCCTTCACCTTGCTGACCATATCGGCATCACACTTTCCCTCAGCCATGTCCTTGACAGCGCGGCGCATGATGGAGATAGCAACGTCAGCCTTCTCCGGCTTCATGGGACAGTATGCCAAAAGGCTGACCTCGTCACCAAAGTCATCACGACCTACGCTGGCTTGTGCCTGCACAGTATAGGCGGCACTGGCCTCTTCGCGAATTTCCTTCAGATAGACCATCTGCAGCACCTGTCCAGCAGCATGTCCAAGGATGGAATTCTCCAAGTTATAAGGAACCTTCTTCGAGTACCAGTGTAATACAGCGATAGACTTCGGCGTCTCAGCCTTGTGCTTGAAGTCGTTCACCACCTTGCCGGTATAGTCCGTAGACACATCCTTTCCCTTCACAATCTCTTTTTGGGCGGGCAGCGAGCCAATGTACTGCTCAATGAGCGGACGGATGATAGAATCGTTGTAGTTACCGATGATCGTGAAGGTGAAGGCAGCAGCGTTCGCAGTACGCTCCTTGGCCATCTGCAGGATACGATCGTAATTGACGTCCTTCAGGTCGTCGACATCCATATTCCTGTTGCGGGGATTATGTTTGGTGAGTGTGAGGAGCAGCGAGTCGGTGAACACTGCTTCCGGCTGCAGCAGACGGTTCTTCAGCTGTATCTCGGTTGTCTTTATCATCTGGTCATACGACTGTTGGTCTTTCTTGATGTCACCCTTCATGTAGAGGTATACCAGCTGCAGCATCGTCTCTACATCGTTCGGCGTTGACGAACCGTTGACGTTTGTACGCTGAGTGCTCATCGAAAGGGTAGCACCGGCAATCTTTCCTGCCAGCGCCTTGACCAGCTCCGTATGAGAGAAAGCACCTAAGCCGCTGGCCTCCACAGCATCATTGAACATACTGATATTTGCGAACTCCTTGACATCGTAGAGAGCCGAGCCGCCCCAGCCTTCACCCGTAAGCAGCACCTGGTCCTTCTTCAGGTCCGTCTGCTTCAACACGACTTTTACGCCGTTCGACAGCGTCAGCTCAGAGTATCCGAATATATCGTTCTTTTCCTCCTTTACAATCTTGCCCGGCTTGGGAAGGGTAGCCATCAGCGGCTCATCCTTCACGTTGTCCACCCATGCCGTCAGCTGCTCAGCCTTGGCTGTTTTGATGGCAGCAAACAAACCCTCGTCTGTGGGATAGGAGGCGCCTTCCTTCTCCTGGTTGAAGCTCAGCACAACTAAGTTGGAGTCGTTCTGCGGCATCAACTGCTTCATCACTTCGTTCACAGCATCCACAGGGATGACGGGCACCAACTGCTTCATCAGCTGGTAGTAGTCATCAATAGAGGGGATTGGCTCGTTGGCCAGGAAGTGCTGCACGTACTGGTTGACGAACTGCGAGTTGTAGCGCTTGTCCTTATTTGAGTACTGCTTGTCGAGGGAGCTGAGCGTATTGGCCTTCGAGCGACCATACTCTGTCTGAGTGAAGCCAAACTCAGCTGCGCGACGAGCCTCAGTGTAGACGGTCTTCAGGGCTTCGTTCATCATGCCATCCTTAGGCACGATGCCCAACGTGAAAGCATCCTTTGTCTTCGACAGCAAATATGTGCCGTCCTCCACCGAGGCCTGCAGGAAGGGACAGTCAGGCTGTTGGGCTATCTCTCCCAAACGACTGTTCAGCATTCCAAGGGCAACATTCTTCAGGTACTTGGTCACAATATACCCCAGAGAGCCCTTCACGGAGTCGGGTATTGCCTCATGCTTGAACATTACTTCCACGATGTTGTACTGCTGTTCCTTATCCTTGTCGATGACCACGATAGGCTCGGCATTGTCGGGCACGGCCTCAGCCACCACCTTTGCAGCATCTGCTGCCGGCTTGGCTATCTGTGAGAACATCGTCTTAATCTTCTGTTCCACCTGATCAACATTGATATCGCCAACGACGATGATACCCTGATTGTCTGGACGGTACCACTTCTCGTAGTACTGCTGCAGGAACGGGCGTTCAAAGTTGTCGATGATCTCCATCAAGCCGATGGGCATTCGATAGCCGTATTTCGAGCCGGGATAGAGCTTCGGCAGGTCGCGCTCCAGCATACGCATCTGGGCGCTCGTCCTGAGACGCCACTCTTCGTGGATGACACCACGTTCCTTCTCTATCTCTTCCTGCTCCAAGAGCAAGCCGTCGGCCCAGTCCCAAAGAATCATCAGGCAGGAGTCCACAATGCTCTCGCGCGTCGTGGGTACATTACTAATATTATAGACTGTCTGGTCAATGGAGGTGTAAGCATTCAGGTCAGTGCCGAACTTCACGCCAATACTCTCACACCAGCGCAGCAGCTCGTTACCTTTGAAGTGCTTCGAGCCGTTGAAAGCCATGTGCTCCAGGAAGTGTGCCAGGCCGCGCTGGTTGTCATCCTCCTGAATGGAACCCACCTTCTGGGCAATGTAGAACTCTGCACGCTGCTCCGGCCAGTTGTTGTGGCGGATGTAGTAAGTAAGGCCGTTGTCCAGCTTACCGATACGAACATCGGGGTCAATGGGAACGACAGGCATTTCGCCCTGAGCCATCAGGGTAATGGTGCCGACGGTAGCCAGCACCATTGTCACAAATAGTTTTCTTAGTTTCATGATTATTAATTAGTTGATTACGAATTATCGCTTTCGCAGCGTCTCCACGATACGTGCCATCTGGTTCGGGATGCGTATCTGCTGCGGACACTTCGACAGGCATTCGCCGCAGTCCTGACAGGCGCGTGCCCATTGCTTCTCGTCGGGCAGTGCCTTCCGAAGCCCGTCAATAAACTGCTGTTTACGTTGGGCAAAATCTGCTGCCGAGCTGTCAGGCAGCGGCAGGATTTTTTCATTGACCGCCTCGTTGTAGTAAGCGAAGTTTCCAGGAATGTCTACGCCGTAGGGGCAGGGCATACAGTAGGCGCAGGTGGTGCAAGGAATGGTGGGGAATCCCGACATCTGGTCGGCTATCTCGGCCAGCAGCTTGTTCTCTGCCTCCGTGCAATTTTCAAGAGGTGAGAAGGTTTCTACATTCTCCTCCAAGTGATCCATGCGATTCATGCCGCTGAGTGTGGTCAGGATATTGGGATAGGAGCCCACCCAGCGGAAGGCCCAACGGGCCGTGCTGTCGTTTGGACGGACAGCGAGCAGCTGGTCGGACAGCTCCTTGGCCATACGGCCGAAGGCACCGCCGCGTAGCGGCTCCATAACGACACACTGCACGCCCGTCTTCTCGCATTTCCCATACAGGTATTCTGCGTCGGCATCCGTCCGCCTGCCGCCACGCATGGAGGCATGACGCCAGTCGAGGAAGTTCATCTGTATCTGTACAAAGTCCCAGTGGTACTCCTCCTGACGGTCCAACAGCCAGTCGAAGTCGCGCACGTCACCGTGGTACGAGAAACCAAGATGCTTGATGCGTCCTGCCTCGCGCTCCTTCAGTAGGAAATCAAGAATGCCATTATCCAAGAAACGCCCTTTCAGGCTCTCCATACCGCCACCAATACTGTGCAGCAGATAGTAGTCTATATGGTCAACCTTCAGCCGCTCTAAGGATGTCTCATACATACGGCGTGAGTCGTCAAACGACCATGAACGCCGGTTCTGGTTCGACATCTTCGTGGCCACAAAGAACTTGTCACGAGGATGGCGGGAAAGGGCATTTCCCGTCAACACCTCTGACTGCCCACCCATATACATCGGTGCCGTGTCGAAATAGTTCACGCCGTGGGCTATGGCATAGTCCACCAGGCGGTTCACCTCCTCCTGGTCATTGGGCAAACGCATCATGCCGAAACCCAGCAAAGATATTTGCTCACCAGAACCATGCTGCACACGGTAGGTCATTCGGTTGGCTGGGGTAGAGGACTGGGCAACCTTACCGTCCTTAGCCAGCATACTTAATGGTTCCATAGCCATCATAGCTACAGCAGAACCTGCTCCAATTCCCAATCGTCGGAGAAATTCGCGACGATTCATTTCGCTTTTGTTCTTGTCCATTGTTTTTGTTGTTCTTTTAATTGAAGCGAGCCGCCCCGACATCTCGGGCGCGGCTCTGTTTTTGCTTCTGCGTTAGTATGTTATGAAAAATTTGAGAGAATTGAAACTTCACAGTTTCATTTTGCTTAGATAAATGTGTTTTTAATAAACAAGATTATAATTATTTAGAGAAAGCATAGAAATCTTAATAGGTTGGCGTCATGGGGAGAGCCTCCGTCTGCTGCAACGAGTCCGTCAGGTTCTCGGCCTGCATGGGCTGCAAATCATCCGCAGAGTCAAGGGGCTGCTGGTGGTACTTGGCATACTCGGCCTTCGGGTCGTCGTAGCCACGATCCCACGGTGCCTGTGCAGCATTGCCGAGCGTGAGCACGATGGCCACGATGGCGGCAGCCTTGAACAGCGGTAACAGACGCTGGGTGAACTTGATGGTGCGAGCCTTGACGGTAATCATCTTCGGCTCTTCACTCTGCTGTTCCTCTACCATAGCGAGCATACGGGCATCAAAGTCATCGGATGGCAGCTCCACGTACCGCTCCTGCTGCTCCAAGGCAAACAAGGCAGCGACTGCCTCCATATCGGCGGGCAGCTCTTCCTGACTGAAGAAGATTCTGAGTATCTCCTCTTCCTGCAGGGTGGTCTGCGCATTGAAATAGCGCTCTACCAATTGTTCGATAAACTTATAGTCCATATTTCTCTGTTTGTATGAATCGTTGCTTAATGTTCTGGCGTGCTCGGAAGATGTTTATTTTCACCTGATCCTCGCTGATGTCCAGTATCTGCGCAATTTCCTTATAGCTTTTGCCTTCCATGTCGCGCAGCTGCATCACGCTCCGCTGCTTTTCCGGTAGGCTGTCAATGAGGCGTCTCACCAATAGGATTCGGTCTTGCTGTACGGCCTGTTCCTCAGGGTTGGCGGTGTGGCTTTGGTCGGGCTGCTCGAAACTGATTTCGTTGAGCGACATGTTCTGGCTACCCATTTTCTTGTGCTTGTCAAGCGCAAGATTGCGACAGATAGTAAGACAGAAGGACTCGATGGATTCTATCTGCTCCCAGTTGTCGCGGCGGTTCCACACTTTCATCATCGTTTCCTGCACAACATCTTCTGCCTCCGCACGGTTGAGAGTGATGCGAAGGGCCAGCCTGTAGAGTTCATTCTTCAGTGGCAAGATGTCGCCAGCGAAAGTGATTTTTTTCATCCTCTCTATATAGGTAAGACGATTGGGAAACAAAAAAGTTACAGAAAAATGTATTTTTTTCCCTTCACCCTTCACCTTTCACCCGCTTTTATCACCGTTCCGCTTTGTCCGTCCAAAGCT
Source organism: uncultured Prevotellaceae bacterium (assembly GCA_900318585.1). GTDB lineage: Bacteria > Bacteroidota > Bacteroidia > Bacteroidales > Bacteroidaceae > Prevotella. The sequence goes on from ONKY01000168.1 coordinate 25,404, forward strand.
GTAGCGAGGGTAATAATGACCTGGCTCACGCCAGCATCAATGGCAGAGAGTGCGTTCTCTATCTTCGGCAGCATACCGCCGCTGATGGTGCCGTCGGCCTTGTAGCGCTCGAAGTCCTCATGGGTGATGGTGGGAATAACACTGTCATCGTCGTCAGGATTTCTGAGTACGCCACGCTTCTCGAACGAGAAGATGAGTGTCACATCGTAGAGCCTCGCCATTGCCTTAGCAGTCTCGGAGGCCATCGTGTCGGCGTTGGTATTGAGGATATGTCCCTCGCCGTCGTGCGTCAGCGGCGCAATGACGGGCACCATTCCTTTCTCGATGATATGGGCTATCTTCTCGCCGTCGGCCTTCTTCACGTCGCCCACATAGCCGTAGTCGATACCGTTCTTCAGCGGACGCTTCACCGAGCGGATGATGTCGCCGTCGGCACCTGTCAGCCCGATGGCGTCAACGCCGAGGGCCTGCAGCCGTGCCACGATATTCTTGTTCACTAAGCCGCCATAGACCATCGTCACCACCTCCAGCATACTGGCGTCCGTGATGCGGCGACCGTCTATCATCTTCGTCTCGATGCCCAACCGCTCTGCCACCTTCGTAGCTCGCCGTCCGCCACCATGTACTAATATCTTTGCTCCCTCTATGGCCTGGAAGTCCTTCAGGAGCTGCGTGAGCTGTGCCTCGTCCTCAACGATAGCACCACCCACCTTTACGATGGTTAACCTTTCTTTTTCCATTACTCCAGATATGTATATCCGTACAGTCCGCTGCGATAGGTAGACAGGAACTCCTTACCCTCCTCCAAGGTAATCTTACCTTGCTTCACGCTCTTTGTCACCCAGATTTCCAGCTGGCGGACAAGCTTCTTGGGGTTGTACTGCACATACTCCAACACTTCCTCCACGGTCTCGCCGTCTATGATCTGGTCAATATGATAGCCGTCGTCCTTCACGGAGATGTGGACAGCGGTAGTGTCGCCGAAGAGATTGTGCATGTCGCCGAGGATTTCCTGATAGGCACCCACGAGGAACACGCCGAGGTAATAGTCCTCGTTCTTCTTCAGCGTGTGGACGGGCAGCGAATGGGAGTTGTGGCGGTTGGTGGTGAAGTTGGCTATCTTTCCGTCCGAGTCGCAGGTGATGTCCTGCAGGGTGGCGTTGCGCGTAGGGCGCTCGTTCAGCCGCTGGATGGGCATAATGGGGAACACCTGGTCAATGGCCCACGAGTCGCTCAGGCTCTGGAAGAGCGAGAAGTTACAGAAGTACTTGTCGGCCAGCAGCTTGTCAATCTTCATCAGCTCTTCAGGTACGTGTTTCAGCCCCTTGGCCAAAGCATGGATCTCGTGGCAGACGCTCCAGTACATAGCCTCTATCTCTGCCCTTGTCTTCAGGTCTACGATGCCGTGGGCAAACAAGTCGAGCACCTCCTCACGTATCTGCTCGGCATCGTGCCAGTCCTCCAAAACGTTGCGCGGTGTCAGGTTGTCCCAAATTTCGTACAGATCCTTCACCAGCTGGTGCGAGTTCTCATCGGGCTCAAACTCCTCGGGCATCTCGGGCAGCGAGGCCGTCTCCAGCACATTGATGACAAGCACGGAGTGGTGGGCAGCTAAGGAGCGGCCGCTCTCGGTAATCAGGTTAGGGTGCGGAATGCCGTTCTTGTTGGCAGCATCCACGAAGGTGTAGATACAGTCGTTCACATACTCCTGTATACTATAGTTCACCGAACTCTCGCTCGACGGTGAGCGCGTGCCGTCGTAGTCTACGCCCAGACCACCGCCGCAGTCCACGAAGTCCACGTTATAGCCCATCATACGGAGCTGCACATAGAACTGCGAGGCCTCGCGGAGTGCCGTCTGTATGCGGCGTATCTTCGTAATCTGCGAGCCGATATGGAAGTGGATGAGGCGCAGACAGTCGCGCATGTCCTTCTTGTCGAGCATATCGAGTGCTTCCAGAAGCTGGGCACTGGTCAGGCCGAACTTCGAGGCGTCGCCGCCGCTCTCCTCCCACTTGCCGCTACCGCTGGAGGCCAGCTTGATACGGATGCCGATGTTGGGGCGCACGTTGAGCTTCTTGGCCACACGGGCAATGATTTCCAGCTCGTTCATCTTCTCCACGACAATGAATATCTGCTTGCCCATCTTCTGCGCCAAGAGCGCCAGCTCAATGTAGTTCTGGTCCTTGTAGCCGTTGCACACGATGATGGAGTCACTCTGGCACTGCATGGCTATCACGGCGTGCAGCTCAGGCTTCGAGCCTGCCTCCAACCCGAGGTTGAACTTGCGACCGTGGGAGATAATTTCCTCTACCACCGGCTGCATCTGGTTCACCTTGATGGGATAGACCACGTAGTTCTCGCCCTTATAGTCATATTCCTTGGTGGCTTTCTTAAAGCAGCTCCACGTCTTCTCGATGCGGTTGTCCAGGATATCAGGGAAGCGCAGCAGCACAGGAGCCGACACATCACGCAGCGACAGCTCGTCCATCACCTCCCTCAGATCTATCTGCGTAGCGTCCTTGCACGGGGTTACATACACGTTACCGGCTTCGTTTATGCCGAAGTAGCTTGTGCCCCAGCCGTTGATGTTATACAGCTCACGGGCGTCGTCAATGGTCCATTTCTTCATTGTGCTAAGAAAGTAATACTAAGAATTCGCCTGCAAATTTACCATCTTTTTTCACGATAAGCAAGTATTTTCCTACTTTTCTTACCATATTATTCAGAAATTCTATTAAACCAAACGAACAAAACAGAGTCTAAAGGAATAGCAATAATTAATTTACTTAATCAACAATCAATCAGTAACACAAATGAAGAGAGTTTATTTAGCAGCATTGCTTTCCATCTCCTTGATGACAGCCAATGCACAAGAGCCGAATATTCCTATGGGCGGAATGTTTGGCCGTCAGCAGAAAATCGATGTGAAGTTTGATGAGTACAAGGCAGCCCCTCAGGGTTTCGACCAGGAGCGTGATGGAATCGCCAAGGGCACCGTAAAGCTCATTGAGTACCAGTCAGAGTCAGTAGGAACCACCCGTAAGGCAAACGTCTATCTGCCACCAAAGTACGATGCAAAGAAAAAGTACAGTGTGCTCTACCTGCTTCATGGCATCGGTGGCGACGAGAACGAATGGTACAAGGACGGTGGCAAGCCCGACATCATCATGGACAACCTCTATGCCGACGGAAAGGTGGCCGACATGATCTTGGTCATGCCTAACGGACGTGCACAGAAGGACGACTCCCGTGCAGGAGGCATGGGCTCGTTCAGGGCATTCGGCGATTTCGACAAAGACCTCATCGGAAGCCTTATTCCTTACATTGAGAAGAACTTCAGCGTGTATACCGACAAGTATCACCGTGCCATCGCGGGGCTGTCGATGGGAGGCGGTCAGTCGCTCAACTTCGGACTCGGTCACATGGACGTCTTTGCCTACGTAGGCGGTTTCTCGTCAGCACCAAACACGCAGCGTGCTGCACAGCTCATTCCTGACGTAGACAAGGTGAAGCAGGAGAACAAGCTACTGTGGATGGTATGCGGTGGTGCCGACGGCCTGATGAACAACAGCGCACAGCTCAAGGCCTTCTGCGACGAGAAAGGCATTCCCTGCACACTCATCAACTATCCTGACCAAGGTCACAACTTCGTCGTCTGGAAGTACGGCCTCTACAACTTCGCACAGCTGATTTTCAAATAATCATTTCAAGCTTCTTAGCTCTAAGTGA
>ONKY01000045.1 GCA_900318585.1 uncultured Prevotellaceae bacterium
GCCTCCGTCGCCGTCAATCTTGAACGTGGCATGCAGGCCGTGGTCAGTGGTGGCGCGCTTGTTGTCACACCATATAACAAGGTATCCGTGGGCTGGTATCTTCGTGTTGGCACGGGTGTTCTCCTTGGAAATCTTGTACTTCGTCGGCTTCGCTACGTTGTCGGTGAGGTACATGCCCTCAACGTCAATCTCCTGCGAGGTGGTGTTGTAGAGCTCTATCCAGTCGCCTTTCTTGCCATACTCGTCGATGTAGGAATCGTTCGACCCGCTGATCTCGTTGATGACCACGGGGGTGATGCCCTGTGCGAGCTTCTCGCTTTCGGAGAGCGGCTCGAAGCGGGCTTCCATGTAGACGATGCCTGTGGGCATGTCTACCTCTGTTGCTGTGGACTGCAGTTCACCCACTTTATTGTACCATCCCTTGAACTCGTAGCCTGCCGGCTCCTCCACCCTGAACTTGACGGGCGGGAAGAGCTGTCCGTCGAAAGCGTTAGTGGGCACGGGCAGGTTGTTGATGTAGAGCTGGGCACCGGGGGTATTGCTCTTCAGCACGACGCGTTGCGCGTTGGTGTTGCGCAGGTTGAAGGTGCTGTAGTTCTTCAGGGTGTTGATGGACGTGGTGAGCCGGTTGTTCAACTGGTTCTTCACGTCGTTGGCGGTCGATTTGGCAGAGCCCCATTCGAGGTTCATGGCGGGCTCAACGTAATTCACCAGTTCGTTGACAATCTGGGTGGCGCGGGTTTTCTCAAACACGCTGCCGCCCATCATGCAGAAAGTGTCGATGAAACGGCGGCGGAAGTCGGCGTTCTTGATCATATTCTTGAACAGGGTGACAAACCGGATGCGGTCTGTGATTCTCCCTAACCAGGTGGGATAGAGCTGATCGAATGTCCAGGTTTCCTTGTTCATGAAATCGCCGATGGCGGAATTCGAGGCAAACGCAGCGTCGAGGTCGTAGAGCACGAAGCGGAATTTGCCGTTGTCACGATGGCGGAAGCCCTTCAGGTTGTTTCTGGGCCAGTCGTTGCTGCCTAAGTATAGCTCTATGGCCATGTAGTTGACGTAGGAGTCGATGTCCAGGCGGCGGCAGATTTCTTCGTAGGTGTCAGGGTTGGCTGCATCAGGCGAGAGCACGTCGACCAGCTCGTTGAAAGCATCGGCCGTGCCGCACTTCTGGACATAGCCGGAGTCGGGCGACATCTCGAACTGGTCGATCTCGTCGTCATCCCACCCGTAGTTGGCATAGACGTAATGCTTGTTGTTGGGCTCGCGCATATTGAGCACACCTATGTAGTCTCCATTGATAAACTCATGGACGGGCTGATAGCTCTGGCAGTCCACGTTCAGGCCGGAGCTCTGCACAATGTACTGGAGTGAAGCGTCCTTGATGCGGCAGCCATTGTCGTTGCCGCCATTGCGTATCTGCAAGGTGCGGTTGCGTATGTAGGGCTTTTGGTTGAAGAAGGGGTAGAGCAGGTCTTTCTGGCCACCCAGCTCCTTGCTGCCCTTCAGCTTGAAGGAATGAGGCCACCAGGCGCGGCTCCATCCGCCACACATCTCCAGGTTCACATCCTGGTTGAGTACCATCTCGCCATTAGCGTCTATAAAGCTGAAGTTGACGGGACGCTCCCAGTCCATATTCCAGTTACAGGGATATGCTCTCCCGTTTCCAGGTCTGCCGTTATAACCTTCCACCATAACGCCCATCTCGTCGCTGTAAAGGAAATACCAGTCGGAGACCACGGAGATGATGGGCAGGTAATAGTCCTGATAGCGCATGATATAGGAGCGCGTGGTGACAGGCGAGGGCAGGGCGTCAGTAGCGAAGAGACGCAGGCGAAGGCTGGTGGTCTCGTTGATTCTGAACTGTCCGTCCCGGCTCCGATCGGATGATTTTGTGGGCAGTGTGCCGTCAGTTGTATAGCGCAGCACTGTACCTGACGGAATTTCCACGTTGATGGTCAGCACACCATCGAACAACTGCGACGGCTGGTTTACCACGGGTGCTGCCAGCTGACGGGTGAACACCTTGATGCCTGCGTTCGTCTTTCCCGGCGTTGGCGTGTCGGTGAATCCCCATGTGTCGCCGCCGTCGGTTGTACGTGCATAGCTGGCGCGCTCAAAGGAGGCAGGATAAGTCTCGCGGGCTATTTCCACGCCGTCACGATTGGTGATCAGGATTGACCCGCCATCGGTATCCAGCTTGAACGGAGCATTCTCGGGAGCAATGACGTTGGAGTCAAACCATACTGTACGGAAACTCTTGGCTTGGACAACGCCCATGTAGAGAGGCATTGTCCACGGGCCTTCCCCGTTCGCAGGGTCGCTCACCTGCAAGCCTGCCAGGTTCACGTCGCGGTCGGTGGGATTGTAGAGCTCTATCCAACCGTCAAAGTTATAGGCAGGACTGACGTATTCGTCCACGTTGGAAGCCATGATCTCATTGATGACCAGAGAACCGGGTTCTGCCTCTTTGTCAGTGATAGTCAGCTTCAGCGTGCCCTTCTTGCCAGAACCGTCCTTGGCTTTTGCTGTGATGACGACGTCGCCCTTGCCTTGTGCCGTTACCATACCGTAATTGTTCACCACTGCCACCTTTTCATTATCCGATGACCATTCCAACGATGTTATAGTGGCGTTGGAGGGCGTAATCGTAGTCTCTATCTGCACGCTCTCGCCTATAAGAAGAGTGGTCTTCGGAGCGGATAAAGTGACGGAGCTCACATTGACCATCTCGCCGTAATACTCCAGTTTGAAGTTGTCAAGCACGCAGTAGTTGTTTCCCTGATATTCATAGCACCTGACACCTATCAGCACGTCGCCCTCAGCATCAAATTCCAGCGTGTTCCAATACAACCCTTCCTCAAAGGCTGCCAAGGCAGCCTCCTTACCGTCGGGATAGAACTTCCCGCCACTCTCGAAGCAACGGTTGGCTGCATTGTAGTTGAGCGAAGCCGAATAGAGACTCACCAGTTTCTTCTCCTTCTCGCCAGCATAGAGCGAGGCAGTGATGTCCTCCGTTCCGTTCTGATGGGCATCAAGCGACGTGCTATTGTCGGCCATGCGATAGAAGCCCTGCACACTCAGACGGTAGTGGCCTTGCGGCAGCTTCCTGAGCTGCTGGTGCAGGTCGAAGTTGCCGCTGTAGAAGCTGATGCACTCTATGCGCACCGCCTGTGTGGAGGCGTTACTCTCCCATGACCAGCCTTCCTGACTGTCGTTCGTAAACTGTGGATTCGTAATGTACTGGTTGGTCACATCTATCCACGTCTTTTCGGCAGCGCCGGCTGTCAGCGCCGTCAGCAGCCATGCTATGATGCATATTGTCTTACTTGTGTTCATATTCTATAGGTTTGAGTAGATTTCTTTGTATTGCTGCGCAGTGCTGGCGTTAGCGAAGCGCTGGATGTACTGCTGGCTACGGCGAATGCGCTCGTCACGCCCATTAGCCCCCTGTAGCACCTGGCTGATGGCGGCAGCCATCCCGTTCGCGTCATCTGGGCCGACGTAGAGACTGTCCGGGCCGCCAGCCTCTTCAAGGCAGGAACCCGTGCAGGCCACCACGGGCAGGCCGCAGCTGATGGCCTCGACGATGGGGATGCCAAACCCCTCGTAGCGTGAGGGGTAGACAAAGCACTCCGCCTGAGCGTAGAGTGCAGGCAGGTCGGCGTCAGAAACGTCGTGGAGCATAAATACGCGGTGGCTCAGCGAGTAGAGGCCGATGTATTCAAGTATTTCGTTGGTGTAGCTCGTACGACGCCCCACGATGACCAGTGCCAAGTCCTTGGGAAGCTGTTTCAGGGCTTTTGCGGCCAAGAGGACATTCTTGCGGGGCTCGATGGTGCCCACGTTGAGGATGAAGCGTTGGGGCAGGCCGTAGCGCATACGCACCTCTTTACATACTTCCTGACTGACCTCCGCAGAAAAACGTGGGGCGAAGCTCTGGTAGATGACGCTGATGCGGCTGTCGTTCTGCACTTCTCCCAGTTCTATGATGTCGCGCCGTGTACAGTCCGAGATGGCCACGATATGGTCGGCCTCCTTCAGTGCCTGCCAGAACTTCCACCTATAGAGATGGACGTCCACCCTGTTGTAGTACTCCGGGTGGCGCAGGAAGATGAGGTCATGGATGGTTACCACGCTCTTGATGCCGCTCTTGTGAATGCCTACTGGCAACTCGCCGGAGAGACCGTGGTAGAGCTGCACGCCGTCCTGCTTCAGGGTCTTTACGATGCCGTATGAGCGCCACAGCGCTTTCTTGACGGGCAGGAATGCGGAGGAAGAGTTGTGGAAGGAGGGATAGCAGAAGTTGACGTTCGGCAACTTCACCACCTGGTTACGCAGGTCATCGCGCCCCTCGTCGGGGGCGTACAGGCGCAGATTTAAACCGCCAGTAACCGCCAGGTCGTTCACGAGTGTCCGTCCGTAGCTGCCCAGTCCTGTGGCGTTGCGCACAATGCGTTTTGCGTCGAATCCGATAACCATTTCCTCTATTTTTCGGCAAAGGTACGCATTTTAATTCATAATTCGTAATTCATAATTCATAATTTTAATCGGCAGTAGCAATTTTTTACTTTTCACTCCATTCTTTGCAAGCAAAGCGTCACCCTATCGGGATGCCGAGCGCCCGAGCTGAGCTCGCCTACCCGTTGCTTTTCACTTTTCACATTTTTTTCGTAATTCGTAATTCGTAATTCATAATTATTTCGTACCTTTGCCGTCAAATTCCAATTCAGACATGAAGAAAACGGTTTATCTGGGCATGATTGCCGATATCATGCACCCCGGACTTATTAACATCATCAACGAGGGAGCTAAGTATGGCGACCTGATTATCGGCTTATTCACTGACAGAGCCATTGCCCATCACAAGCGACTGCCGTATCTGACCTATGAGCAGCGTAAGAATGTCGTGGAAAACATCAAGGGGGTCAGCCAAGTGGTGCCGCAGGACGACTGGAGCTATGTGCCCAATCTGAGGTCGCTAAAGCCCGACTATATGATTCATGGCGACGACTGGCAGCAGGGACCTGCCCAGGAATTGCGTTCAGAGGCCATAGAGACTATGAAGGAATGGGGTGGCGAGGTAATTGAGATACCCTACACGAAGGGCATTGAGTCATCGTCGCTCGATAAGGAGATAAAGGGTATCGGTACGACGCCCGACGTGCGCCTGAAGACGCTGCGCCGCCTGATAGAAGCCAAGCCAGTGGTGAGGATCTTAGAGGTACACGACGGACTGTCAGGACTTATCTGCGAGAACTTAGAGGTGAAGAACGGCCTGTTCATGGAGACGTTCGACGGCATGTGGTCGTCATCGCTGACGGACTCCACGTCGAAAGGCAAGCCCGACATTGAGGCCGTGGACTTGACCACCCGCATGCAGGATCTGACGAACGTGCTGGAGTGTACAACGAAGCCTATCATCTACGACGGTGACACCGGCGGCAAGCTGGAGCATTTTGTGTTTACTGTCCGTACATTGGAGCGCAACGGCATCTCTGCGGTCATTATCGAGGACAAGGTGGGGCTAAAGAAGAACTCTCTCTTTGGAACCGACGCCATTCAGACACAGGACTCCATAGAGCATTTCTGTGAGAAGATACGTGCCGGTAAGAATGCGCAGGTGACCAAGGACTTCATGATCATTGCACGCTGTGAGAGCCTCATTGCCGGCAAACCGGTGGAGGATGCGCTGGAGCGTTGCTGTGCCTATGTGGAGCAGGGTGGTGCCGACGGCATCATGATTCATTCGAAGGAAAAGCAGGGCTCTGACATCCGTGAGTTCTGCCTGCGGTTCAAGGAGAAGCACCCGTTTGTGCCTATTGTGGCCGTACCGACGACCTATAACCATCTGCGCGAGGAAGAGTTGGCGGAATGGGGCATCAAGGTGGTCATCTATGCCAACCACATGTTGCGTGCCGCCTATCCCGCTATGGTGAAGGTGGCCACGAGCATCCTGGAGAACCACCGTTCGTATGATGCGAACGACCTGTGTATGCCCATCAAACAGATTCTTGAACTTATCCCTGGAACGAAATAAGGGAAGAGTGAAAAGTGAATAGTGAATAATTTGCTACCGCATTATGATAGAAGTAAAAGACGCATACGAGGCACTGGTGGAGAGCGGCGTGGATATGTTTACGGGCGTGCCCGACTCGCTGCTGAAGAACATCTGTGCCTACATAACTGATACGGCTCCGAAGGAGAAACATATCATTGCCGCCAACGAGGGCAATGCCGTGGGCATAGCCGCCGGCCACTACTTAGCCACAGGCAAGCCCGCACTGGTGTATATGCAGAATTCCGGTTTGGGCAACACGGTGAACCCGCTGCTGTCATTGGCCGACGAGAAGGTGTACAGCATCCCGATGGTGCTGATGATTGGCTGGCGAGGAGAGCCGGGCGTACACGATGAGCCGCAGCATGTGAAGCAGGGCGAAGTGACGCTGGCGCTCTTGGATGCTATGCAGATACCTTACGTGGTGCTGAAGGACGTCAGCCAGATACGCCAGCAGGTGGCTTTGGCCTTGGAGCGGAAGGCGCCTACGGCCCTCGTCATCCGCAAGGGAACATTTGGCAGCTACAAGCTGAAGAACGTCAGCGCGAACGACAATCCGCTGAGCCGCGAGGATGCCCTGAAGCTGGTGGTGGACCACCTTCGCAAGGACGACGTCATCGTGTCAACCACGGGTAAGCTGTCGCGCGAGTTGTTTGAATATCGCGAGGCACGGAAGGAGGGCCACGGCCACGACTTCCTGACCGTCGGCTCCATGGGCCACAGCTCCTCGATAGCCTTGGGCATTGCCTTGGAGAAGCCGGAGCGCCGCGTATTCTGCTTCGACGGCGACGGCGCGTTCATCATGCACACGGGAGCCTTGGGCATCGTGGCCTCGATGAAACCGAAGAACTTCTTCCATATCCTCTTCAACAATGGGGCCCATGAGAGCGTAGGCGGACAACCCACCATCGGCTATCAGCTTGACGCCACGGCCATTGCCAAGGCCAGCGGCTACTGCCACGTGCTACAAGCCACGACGGCCGGCGAGATGGTGCAGGCCTTGCAGCAGTTGGAGCATGTGGAAGGTCCCGTGCTCTTGGAACTGCGGGTGAAGATTGACTCCCGCGACGACCTGGGCCGTCCTACAACGACGCCCATTGAGAACAAAGAAGCGTTTATGAGAGAGTTAGGAACTGAGCATCAGGAGTTATGATAAAGACAGCAGTGATTATGGCGGCGGGCATGGGTACCCGCTTTGGCAGCATGACCGAGGAGCGCCCTAAGGGTTTCATCGAGGCAGGCGGCCAGCCGATGGTGTTGCGCTCCATTGAGACACTCATCAGTTGCGGCATTGAACGTATCATCATCGGTACGGGCTATCTGCGCGAGGCCTACGAGGAGTTGGCCAAGCGCTATCCGCAGATAGTGTGCTGCTTCAGCCCCCGTTACGCTGAGACAAACAGTATGTATACGCTCTATAACTGTCGTGAGATGGTGGGCGACGAAGACTTCCTGCTCTTGGAGAGCGACCTGGTGTTTGAGCGCAGGGCCATCACGGCCTTACTGGAATGCGAGCATCCTGACGTCATGCTCATCACGCCAGTCACGAAGTTTCAGGACCAATATTATGTGGAGTGCGACCAGGAAGGCACGCTCACCAACTGCTCTACCGACAAGACACAGGTCAGGGCGAAGGGCGAGCTGGTGGGCATCCACAAGCTGAGCAACACCTTCTACAAGAAGATGTGTGCTGACTACGAGACGAAGGTCGGCGAGTTGCCTAAGTTAGGCTATGAATACCAACTGCTCCACATGTCGCAGGAGATTCTTCCCGTCTATGTGCTTTGCGAGGAGGGGCTGAAATGGTATGAGATAGACGATATTGACGATTTGCGCTACGCAGAAGAAAACATCATACAATACTTATGAACATCAAGAGAAACGTCCTGCTGAACCCAGGACCTGCCACAACGACGGACACTGTGAAGATGGCACAGGTGGTGCCTGACATCTGTCCGCGTGAGAAAGAGTTTGCAGGCATGATGAAAGACCTGCGGGCCGACCTGCTCAAGGTGGCCCATGCACCTGCTGAGAAATATACGTCCGTGCTGTTCTGCGGCTCGGGCACCATCAACATTGACATCTGCCTGAACTCCCTGCTGCCTGCCGGGAAGAAAGTGCTGGTAGTGAACAACGGAGCCTACAGCTCCAGGGCCGTGGAGGTATGCGAGTATTATGGACTGCCCCACATCAACCTGAAATCGTCGGTCTTTGAACAGCCAGACCTTGCTGCCGTCCGTCAGGCATTGGACGACAATCCTGACGTGGCTGTGGTCTACACCACCCACCACGAGACGGGCACCGGCGTGCTGAACCCTATCCGTGAGATTGGCGCGCTGGCCCATGCGCATGGAGCAGTGTTCGTGGTGGACACTACCTCGTCCTTGGGCATGATACCCTTCGACATGGAACTCGACAACGTGGACTTCTGCATGGCCTCCGCTCAGAAAGGCCTGATGGCCATGACCGGCCTGTCGTTCATCATCGGCAACGAGGAAGTAATCCGTCGCAGCAAGGACTATCCGAAGCGCTCTTACTATTGCAACCTCTACTTGCAGTACGACTACTTTGAGCGGACAGGCGAGATGCACTTCACCCCGCCTGTGCAGACCATCTACGCCACCCGTCAGGCGCTGAAGGAATACTTCGAGGTGGGTGAAATAGAGAAATTTGCCCGTCACCGCCGCGTCATCGACGCCATCCATCAGGGCTTGGCCGACATGGGGCTGCGTGAGGTGATTCGTCGTGACATACAGTCGGGCCTCGTGGCCAGCGTGCTCTATCCCGACGACGAGAACTGGGACTTCGAGCGGGTGCATGACTACTGCTACGAACGGGGCTTTACGATCTATCCCGGCAAGATTTCCACAACCAATACCTTCCGCCTCTGTGCCTTAGGCACCATCGACGCGCCCGACATCGAGGCGTTCTTCAAGGTGCTTCGCGAGGCCTTCGGGCACTACAAGATTCAGATACCGGCCCGTTACAATGGTTGAGTATGATGTAAGAACCGTGCAATTGCGCATCCTCGGCAACCTGATGGCTGTCGACAAGGTGTGTCGCGAGCACGGCTTACATTATTATATATACGACGGTACGATGCTGGGAGCCGTGCGCCACGGCGGCTTCATTCCCTGGGACGACGACCTTGACATTGCCATGCCCCGTGAGGATTATGAGCAGTTTATTGCCCATGCCAACGAGTGGCTGCCGCAGCCTTTCGAGTTCATTGCCTACGAACTGGACGCTACCTATCCGTTGCCCTTTGGCAAGGTGCAGGATGCCAGCACCACTCTCATAGAACGCCCGCACCTGCCTTATCTCGGCGGACTCTACATCGACGTGTTTCCCATTGACGGCGTGCCGGAGAATTCCCTGCTGCGCCGTCTGCATTTAGTACGCTACGACGTGCTGAAGAAGGCTGTCTATATGGCCTATCGCGACCCTTACCGTCACGGGCATGGGCCGTCGAGCTGGCTTCCCCTGTTCTGTCGCCACGTCTTGGGTCAGCAACGGTTGCAGCGGATGACGCGCCGCCTGCTGCGTAAGTATCCCTTTGCCGATAGCCGGTATGTCTGCGTGTTCGACGATGGCTTCCACGGCGTGATTCCCAAGCAGGTGTTAGGTCAGCCTACGCCCGTACAGTTTGAGGGGCATGAGGTGATGGGCGTGGAGCATTCTGACGCTTATCTCACCCACATGTACGGTGACTACATGACACCCCCGCCCCACGACGCCCAGCGGCAGCACCGTTTCTATCATGTAAACTTTGAACAATCCTATCACGACTACAAGAACAGTACTGACAATGGCTAATCATTATGAAACTCGTGACCTGCAGCTACGGGCCTTACAGAATCTGCTTGCTGTAGACAAGGTGTGCCGAGAACATGGCATACGCTATTATATCTCCGACGGTACAATGCTCGGTGCTGTGCGTCACGGCGGCTTCATCCCCTGGGATGACGACTTGGACATCGTGATGCCACGTCCTGACTACACCCGCTTCCTGGAACATGCCAACGAGTGGCTGCCTGCTCCTTTTGAGATGGTCTGTCCCGACAATATCCCCACCTATCCTGGTGTCTTTGCCAAGGTGATTGACGGCAGCACCACGCTGATAGAGCGTTGGAGCTTCCATCAGTTGGGTGGCGTCTATATTGACGTGTTCCCTTTGGACGGCGTGCCTTCCAACCGGCTGTTGCGTCGCCTCCAGCTCTCTGCCTATAAGGCTGTGGAGCGATGGGTATACCTGCGTAATCGCGATCCCTATAAGCGTGGTCACGGGCCTTCCTCATGGCTGCCACGTTTCATTCAGGCTGTTGTCTCAAATGCCAGACTTCAGCGGCTCATGCACAAGGTACAGACGCTGTGCAATTATGAACGGGCGGAGCTCATCGCGGAGTTCGACGACGATGAGCGTGGCGTTATGCCCAAGGCAGTGTTTGGCACGCCGACGCCCGTACAGTTTGAGGGGCATGAGGTCATGGGTGTGGAGCAGGTAGAGAAATACCTGACCCATCTGTTCGGCAACTATATGGAGCTGCCGCCTGCAGACAAGCGCCGCATCCATAATTTCGACTATGTAGACTTCGAGCATTCCTATCACGACTATCACGATACCCGCCAGTTCAAATGAAGTGTGTTGTTGCAGACGACTATCGGCAGTATGCTGACTTTTTGGAACGTATTCCCCGGCTCTTTGCGCAGGGGGAGGGTACGGTGGTCTATCAGCAGCGCAATGAGGTGAGGCGTATGGAGCATCAGGGAAAGACCTTCATCGTGAAACGCTACAAGAGGGCCAATCCTGTCCAGCAGGTGGTCTATACCTTTTTCCGGAAGACCAAGGCAGAGCGGGCTTTCCTGTTTGCACAGACGTTCAGGGAAAGGGGCATCGACACCCCCCACGAGATAGCCTATTTGGAGACTTCTGAACATGGACTATTTACTGTGGGCTATTTTGTCTGCGAGGAATGTACGTGGCGTGATGCTGCTCTCGACTTGCGGGAGGCAGAAATCTTTGACCGTCCGTTAGGCAGGGCAGTGATGGAGCATGTGGCGCTGATGCACAGCCGCGGTGTTCTTCATGGAGACCTGAACCTGACGAACTTCCTCTACCAGCAACGGGAAGATGGCGGCTATGCATTCAAGATGATTGATACCAACCGCTCCCGGTTTACTGAAGGGATGCCTGCTGACGGGGAATGTCTGAAGAACCTGGTGCGTTTGACCCACCGTCGTGACCTTTACGAGTATCTGATGAGCCAATATGCTGCCATCCGTGGATGGGGTGTGGAAGAGACTGTCGCTAAGGCTCTTCAGCTACTGGATGATTTTGAGAACCGGCGTTACCGCCTTGTTCATTGACATTGGCAATGAGCAAGAACTGTTATAAACGCCTTGTTCATTGACATTGGCAATGAGCAAGAACTGTTATAA
>ONKY01000123.1 GCA_900318585.1 uncultured Prevotellaceae bacterium
GAAAATTGTGGAGACAGAGGCTCGGACGCAACCTGTCGTAGTAGTAGTAAGTGCACTTGACGGCATCACCGACAAACTGATCGCCACCTCGAAGATGGCCCAGCAGGGCGACGAGCACTATCGTGAGGAATTCGAAGCGATGGTGACACGTCACCACCAGATGATCGAGGCCATCATTACGGATGACAAAAAGCGCATAGACTTATTTAATAATGTAGACCAGCTCTTCGATCAGTTGAAGAGTATCTACTATGGTGTGTACCTCATTCACGACCTGTCGGAGAAGACCGCAGACACTATCGTTTCGTATGGCGAGCGTCTCTCGTCCCACATTGTAGCTGCGATGATTAAGAACGGTGTCCGTATGAACTCGAGGGACTTCATCCGCACGGAGAAGAAGCAGGGCAAGCACGTGATTGATGCAGACCTGACCACGCAGTTGGTGAAGGAGGCTTTCAAAGACATTAGTGACAAGAACGTGTATGTGGTGCCAGGCTTTATTGCCCGCGACCGCGACAGCCACGAGACCACCAATCTGGGACGTGGCGGAAGTGACTATACAGCTTCAATTATTGCTGCTGTTATGAACGCCGAGGTGTTGGAGATCTGGACAGATGTTGACGGTTTCATGACAGCCGACCCGAAAGTAATCAAGAGTGCCTATACCATCAACGAACTCTCTTATGTGGAGGCGATGGAGCTTTGCAACTTTGGTGCGAAGGTAATTTACCCGCCAACCATCTATCCCGTCTGCGTAAAGAACATTCCCATCAAGGTGAAGAACACCTTTAATCCTGAACACCCAGGAACCCTCATTAAGGATAAGATTGAAGACGACAACAAGCCTATCAAGGGAATCTCAAGCATCAAGGGCACCTCGCTGATTACGGTGACAGGACTCTCGATGGTGGGTGTGATTGGTGTGAACCGCCGTATCTTCACGACTCTCGCCAACAAGGGAATCAGCGTGTTCATGGTTTCTCAGGCTTCTTCCGAAAACTCCACCTCTATCGGTGTGCGCGATGAGGATGCCGAGGCAGCAGCTGAGGTTCTGAATGCTGAGTTTGCCAAGGAAATTGAAACGGGTGCCATGTTTCCCATGTTGGTGGAGAGTGGCCTGGCTACCATCGCCATTGTGGGTGAGAACATGAAGCAGACACCAGGTATCGCCGGTAAACTGTTCGGCACACTGGGACGCTCGGGTATCAGCGTGATTGCCTGTGCCCAGGGTGCATCGGAGACGAACATCTCCTTCGTGGTGGACGGACGCTTCCTGCGCAAGTCGCTCAATGTGCTACACGACTCATTCTTCCTGTCGGAATACAAGGTGCTCAACCTCTTTATCTGCGGTATCGGCACCGTGGGTGGTATGCTACTTGAGCAGATTCGCACCCAGCAGCAGTTCCTTATGCAGTCACGCCGCCTGAAGCTGAACGTGGTGGGCATCTCGGATGTGGATAACTTCGTGCTCGACCGCGACGGCATAGACCTGGACAACTACGAGAAGATTCTTCGCACAGGCTACCCCGCCAACACAGAGCACATGCGCGATGAGATTGTAAAGATGAACATCTTCAACAGTGTATTTGTCGACTGCACCGCCAGCCGTCAGATTGCACAACTCTACCAGACATTCTTAGAGCATAACATATCAGTGGTGGCTGCCAACAAAATTGCAGCATCCAGCGACTACGACAGTTATATCAAGCTCCGCCAGACGGCACGCGACCGCGGCGTGTGGTTCCGTTATGAGACCAACGTTGGCGCTGGTTTGCCCATCATCGGTACCATCAACGACCTCTGCAACTCGGGAGATAAGATTCTAAAGATAGAGGCCATCCTTTCCGGTACCCTCAACTTTATCTTCAACGAAATTGCTGCCGACGTGCCCTTCTCCGAGACCGTTCGACGTGCCAAGGAGCAGCGCTACAGTGAGCCCGATCCGCGTATCGACCTCAGTGGTACCGATGTGATTCGCAAGCTGGTTATCCTAACCCGCGAGGCAGGCTATCAAGTGGAGCAGGACGACGTAGAGAAGCACCTTTTCGTGCCTGACGACTTCTTCGTCGGATCCATTGAAGACTTCTGGAAGCGTCTGCCTGAGCTGGATGCCGACTTCGAGGCTCGTCGCCAGAAACTAGAGGAAGAAAACAAGCGCTGGCGCTTTGTGGCTACGATGGAAGCTGACGAGAACAACCCGTCGTCATTCAAGACCAGCGTAGCCTTGAAGGAAGTTCCATACGGACATCCCTTCTACGGACTCGAAGGCTCTAACAACATCGTACTGCTCACCACCGAGCGCTATAAGGAATATCCTATGCTCATTCAGGGCTATGGTGCAGGTGCGGCTGTTACCGCCGCCGGCGTCTTCGCCAACATTATGTCAATCGCTAATATTTAAAAGCCCTCCCCCCTTCCCAAGGGGAGGGGCTTATTTTACACCCTATATGAAACATATTATCATTTTAGGTGATGGAATGGCAGATCTTCCCGTCGAGAGACTCGGTGGGAAGACCTTGCTGCAATATGCCCAGAAGCCGATGATGGATCAGCTGGCACGCGAAGGTCGCTGCGGACGGCTCATTACGGTGCCAGAGGGATTTCCTCCAGGCTCTGAGGTAGCCAACACCGCCATTCTGGGCTATGACCTGAATAAGGTGTATGAAGGGCGCGGACCTCTGGAGGCCGCCTCGATAGGCTACGAGATGGCTGACGACGACTTTGCTATCCGCTGCAATATCATTACGCTGGAAGACGGAAAAATCATCACGCACAATGGTGGCAATCTGGAGACAGAAGATGCCAGAGTGCTTATTGATTACCTGAATGAAAACCTTGCCAAGCCCATCAACGAACGTGAACGGCTACGTGTTGGCGCACCAGTAGGAATGGGCTGTGAGCGGGTGAAGTTTATTACGGGTATTCAATATCGCCATCTCTTAGTGATTAAAGGGGGCTCAAAGCATATCGTCTGTGCCCCACCCCACGACCATCCGAATGAGGAATGGCGCGGACTGTTGGTGAAGCCAGATAGTTCTGAGGTCAGCAGTTTCCCCGCTGACACCATGCGTCTCTCCCCCCAGCAAACAGCAGACCTCATCAACGAGCTGATCCTGAAATCCCAGGAACTCCTTGCAAAGCACCCTTTTAATATTGAACGTGCGAAGCGAGGTGAGCGTCAGGCCAACAGCATCTGGCCTTGGTCGGGAGGCTATCGTCCATCCATGAAGACACTTCAGGAGCAGTACCCACAAATAAAAAGCGGTACAGTCATCTCTGCCGTAGACCTGATTCGAGGCATCGGCCACTATGCCGGCCTGAAGATTGTTGAGGTAGCTGGTGCTACAGGATTGGCGGACACCAATTACGAAGGAAAGGCGCAGGCCGCCATTGAAGCGCTCAAAGAGGATGATTTCGTGTTCGTCCATGTAGAGGCAAGCGACGAGGCGGGCCACGACGGCGACCTTGACCTGAAGCTCAAGACCATTGAGTACCTTGACCAGCGGCTCATTGCCCCTATATATAATGAGGTACGCACGTGGGCCGAACCTGTCTGTATCGCCGTTCTCCCTGACCACCTGACCCCTGTGGAACAACGCATACATGTGGGACAGCCCGTGCCCTTCCTCATCTGGCACCGCAGCATTGAGCCTGACGACGTGCAGCAATACGACGAGATGTCCTGCGTCGGCGGCTCCTACGGTCTTCTACGCCTCGGAGAGTTCATGCAGGCCCTGATGCAGGAATAACCCCTTCCAATGAATACAAAGAACAAACCTAATATCGTTACGACAATGAACAGAGACAACGCAATCTTTGAACTGATTGAGAAAGAGCATCAGCGCCAGCTGAAAGGCATTGAGCTGATTGCCAGTGAAAACTTCGTGAGTGACCAGGTGATGGAAGCTATGGGCTCCTACCTGACCAACAAGTACGCCGAGGGCTACCCTGGCCATCGCTACTATGGTGGCTGCCAGGTGGTCGACGAAGTGGAACAGCTCGCCATCGACCGCGTATGCAAGCTCTTCGGAGCCGAGTATGCCAACGTACAGCCCCACTCTGGCGCCCAAGCCAACGCTGCCGTCCTTCTGGCCGTTCTGCAGCCCGGCGACACCTTCATGGGCCTCAACCTTGCCCACGGTGGTCACCTCTCTCACGGCTCGTTAGTGAACACCAGCGGTATCCTCTACAAGCCCGTCGGCTACAACCTTAACAAGGAGACTGGCCGCGTGGACTACGACGAGATGGAAGCCCTCGCACTTGAACACAAGCCGAAACTCATCATTGGCGGTGGCTCGGCCTACAGCCGCGAATGGGATTACAAGCGTATGCGTGAGATTGCCGACAAGGTGGGCGCGCTGCTCATGATTGATATGGCTCACCCTGCCGGTCTTATTGCCGCAGGACTCTTGGAGAACCCCGTAAAGTGGGCACACATCGTCACCTCCACCACCCACAAGACCTTGCGTGGCCCGCGTGGCGGTATCATCCTCATGGGCAAGGACTTCGACAATCCTTGGGGCTTGAAGACTCCGAAGGGCGTTGTCAAGAAGATGTCGGCCCTGCTCAACAGCGCCGTATTCCCCGGTCAGCAGGGCGGTCCCTTAGAGCATGTCATTGCAGCCAAGGCCGTGGCTTTCGGCGAGGCATTACAGCCGGAGTTCAAGGAGTGGGCCAAGCAGGTACAGAAGAACGCGAAGGTGCTGGCCGAGGAGCTGGTGAAGCGCGGCTTCGGTATTGTCAGCGGCGGCACCGACAACCACTCTATGCTTGTCGACCTGCGCACAAAATATCCTGAGCTGACGGGTAAGGTAGCTGAGAACGCACTCGTCGCTGCCGACATCACCGTGAACAAGAACATGGTGCCGTTCGACAGCCGCTCCGCCTTCCAAACTTCAGGCATCCGCCTCGGCACACCTGCCATCACTACGCGTGGTGCCAAGGAAGATTTGATGGTGCAGATTGCCGCCTGGATTGAGGAGGTGCTCAATGATCCCGAGAACGAACAGGTAATTGCCTCTGTACGCGCTCGCGTCAACGAGAAGATGAAGGAATATCCGCTCTTTGCCTACTAAGCCAAATCCGTTTAGTCAGGAAAGAGATTCAGAGAAAAATCCTGATAAGATACCGGGTTGTCATCTGACAGCTCGGTTTCTTTTTCTTCATTTGGCAGGAACTCCAGCACCAGCTGACGGGCATCTTCATTACGGGATGTGTTCAGCCTGTAGAAGCCCCGTCGCTCCGTCCGCTCAATGAGCGAAGATTCAGACTTGGAATTCCTAAGCAGATACTGCTGAACATAGGTACGTATCTCACTCAGGTCAGGCTGGGAGAAGAACGTTGCATTCATATTGTAGACATGCTTGGCCAATGCCTGCACGCTCATACCCTGAATGCCAGCAGTAGAAAGTATTTGCAATATCTGCTTGTCGTAGGTCACTTGTAGATGTTGAAGGAAGAAAAAAAGTGAGAAAAAAAGGTCGGCAAACCCTTGCTTACCGACCTTTTCTATTTGTCTGAATAAATTTGCTTATGCCAAAGTAATCTTCTCCTCAGCATTTACCAGCTTACCCTCCTTGAAGAGCCAGCCCAGACCGAGAAGAGTCTCCTCCTCAGAAATCTTTGCAGCCTTAGCAATCTCCTTTACAGAGAGAGCCTTCTGGGCTGCTGCCAGTGCCTGATAAACATCTCCTGCCTTGAAACCGATATTCTCTGCATTCACTGCGAGTGTTTCCTTCTTAGCAGCTGCCTTGGGGGCGGCGGCCTTCTTCACGGTTTCCTTCTTAGCTGCTGTAGCCTTTGTCTCAGTAGCCTTCTTCGTTGTTGCTTTCTTTTCTGCCATAATGCTTAAAAAATTAATACTGTATTTTTTGTAAATACTTATGATTTCCTTTTCGTGGTGCAAAGTTAGCTCAACTTTTTCTTACAAGTCACTGAATTTTAGGCATTTTTACAGAAAGACGCCCTATTCTTGACGTAAGTCAATATGCAGTAGTTCAATATTTCTCATTTTCTCATTTACTATAGTGCCACCCCTTAACCTAAAACCACCCACACCTCCCACACGTCCCGCACCTAAAGAAATTGTACACTTTCGGATTATTCCCACAAGTCCCCAGTTTTCCGATTCAAACAGTATCGTCCATCAAAGTCGTCGTCTCCGGATGCATAACAAGTTGTTTTACATCCAGAAGTACAGGTTTACGATGCTAAACCACTGGTTTACGACGCTAAACCACTAGTTTACGTCGCTAAAGCACTGGTTTAGGATTGTTCCAGCCTGTGGAATAAATTGTTTCTTGGCATTCTGATTGCTGAAACAGTAGTTTACATCCTTAGAATGTTGAAAAAATTTACGTGCGGGACGTGCGACACGTGCGGGTGTTTTTCTGTTTTCTAAGAAGGACGTAAAGCACGGTCAAAACACCACTTTATGATTCGGGGAAAATGGCAAAGCTGCCCAAGAAGCCCAATGGTGGACTTTTTGAAGAAGAAGTTCGCAAAACGATTATCCCTTTCCATTTTCTTGAACATTGGGGCGTTGACTTCGCGGAAAGGACGGTCACTGATAATGGCCTCTGCCGCATTACGGGCTGTAATGAAAGCTGCCTGAATTCCCTCACAGGTAGTACGGTTGGCAAAACCTCCTGCATCACCTATAAGGATAATACGGTCGTTCAGCGGATAATCGTTCTTCAGATAGATATAGCAGCCACGCAGCTTTGTTTCCTGAATACATTTTTTCTTTAATATGCTACGAAACTTATCTATTGTTGTCGATAAGTCACCATATCCAATAGCATCAAACTCATTATTTGGGAAACGGTAGAAGTAACCATATACATCATACTGTTTGGACAGAGTTACCTCAATGGCATTCTCGGGTGATTTCTCGACATACTGCTCCAAAACCAATATGCCATTATCGCGTAGGCCAGTAAGTTGGCGACGTACAGCACTAGTAGACCCATCAGCTCCTACTAAATAGCGACAGGCTATCTGTTCACCCGATTTAAGCGTAACAATCAAACCATTGTCTGTTTCTTCATAACGCAAAAATCCATCGCGCTGGAAGCCACCTCCTATAGTTTTGTAAGTCTCAAGCAGGGTGTTATCGAAATCCTTGCGCTTAACGAGACGTAACTCCATTGCTGAATCAAACGCGCATGAGTGAATGTTCTCAACCGTTAGCTTGATACGACGGATACTATTGTAATCATATTTTATACCGGGAATCAGTTCGTCAAGCAGCTTCCAACACTTTGGAGTCAGACCACCACCACAGAGTTTGTCGCGTGGAAAAGTAGCATGGTCTACGAGCAGACAGGAGACACCAGCCTTCTGCAATAAGTAACCACAAACGGAGCCGGCAGGGCCGGCTCCGATTATTAAAGCATCAACTTTTTTCATTTATTCTTTGTCTAACAGAATCTTCATCATTTCGACGGCAGCCTTCGCAACAGAAGTACCCGGGCCAAAGATGGCGGCGACACCGGCCTTGTAGAGGAAGTCGTAGTCCTGAGCGGGAATCACACCTCCAGCAATGACCATGATATCCTCGCGACCGAGTTTCTTCAACTCCTCAATGAGCTGTGGGATGAGCGTCTTGTGACCTGCGGCCAATGAAGAGGCACCCACCACGTGGACGTCGTTCTCCACAGCCTCGCGAGCTGCCTCGGCAGGTGTCTGGAACAGCGGTCCCATATCCACGTCGAAGCCACAGTCGGCATAACCCGTAGCCACTACCTTTGCACCACGGTCGTGACCGTCCTGACCCATCTTGGCAATAAAGATACGCGGACGACGACCTTCCTTCTCTGCGAACTCATCAGTCAGCTTACAAGCCAACTCAAAGTCGCTATCGTTCTTTGATTCTGAACTATACACGCCTGAAATTGTTCTGATTACTGCCTTATAACGGCCCACGATCTCCTCGCAGGCATCTGAAATCTCACCCAGAGTACAACGCAACTGTGCGGCCTTGACAGCCAGGTCGAGCAGGTTGTTCTCACTCTTCCTGCCCTCCTGGAAGTCGCGCACGCATTCGGTGATAGCCTTCAAAGCGGCCTGACAAGCAGCCTCATCGCGCTTACCACGAACCTCCTTCAAACTCTCCTCCTGCTGCTTGCGTACAGCAGTGTTGTCTACCTCAAGGATGTCAATAGGATCCTCGTGCTCAAGGCGATACTTGTTGGTACCAACGATGGTCTGAACACCGCTATCGATACGAGCCTGAGTGCGAGCTGCAGCCTCCTCGATACGCATCTTTGGCAGACCGGTCTCGATAGCCTTAGCCATACCGCCAAGCTTCTCAATCTCCTGAATATGCTCCCAAGCCTTGTGAACCAGCTCATTGGTGAGGGTCTCAACATAGTAAGAACCAGCCCACGGGTCGATCTGCTTGCAGACCTTCGTCTCGTTCTGGATGTAAATCTGAGTGTTACGAGCAATACGAGCCGAGAAGTCGGTAGGCAGGGCAATAGCCTCATCAAGAGCGTTGGTATGGAGCGACTGGGTGTGACCCAATACAGCGGCCATAGCCTCGATACAGGTACGACCTACGTTGTTGAATGGATCCTGCTCTGTCAACGACCAACCAGAAGTCTGCGAGTGGGTACGCAGAGCCAACGACTTAGGATTCTTAGCGCCAAAGCTCTTTACAATCTTAGCCCACAGCAATCGGCCTGCACGCATCTTGGCAATCTCCATGAAGTGGTTCATACCAATTGCCCAGAAGAACGAGAGTCGTGGAGCGAAAGCATCCACATCGATA
>ONKY01000011.1 GCA_900318585.1 uncultured Prevotellaceae bacterium
GATGTGATAGTTGTTGATACCACGCTGTGTCTGTACGCCATAGAGGGCGTCTGCTGGAACTTTGAGTTCGCCTAAGAGGTCGGACTCGACTCTGAATTTTTCTGTTGCCATAATCTAAGAATGTTTTTAATTATTATTGTTGAATAGTTATTTTTTATTGATGAATCGCTGCATCACCACAGCACAAGAAGCATCGCCTGTGATTGACATCGTTGTTCTGCCCATATCAACCAGACGGTCGATACCTGCTGCAATGGCTCCACCCTCAATGGGGATACCTGCAGAGGCAAAGACCATTGCCATCAAGGCCAATGAGCCACCAGGAATACCAGGTGTACCCACAGATGCCACTGTGGCCGACAAGGCCAAGGCGAGATACTGCTGCATGGTCAGGTCGATGCCGCAACAGGTGGCAATGAACACTGAGGTGACACCTAAGTAGATAGCCACACCGTCCATATTGATGGTTGCACCTAATGAGAGTACGAAACTGCCGAGGTCGCGCTTCACGCCTAACTTCTCCGTACACTCAATGGTATAGGGCAGCGTAGCCACGCTGGAGTCACTGGAGAAAGCAAAGAGCATGGCTGGCGTCATCTTCTTGAAAAAACGCATAGGATGAATTTTCCCCAAGAGATAGACAGCAGAGGCATAGATGAGCAGCGCATGTAGGATAAAACAGAAATAATCGGCACCGATGAGGACGGCATACGAACCGAGGACTTTCGGACCATTGGCAGCGACAACCGGTGTCAACATACAGAACACGCCCAGAGGTGCCAGTGCCATGATATAAGACAGAATGCGTGCAACCACCTCGTTGAAGCTGAGAATGATGTCACGTGCAGCCTTACCCTTTTCGCCTACATGTACGATAGCCACACCGAAAAAGACGGCAATGACAATCACCTGCATCATCTGGGTGGTGGCAATCGGCTCAATGATGTTGCCTGGGAAGAAACTCACCAACTGGTCCATAAACGTGACATGAGGCACTTCACCCACTTCTGCAGCAGGAATCTCGATTCTCGGAAGCCAACCCTTCATCAGTGTTGGAATCAGCAGTCCCAACGTGACAGCAAACAATGTTGTCGTCATGAAATAAAACAGGCTGCTGATGCCAAGCTTGCCCACCTTCGTGACATCCTCCATAGAAAGGATGCCCGAAGCGATGGATAGGATGACCAGCGGTACGACGATGAATTTCAGAAGATTGAGGAAGATGGTTCCCAAAGGTCTGATGTATGCCTCGGCCACTACCGTGTGATCTTGTAGCAAGTAGCCAACCACAACGGCAAGCACCAATGCAAGCATTATCTGACTGTTTAATGACAGTTTTTTCATGAGTCTAAGCATAGGATCGGGGCTTTAGGATTTAATCTTTCACACTTCCTAACAACACTTGATACGATAGTCCTTAGAACATTGGCAACTGCCAGATGTAACCGAGTGAAATGCGGTTCGTGCTGAAATCGTCTACGCCATAGGCCTTTGCCTTGTCAGTATAACTGTAGTGACGGCCCACATAGGTAAGGAAGAAGTGCAGATTGCTGTTCTTAAGGGGGTAGTACTCCAGACCTGCAAGATAGCCTAAGGCTGTACGATACTTGCCTTTTTCAATCGCACCGTTTGCCTTGGAGAATCCTTCGTTCTCAAGCATTCCCTTGACAAAGAAATTCCATTTAGGATTAAAGCGATACTGAGCTTTCATTACAAACGACAGATATTCGGCATCATTCTGATGACCACCAAGCTTGTTGTAGCCAACAATGTCAGATACAATCCCCTCGCGATCGATACCCTCTCGCATGTACATCACATCGAAGAATGCATTGAACTTGTTGAGATTAAGCTCATTACCCAGGGCAATGTAATGGCTCTGATGACCCTTAGCCTGACTCATCAGTGAGTAACTCCAACGCGTGTTGAATACACCACCAAAACTACCATTCCAGTTAACTGTATAAACCAGAGGCACCTTCGACTGGGCATAGCCCTCGCCATACATATCGCTCATGCTGGCACTACGGCTGTCGAGCACCTGCAACTGTAACTGATGATTGGGGGCAAGCTGGAACTGGAAGTTGGCACCAGTGAGGAAGTTACTCATATAGTCGACCATGTCGGAATACTCATAAATCTCGATGGGGTTGAGATCGAATTCCATACCGCCATAGGCTGCACACTGCTTACCAAGGAACATCGAGAATTTGTCGCTCACATTGACACCGATGCCGGCCACGTCGATGGACGACGAAGGCATGTTGTCGATACCATCGGGAGCGGGCGTATTGTTACGGTTCAGTCGCTGACGCCAGCGGAACGAGAAAGTGTCATTGATGTTTCCCTTGGCCTCAATACGAAGCTGGCGCATGTTGAACTTAGCATTCTGGAACTCACCATCGGCCTGATTGTAGTCGAAACTATTGTTCATGTTCAGCAGGAAATGGAAATTATCTTGTTTCTTTTCTATCTTCGTAACTTTCTCGAACAAAGATTCCTCACATGCCGAAGCGTCCTTATCCTGCTGTGCCATCATCGTCACAGGCACAAAGAGCAGGCTTAATAACATGATCTTCTTCATAATTAGTACTTCTTAAAATATTCCTGAATTTGCTTCCAGTCATGCGTCTTGGTCAGAGCCAGCATCAGCAACACGCGAGCTTTCTGGGGATTCAGTGCCAGGGCAGCCACGAACTCATATTTCTCGTCATCCACCTCACCGTTCAGGCAGGTAGGACCAGTCGGGCAACGCGAAGAACGAACCACGTTGATACCCTTCTCGCGAGCTTTCAGGGCTACATCGAACACATCCTTGTAGAAGTTGCCATCGCCAACACCAGCCAAAACAATACCGTCGAAGTTTGCATCAACAAATGCCTGGAATGGCAGGGGAGAACAGTTGGCATAGCCATAGACAATACCTACCTGAGGCAGACGCTCGAGACCGGTCACATCGAACTCACTCTTTGTGGTGTGAAGGTTATCAATGCTACGGTTGTAGATGGCCTCACCATTGTAGACATAACCCACTTTACCATAGTTGGCGCTCTGGAAGGTTGCCACATCGGTAGTGTGCATTTTTATCACATCCTTGGCATCGAGCAGAAGATTGTTCATGCAGCACATCACGCCACGACCCTTAGAAGCTGGACTTGCTGCTGCTGCGACACCAGCATAGAGGTTACCAGGACCATCGGCGCTTATACCAGTAGAGGGGCGCATGGAACCTACGAGAATAACGGGCTTGTCACTCTTCACCGTCAGATTCAGAAAATAGGCTGTCTCTTCCATCGTGTCTGTTCCGTGAGTCACGACTACACCGTCATAGTCCTCTTCATTGAGCAATTGGTTAATGCGCTGGGCGAGTTTCAACCACACTTCGTCGTTCATGTCCTGAGAACCAATGTTTACCAGCTGTTCACCGCTGATATCGGCCAAGAAGAGCATCTGTGGAACAGCATCAATCAAGGTCTGGACACCCACCTGTCCTGCACTATAGGCAGAGGACGTTGACGACTCACTCACTCCGGCGATAGTGCCGCCAGTGGCGATGATACGGATTTTCGGCTTTGCTACTACAGAGACAGAAACCAACAGTGCTACGAGCACCAGAATGTTACGCATAGTTTTCATAAGCTTAAAAGATTTGTTAGTAAGTTTTATTTATTAATATAGGAATGTAATTATCAGATAACCGATGCCGATACTGACAAAAGTCGTGATGAATCCGGATAGCTGGAAGGAGTGGTTGAGCACATACTTGCCGATACGTGTTGTTCCCGTGGTGTCAAAGTTGATGGCAGCCACCTCTGTAGGATAGTTAGGAATGAAGAAATAGCCATTGACGGCAGGGAACATAGCCACGAGGGCAAGTGGCGTGATACCCAGTCCGATACCCAACGGATAGAGCGTACGCACGGTGGCAGCCTGTGAGAAGAGCATGATGCTCATGATGAAGAGTGCCACAGAGAAGAGGAAAGGATATTGAGTCACCACGTCGGCGATGTGTGACTTGAAGAACTCGATGTTGCCATTGAAGAACGTGTCGCCCATCCACGCAATACCGAAGATGCTCACCATCGCATTCATACCTGCGCCGAAGATGTTGCCACTGACAGCCTTCTTCACACCTGCCTTGCCCACGATGAGGATAAGCGCAGCTATCGACATCATGAGGATTTCTATGGTCTCTGGCATAGAGAGTTGCTTGGTGACACCGTCGACCTCAAACGAAGGACGCAATGAAGGCACACTGCCGAAAAGCACCACTAGCACCACGCCCAACAGGAAAGCCAACACAGCACGCTTGGCATGAGGGGCTGGCTGATGAGTCATCTGCTCCATCGCCTTGGCCTCAGCCTCAGGATTGATAATACCTTCCTTCACACGACGCAGGTACTCCGGATCCTCGTCGAGTTCCTTACCCACACGGTTCTGCACAAACGACGCTACAAGGATGGCAATCAGCGAAGCGGGAATACACACTAGCAGGATATCCTTCAGCTCGATACCCTGTCCACCCAGCAGGTCAGTACTGATGACAGCTGCCGTAGCAGCCGACATCGGACTACCAGTGATACCCAACGAGGCTGCGATGGTAGCCACTGTCATCGGGCGCTCAGGACGAATCTTGCTGTTCTTGGCAATTTCCGAGATGATGGGCAGCAGCGAATAAGAAGTATGTGCCGTTCCTGCTACCAGACAGAAGAGCCAAGTGGTCAGCGGACCGTAATAAGTAATGTGTGTAGGGTGCTTCCTGAGGAATTTGGCGGCAAGGCCTACCAAATAGTCGAGACCGCCAGCAGCCTGCAGAGCAGCCGTCGCAGTAATCACCGACACGATGATCAGCATCACGTCGATGGGAATCTTACCAGGATGCATCCCAAAGAGGAACACGAGGATAAACACGCCCACCATACCATAGATACCCAGGCCGATACCACCTACCCTGGCACCTATGAAAATAAGGGCGAGAACAATCAGTAGTTGCAACAACACGATTAATGTTAACATACGCTTTTTGTTTTTAGTTATTCTTTCGGTTGCAAAGATATGAAGTTTTTCCTGTACGTATCTTGCAAAAAACGGACTCTTTTTTGCAAAATCCTAAACAGATGTTTGGATTGTTGGGAAATTATTTTTATTTTTGCACCATAAAACCGACTATATGGCTTGCTCTGACATATATAACCTAGAAGAATTTGCAGATCTTAATCAGATCAACACCGTATTCGCCTCTGCAGTGCTCTGCTTCTCGGCCGACAGTAGTATGCTACGCTCCATGAAGGTTCCCAACAGGCTGAGTAGTTTCTATTCCATCACACTGATGGTTGACGGTTCACAGACGTATCTGGTCAACAACAATATGCTACAGCTCGACATGCACGACCTGTTTATCAGCTTGCCATACACCTCCTACGCTTTCGTGAACTGTGCTGACGACCAGTTGTCAGAACACCTGCTGGTTGAGAAAAACTACTTTGAAGACATCATCAGCAAGAACGAACTCCTGCAGAACTATTCACCGATGGAGATTTTCAGCACCTTCCCCGTGGCACCGCTCAATGAAATGAAAGCCACAACGTTTTCCGATGCCTTCCACAACATCCAGAAGACCATCAACCAGCCCCACCTCTATAAAAATGAGATGATAAGATATCAACTCAGTATTTGTCTGCTCATAATGGCCGAACTAATTACCGGAAAAGAGGTGAACGCCCACGACATGAAGTACAAGGACAACATCCTGAAAATCTTCCTCCATCTGGCCTCACGTCATTTTAGGAAGGAACGCCAAGTGCAGTTCTACGCCGACAGGATGAACATCACCCCCAGCTATCTCTCGCGCACCGTCAAGGAGATGTCAGGCAATACCGTCTATGGCTATTTATCGAACTTCCTCTACAATGAGATTTGTATACAACTGAAAACTACAGAGAAGACCATCAACGAAATCGCCTTCGATCTGAGCTTCAACGATCAGTCGGCACTTACCAATTTCTTTAAGATGAAATCGGGCGTCACTCCCTTGGCCTATCGTAAGGGCTTGTCCTAGCCTATTTTTCCCGTTTCACATACTTTATTCTTCTATTTCACGCATAGAGGCTGTACCTTTGCAGCCAAAGAACTTCAACAAATGATTAAAATTCAAAAATACAATAATATGGCAGAGGAAAAGATTATCCAAATCGACTCGGTCGATGCGTATAACAAGCTGTACGGATGGGAGACGCTGCATCCTTTGGTTACCATTGTTAACCATACGGAGACATTGGCAAGTCTCAATCACAGCCGCCTGAACTATGGCCTCTATGCTCTGTTCTTAAAACAGGGTGCAGGCTGTTCTATCCGCTATGGACGCGAGAAGTACGACTATCAAGAGGGAACCGTCGTGAGTTTCAAGCCCGGGCAGGTGGTAGAGGTGGAATGGGACGACTCGAAACCCATGCCCGCATCGCGAGGACTGCTGTTCCATCCCGACCTTATCTATGGCACATCGCTGGCAAAACGCATCCACGAATACACATTCTTCGACTATGATCAGCGCGAAGCCCTACATCTCTCAGAACGTGAGCAGCGCATTGTCAGCGACCTACTCGACAGCATCGAGGAGGAGTTGCAGCACCCCATAGACAAGCACTCGCAGACACTCATCACCGATGCCATCGGCATGTTGCTGGACTATTGCATGCGCTACTACGACCGTCAGTTCATTACCCGTCACAAGGTTAACAGCAACATCATGAACCGTTTCCAGCACAACCTGGAGGAGTATTTCCGCAGTGGCGATGCTGAACGAAAAGGACTACCATCAGTATCCTACTTTGCTGAAAAGGTATTTCTCTCGCCAGGCTATTTCGGCGATCTCATCAAGAAAGAAACTGGCCTCACGGCACAGCGCTATATCCAAAACAAGGTCATCGACCTATCGAAGCAGTACGTGATGGACAAGGAGCTGACCATCAATCAGGTGGCCTATAAGCTCGGCTTCCAATATCCACAGCACTTCACCCGCCTGTTCAAGCAGCAGGTCGGAATCACACCTACAGAGTACAGGAATTAGAGACTTGGGTAAAAGGATTGTAGAAAGAAACGTCCGTGTCACAAGATAATGGCACGGACTTCTTTAGTTCCTTATTTATATCATAAAGTCTTTCTCTATGGCCGGATTTCTCCAGAGAGTAGTGAAACATTCCTAAAACTATGGTGCAAAATTCGTTTTATTCCTGCAAAATCCGTATATTTGCAAAGAAATATAACAATAAAACTATATATTATGAAGAGTTTCAAATCAACAGCGTGGATTCTTCCACAACCCGTACTGATCATCGGTACTTATAATAATGAAGGTAAGCCCAATGCTATGAACGCAGCATGGGGTGGCCAATGGGATATGCACGAAATCATCATCTCACTCGGTTCTCACCAGACAACGGATAATCTTTCAGACAACCCGGAGTTTACGGTTGCTTTCGCTACAACAGAAACGATGGTAGCTTCTGACTATGTAGGCATTGCGAGCGGGAGGAACACTCCCGACAAGATGGAAAAGACGGGCTGGACTATTGAAAAGGCTCCCAATGTAAATGCTCCAGTGTTCAAGGATTTCCCAATGACCCTTGAATGTCGAGTAAAGCAGAAGATAGACGAGAGCGAGACAGGTTATTACCTCGTAGCAGAAATCGTCAACATCCTCTGTGACGAGAAATATCTGGCCGAAGACGGGAAACCAAGCGTAGAGAAGATGGAACTGATAACCTTTGACCCTGTTCACCACACCTACATCCAGTTGGGAAAGACTGTTGGCAATGCATTCTCAGACGGAAAGCAGTTAAAATAACGAACGAAGGTACTATCATAAGCCACTTCTGAACATCGAACTGCTTGGGAAAGGCTATCTCACCAATTATGCCAAAAGAGCGTAACAGGGCTGACGATTACCGCGAAAAGGCTTATGCGGGTGATACCAAGGCGATGAACAACCTTGGTGTCTGTTATGAGCGTGGCACTGGCGTAAAGGTCAGCCTTGAATTGGCTTTTGAGTGGTATATGAAGGCTGCAAAGCTTGATGATGTCTATGGCTGCTTCAACGTCGGTGAATGTTATTATCACGGTAAAGGTGTGGAACAAGACCCTGTTTTAGCCTTTGAGTGGTATATGAAAGCCGCAACCAAGGGAGATATGCAGTCACAAGTCAATGTGGCCAATGCCTACTACCTCGGCAATGGTGTTGAGATAGATCACTACAAAGCTTTCCTCTGGTATCGCGAGGCCGCATTTCAAGGGCATATTCTAAGCCAGAAGAATGTTGGTGCAGCTTTCTGGAACGGCGACGGCGTGGAGAAGAACCTCGAAGAGTGCGTCTTCTGGTACGAGTTGGCAGCCAACGGCGGAGATGCCCAGGCACAGTTTGCTACAGGCTGGTTTCTGATGACAGGCACAGGCGTTCCCCAAGACGAGCGCAAAGGGTTAAAGTGGATTCACAAAGCTACCTTCCAAGGC
>ONKY01000162.1 GCA_900318585.1 uncultured Prevotellaceae bacterium
CTGTAAGCCTCCCCTACAGGGGGAGGTTTGGAGGGATGGGGTGGACTGTAAGCCTCCCCTACAGGGGGAGGTTTGGAGGGATGGGGTAGATTGTAAGCCTCCCCTACAGGGGGAGGTTTGGAGGGGGCTCAAATACTTCATATACGGATGCTTCTCCATGCGCTTCAGGAAGGGATAGCGGTAGCGCTGGCGCTGAGGGTCGTAGCCGGCGGTGAGCAGGGCGTAGAGCAGGTTGATGAACGACGCGACGGGCGTATGCTGGAGGGGATAGCCCGTGGTGATATTGACGCTGCCGACGGACGGTGGCAGGCTGTGGATAACCGTGGGCAGCAATGCTTCGTTGCACATGACGATGGCCGTCCGACGTCCCGCCTCAATTCTAGATTCCTGTCCCTGCTCTGTCAGCCACTGCGCCACATAGCGCGCCTGCACATTCTCCGTAGAGGCGGAGATGAAACGGATATCCTTGGGCTGACGGAACCTGTCGTAGATTTCCTCACAGCTGCTATCCAACTCATTGGGGAAGCGGTCTAAGTACTGCGAGATGAAATACCCCGCCTCGGACTGCATGTAGTAACGGTCGAAGTCCCAGTAGAAACGGGCCTTCCCCTGTGCCTTCAGGAGAGCGAACAGCCGCTGCTCCACGGGCAGCAAGAGGTTGAAGCCGACAAAGAGGTAAGCCCCCTCCAAACCTCCCCCTGTAGGGGAGGCCTGCTGCGCCAAGTCTGCGGTAGAAGCCTCCCCCAGTCGAGGGAGTTTGGAGGGATGGGGTGGACAGTAAGCCTCCCCTACAGGGGGAGGTTTGGAGGGGGCTTCCACGACGCTGCGATAGAGGGCACCCTCGTAGGCGATCTGCAACTCCTTCAGCCGCTCATTGAAGCGGTGATAGATGTCGCCGATACGTGACCAAAGGAGCAGGAAGCGCTCCTTCAGCCTGGAGTTGTGGTCGTCGGTGAAGTTAGAGAAGAACTTTCGCAGGAGCTCCCGCTGCTCGTCGGTGAGGTAGCTCACGTCGTCCAGCTCATGGATGTCGCGCAGGTTGGCAAACACCTTGTCGGCAGGCGCCAAGTTCTTGTCCACATCATCAAAGTCACTGAGCAGTACCTGCCCCCAGCCGTAGAAATGGTCAATGGTCTCCTCGAAGCCCGTCACCTCCGTATAGACACGGTAAAGCTCGCACACCAGCTTGATTTCGTCGCCCACCTGCACTGGCGAGGCATACTCACGGAACAGTTCGCTGATGGTGATGTAGCGCGGCGACCACAACGGACGACCCGCCAGCTTCACCAGCGCATCGTTCAGGAAAAGCGACGCCCGCTTATTGGGAAACACGACAACGATACGCGACAGGTCCGTGCCGTACTTCCTCATCATATCCTCAGCTACATATTCCAGAAATGTTTTCATTCTTCACTCTATTCTCCCTCGGACTTTACGGACTCTCTCGGACTCTTCTCTTGTCCGTGTCCGTCCGTTTAGTCCGTTGCCTTTCACTCTTATCTATTCTGCCTCGGACTTTACGGACAGTCTCGGACTATTCTTTTGTCCGTGTCCGTCCGTGTAGTCCGCTGCTTTTCACTATTATCTATTCTGCCTCGGACTTTACGGACTGCCTCGGACTATTCTTTTGCCGTGTCTGTCCGTTTTGTCCGTTGCCTTTAACTCTTATCTTTTCTGCCTCGGACTATACGGACTGTCTCGGACTCTTCTTTGTCCGTATCAGTCCGTTTAGTCCGTTGCCTTTCACTCTTCTCTTATCACTTCCCTACCAGCACCGGCATGTGCTTGCGGCCAAAGAGGATGACGGGATAGAGCACAGCCACGACAAACGCTGTCACCGGCAAAGCCTCATACCACGTATAGCACGCCTGCCCCTCCATACCCAGGAGCGGCATCAGCGCATGATTCACACAGCCGATGACGATCCAATGCAGGCCAATGATGACCAACGTGCCGATGGAAAGGTTCACCATCCAGCGGGGCGCATAGCCGTTGAGCAACCGGCAGCCACACAGCACCGTGAAAAGGAAGCAGAGGTTGAACGGATAGAACCAGGCAATGTGGGGAAGCAGTCGCGTCTCCTGCACATGCCAATGGAACACCAGGATGCTCAACACGAGGCTGACAGCCGTCAACAACAGGTCACGCCCCCACTTCGTCTCACGGAACAGGCCAAGCCGCCCCATCACATAGCCTAAATAATAATAAGGTAGGCGACGGATGGTACCCATAGGCGTCATGCTGCGGGGCAGGTCATAGTAGCGGTAGGCGTAATAGAGGAAGAACGAGGCGATGCACAGCACGGCAATGATCGTGAACGCATGGCGCGAGCGGTGGAACAGGTCGGTAATGACGTGGAGTATCAGGATGGATGGCAGATACCACAACGGGCCGTTCAGCACCTCGCAGAAGCTGCCGCTATGCTCTAACAGCAAGGCGCCCAGCACAGGCCTCATCACGTCGCCAACGCCAGGCATGGCACCGGTCTGCAGATAGAACCTCAACACCCAGTACGGCAAGAAAACCAGATTGTAGAGCAGGTAGGGGAGGATGAGCCCCCGCCAATATTTCCGCCAGTTCCCGGCCGCCGATCCCCGATCTTTCTTCAGGTAGCCTGAGACAAAGAAGAAGAGGGTGATGACGCCCGCCTGAAGGTAGCGGAAATAGAAACTGTCCGCCTGCTGAGGCAGGTGGCAATAGACGACAGTAATTACTGCGACAGCCTTCGTCCAGTCTATCCAGTTGATACGGTTCATCAGCAGGCGGTATGGGAAGCCTCCCGCGCCCCTCCCTGGAGAGGCGGGGGTGGGTATCCCCTACTTCTTGAGAAGCGAAGCAATCCAGAGAATGGCGACAGCACCGACGATGGCCGTACCGAGCTGACCCAAGATGCCACCCCACTCTATGCCTAACAGCGAGAACAGCCAGCCGCCGAGAGCACCGCCGAGCAGACCAAGTACAATGTTCATAATCAGGCCGAAACCTCCGCCTTTCATCAACTTACCGGCGCAGAAACCGGCAAGACATCCAATAAGGATAGAATAAAGTATACCCATAATATTACAGTTAATTGGTTAAGACGCTGCAAAGATACAAAATAATTATGAATTATGAATTACGAATTACGAAATAATTATGAATTATGAATTACGAATTACGAAATAATTATGAATTATGAATTACGAATTACGAAATAATTATGAATTGCGATCATAATTCATAATTATTTCGTACCTTTGCAGCCGAATTTATTCCTATCATCAAATGAAGAAGCTACTATCACTATTGATTACTCTCAACGCCCTGACAGTGTTCAATGTCTCCGCTGCAACGATTACTGTCAAGGTGAGTGACACCCGCTGCCAGACCATCACTGGCTTCGGCGCTGCCTGCTGCGACGGCGCCATGTGCCCCTTTGGCAACGACACCAACCCCGTGAAACTGCTCTACGGGTCTACGTCGCAAATCGGCCTGAACATCATGCGCATGGAGATCTCGCCCAACTTCGTGGGCGACGTCATCGTGCCAGAGTGGAACAACTACGACACGCCCTACGACTGGAAGGGCTCACTGCCCTCAGCCAAGATTGTGAAGCAACGCGGCGGCATCGTCTTCGGCACGCCCTGGTCACCCCCGGGCGACTACAAGACCAACGGCACCGCACAGGGTGGCAAAGTGAACGAAAAGAATGATAATGACCCCCAAAACAAGAGGGGCAAGTTGCGTGAGGACTGCTATGACAAGTTCTTCCCCTGGCTCAACACTTTCCTCGAGTACATGAAGAAGAACGGTGTGAAAGTTGACGCCGTGTCAGTACAGAACGAACCTGACTGGTGGGTGAACTACTCGGGATGTCTCTACACCCCCGATGAGCAGTTAAAGCTCGTGAAGAACTATGCCCACATGCTCGACCGCGAGACCTACAAGGGTGTGCGCCTCATCAGCGCCGAACCCTTAGGCTTCGACCCCTCGTACAGTAATAAGCTACTCAACGACCCCGTGGCACGCCAGCAGGTGGACATCATTGCCGGACACATCTACGGTCACCCGCCCCTTGGCAACCTGAAGAGCGCCGCCAAGCTGGCAGCCCAGTATGGTAAAGAAGTGTGGATGACGGAGCACTCCGTAACCGACAACATTGACCACTTGCCTAACTGGCACGAGCAGCTCATCTTTGCCGAGGAGCTCAACGAGTGTATGCTGGCTGGCTGCACAGGCTATATCTATTGGTATATGCGTGCCCACTGGGCCTTCGTCGGCACGGGGGAGACGAAATACAACGTCGGGAATATGAAGAATACGAAGAACAAGCTGCTGCCTCGTGCTTTCGTTATGTCCCACTTCTCCAAGCACGTCACCGGCTCCACACGTCTAAGTACCTCACGCGACATGACCTCCGGTTCAGAAGCCGCTGCCGAGTATTCCGCATACATCAAAGGTGATTCGCTCATCGTCATGGCTATTGATACGACGAAGAATGCTGTCAATCTGGAACTGGTACTGCCCTATAGCGTGAAGAGCGGCACTCATCTGTTGTCTACTGGTAATGAGACCGAGAATCTCTGCCAGGAGAAGGTTATCGTCATTGATGAACCTACGAAAAAGGTTACCGTTGATATGCCGGCTCGCAGCCTGAACACTTACATCTTCATGATTGACAATCCCGCCAACGCCATACGCACCCTTCCGGCCGCCGACGATCCCCGCCGCGAGGTATATTACGACCTCCACGGCCGCCGCCTGACAAACCCCAAGGGACTGTATATACAGAACGGGAAACTAAGGTATAAATAAAAAACTCCCCGGGGAGGGGCGGGGGGTAGGTATATCACAGCGTTTTCACCTGCTTCTCGAACTGTTCGCGGCTGATGACGGCGCCGTTCTTGATGCGGGCACGGTAGTTATAGATTGTGTTGACGGAGTAGTGCAGGAACTCAGCAATCTTTGAGGAGTCCTCAATGCCTAAGCGGATGAGGGCGAAGATGCGGATTTCCGTCGTCAGGCGGTTATCCTCCTTCGGCTGCACCTGCATCTCCGGCAGCAGCAGGCTGTTGAAGTCACTGACGAAGTTGGGGAAGAGGTGCAGGAACACCGAGTCGAAGTTCAGCAGCAGCTCCTCCAACTCCCGTTCCTTCAGCTCCGTCGACTTCGAGAGACGGAACAGGTCCTCCAACTCCTTGTTCTTCATCTTTCGGTTCACCATCTTCCTGTAGTCATCCAGTTTGTCAATATACTGCGAGCAGAGACTCATGAACCGCCCAATATACTCCTCCTTCACACGGTTGCTCTCCGACAACTGCCCATTGACCGTTGACAATTGGCAGTTGACCGTTGACAATTGATCATTGAGCGTTGACAGCTGGGCGTTCACCGCTGCCAGCTCGTCGTTCTTCTCCTTCAGCGCATTCCGTGCCGTACCCAACTGCTTGTTACGGCGGTGGAGGAAGACGAGCACACCCAAGAGCAGCAGCAGAAGCACGCTGATGACGATGAGCGCCGTTGTCAGCTGCGTCGTGTTACGCTCGCTCTGCGCCTTGTAATTCTTCGCTATGGTAGTGAGCAGTGGTGCTATCTGCCAGTTGCGCTGGCGCGAGCCATAGCGGTTCGCGCAGTCGCTGGTAAAGCTGATATAGCTCGACGCCTTGTCAATCTCACCTTTCAGCATCAGCTCATTGGCCAGCTCCCACATCGATCCCTGGTCCATCGCCGAGTTGCGGATGTCGGCCAGCACCGACTCCACTAACCAGTGGATCATCTGTGTACTGTCGCCCTGCAGTTTGTACTCTATATAGCGGTAGAGCGCCACCATGGCGTATGGATGGGAGCCCGTCTCCACCGTCTTCATCCACTCGTCGTTGATCTTCAGTGCCTCGTCCAACCGTCCCTCTGCCTGGGCACGCTGCTCCCTGCGCAGGAAGCACGACTCGCTCGTCGGAGGCAGCGTCTGCAGCATCAGCTGCTCGTAGCGAGCGGCCTGCTCGCTATACAGCTGGCGCATGTCTTCAAGGCGGGTGTAATATGCCAACTCGCTATACACACTATTGTATGCCTCGTAGTATGTTCCGAGCGCTGTGTCACGTTGAACATTGAACGTTGCGCTCGAGCTTGCTCGCTTTCTTGCGCTCCGTAGGTGCTCAGGCGCTTCGCGGAGGTCTTGCAAAGAACGTTGAACATTAATGCCGTCGAGGATGTTCAGTGCCTCGTCGTACATGCCGATATTGGCACAGCGAATGGCCAGCAGCGAGCGGCACTTCACGGCCGACGACTCGTCGCCCATGCCGTCGGCCAGCGTGACACACTGGCGAAGGAAATACATGGCCGAATCACTGACGAACGGTTTGTAAAGCTCATAGAGCCTGAAGCTCTGCTGGTACTTTCCTCTCTCTGTTGTCTCCAAGGCCAACGCACGCCGCGCCTCGCCGATCTTCAGCTCGTGGGCAGCCACGTAGTTCTGCGAATGGGCGATGGCATCGTCAATCTGTTTGCAGTACTCCCGCAGCTCTTTCTGAGGAGTCGCGAAGACCACGGAAAAGGTACAGAGAAAAGCGACAATTAAATTTATCTTCTTCATCCTCATTCAATTTTGTGGGACAAAGGTACGAATAAGCGAGTGAAAAACCAAATGTTTTTGAGTTTTTCCGAACGAGAGTACCTAAGAGGTAGCTCAAAGGTACGAAAAAAAAGGAAAAGTGAAAGGCTACGGGTAGGCGAGCGCAGCTCGGGAATGAGGCTACGGGTAGGCGAGCGTAGCTCGGGAATGAGGCTACGGGTTCTTTCCTTGAAAGCGTCCTTCGGCCGAGCGCTTTCTTTGAAAGGGAATGGAGTGAAAAGTGAAAAAAGAATTCTAAGGAACCCAGGAAGAAAGGAAACTCGGCGCTGGGCCGTATGTTCCTTGACTCCCAGATTCCTTAGAAAGGAAACCCGAAAAGAATCTTTGGCCTAAAAAACTAACTACTAATATTTAAGAAAATCACTTCAGTTCAAATGAGCATTTGCCAACGAGACGGTTAGAGGAGGTGCCGATGAGCGCTTCAAACTTCCCTGGCTCGGCCGTCCATCCGCCTGCTTCACTGTCGTAGAAGCTCAGGGCCGAGCGGTCGATGGTAAGGCTGACGGTCTGCGTCTCGCCAGGCTGGAGGAATACTTTCTGGAAGGCTTTCAGCTCCTTCACGGGACGGTCCACGCTGGCCTTCACGTCGCGAACGTAGAGCTGTACGGTCTCCGCACCGGCGCGGGAGCCTGTGTTGGTGACAGGAACAGAGAAAGAAATCTTCTCATCAGCCGTTATCTGCCGTTTGTCTGCCACAGGCTTCCCCAGCTGGAAGGTGGTGTAGCTCAGGCCGTGGCCGAAGGCGAAGAGCGGACGTATCTTCTGCTTGTCCGTCCAGCGGTAGCCCACGTAGATATCCTCCTTGTACTCCTCGTCAATGATTTTGTAGTCGTCGCGCCACTCTCCGGGGAATGCCTTCAGTGCGTGGGCGCCGCAGTCGTCGAGCCGTTGGTACCATGTGTAGGGCAGCTTGCCAGAGGGGTTCACGTCGCCGAAGAGGACGGAGGCGATAGCCGTGCCAGCTTCGGAACCGAGGAACCAAGCCTGCAGGATGGCGGGCACGCGGTCGGCCCACGGCATGGCGGCAGCATTGCCGCTGATGTTCACATAGACCATGCGGGGGTTCACCTTCAGAATGGCCTCTATCAGCTCGTCCTGTCTGTAGGGCAGACCGTACTCCTTACGGTCGTGACCCTCGCAGTCCTGATAGTCGCTTTTGTTCAGTCCACCGAAGAAGATGACCACATCGGCCTCCTTCGCTTTCTCCACAGCCTCGGCGGTCAGTTCGGCCTGCGAGCGCGTCTCGCGGAGGCTGCGGCCTACAGTGACGCCGTCAAAGCTCTGGATGGTGTCACCGACATAGCCACGGGCGTAGTCAATGGATAATGGAGAATTGATAATGGATAATTTTTCTGTGAGGCCGTCGAGGGGCAGTATCTCGTGCTGGACCTTCAGGGAGGAGGATCCGCCGCCGACGGTCATCATCTTAATGGCGTTCTCGCCCACGACGAGGATGGAAGTCCCCCCTACTGCCCCCGAAGGGGCTTCATTTGACATGCGAGCTTCATGCAACGATTTCAACCTCTCTTCCGTCAGCGGCAACAGAGGTAATGTTTCCCTCTCGGGAGAAGAAAGGGGAGCTTCATTTTTCAACAGCACAATACCTTCCTGCGCTATCTTCCGGGCAGCGTCGTAGTGAGCCTCGGAGCAGAGGAAGCCATAGGGTTTTTCACGCTGCATCGTCGTGCGATAGAACAGGCGGAGCACGCGGCGCACTTTCTCGTCGAGCTCCTTCGTGGTGTATTTACCTTCGAGGATAAGACGCTTGTATGCCTCGGCCATGTGGTAGCTGTCATAGGCATTGGTACGTCCCATGGTCAGGCCATCCGTCCACGTGCCAAACTCCAGGTCGAGACCATTGGCGATGGCCTCCTCCGTGTCGTGGCAGCCGCCCCAGTCGCTGATGACCACGCCGTCGAACTGCCAGTCGTGCTTCAGGATCTTGTTCAGGAGGATGGTATTGTGACAGTTGTGTTGGTCTTTGTAGAGATTGTAGGCACCCATGATGGCCCAGGCACCACCCTCCTGCACGGCGGCACGGAAGGCGGGCAGGTAGATCTCGTGGAGGGCGCGGTCGCTGACCTTGACGTTCACCTGGTGGCGGTACTCCTCGTCGTTGTTCAGCGCATAATGCTTCACGCAGGAAGCTACACCCTTCGACTGCAGACCCTGTACGTAGGGCACCACCATCCGTGAGGCCAGGTAGGGGTCCTCGCCCATATACTCGAAGTTACGTCCGCCTAACGGTGTGCGGTTGATGTTCACGCCAGGGCCGAGGATGACGTTTTTCTTCCGGTAGAGGGCCTCCTCACCGAGGCTCTCGCCATAGAGGCGGGCCAAGTCGGGGTTCCACGTGGCTGCCAGACAGGTGAGTGCCGGGAAGGCCACACACGAGTCGTTGGTCTGTCCTGCCTGTACCCACTCGTCCCACAGCACGTCGGGGCGCACGCCGTGGGGGCCGTCGTCCGTCCACAGGTCAGGGAAGCCGAGACGCTTCACGCCGGGGCTGGAGAACTTCGACTGCGCATGGATCACAGCAATCTTCTCGTCGAGCGTCATGCGGCTCAGCGCATCATCGATACGCTGTTCCACGGGAGCGTTCTCATCGAGATAGACCTGCGCCCCTGCGGGGCTGAATGACAAATGACACATGATAAATGATAAAGCTATCGGAAAAGACCTTTTCATATTGCTCTATTCTTGATTATTTCTTTTGGAATACGCGGACGTAGTCGATTTCCATCGTAGCGGGAAGGGCATTCTCGTCCACGCCCTGCGCACCGCCCCAGTCACCGCCCCAGGCGAGGTTCAGGATGACGTAGAAGGGATCGTCGTAGGGCCAGTCGTCGCGGCCAAGGCCACGGTTGTCATAGGAGAGCTGCACCTTACCGTCCACGTATGTGGTGATGTTCTTCGCCGTCCAGAGGATGGCGTATGTATGGAACTCATCCTCAGCTCCGTCGCAGCGCATCTCGTGGGTCACCTGCGTGCCGTTGGAGTGGACATGGGCATTAGCATGGAGACTGCTGGATACATAGTTGGGATGGTAGCCCACCTCCTCCATGATGTC